>JAQUAP010000034.1 GCA_028687205.1 Candidatus Omnitrophota bacterium
GAGTTAAAGAAGCGTTATGACTTCCTGGTTCAGCAGCAGACAGACCTCGTAACGGCAAAAGAATCCCTGCACCAGGCAATCCTGAAGATTAACCGCACCACCAAGCAGATGTTCCTGGAGACATTCGAGAAGGTACGCGAAGAATTCCGCAATTATTTCCGCCTGCTTTTTAACGGAGGCGACGCGCAGGTTTATCTGATTGACGAGCAGGACCCGCTGGAGTCGGGCATTGAGATTATCTGCCGGCCGCCGGGGAAGAAACTGCAAAACGTGCTCTTATTGTCCGGCGGAGAGAAATCTATGTCGGCCATCGCGCTGATCTTTGCTATTTTTAAAGTCAAGCCTTCGCCGTTCTGTATCCTGGATGAGATCGACGCCGCATTAGACGAAGCCAATGTGGATAGGTTCTCCAGGGTATTGCAGGAATTTGCCAAAGGCTCGCAATTCATCGTGATTACCCATAATAAAAAGACGATTGTTAATGCCAATGTTATGTACGGCATTACGATGGAGCATTCCGGCATATCCAAGATTGTTTCGGTTAAGTTTGCTAATGATAAGAAGGAAGAGGCAGCCGAGGCTGTGACCAGTCCGGCTTAGCAGCAGGTATTGTTGCGGCCTTTACGCTTGGCCTGGTATAAATTTTTATCTGAAGCGGAAATGAGCTCGGCAGGCAGTAAGCCGTCTTCGGGAAAAGAAGCTACTCCGATACTTACGGTAAGTTTCTTAGTTGGGAATATATCTTCGTGCATAAAGGTGTGTTTTTCAATATCCATCCTCAGGCGTTCGGAAATTAAGAACGCTTCACTTTTATCAGTTTGCGGCAGTATCATCCCAAACTCTTCACCGCCGTAACGGCAGACAAAATCCATCTTACGCGATTGATTTTTAAGCAGGTCGGCTAATTCCCGGAGTATCTTGTCTCCTGCCTGGTGGCCGAGATGGTCGTTGTAAACCTTAAAATAATCTATATCCAGCAAAATCAGGCTTAAGGGTGATTTTATGGTCCTGCTTTTTTCTAATTCTGAAAGCAGGAGGTACTGGAAATAGCCGTGGTTCCAGAGCTCAGTCAGAGAGTCAAGGTTTGCCTGCATAAGGGTTTTTTCATAAAGTTGGGAGTTTTCGATTGCCAGGCCTGCCTGGTTAGCAAGCATAGTGAGCATGTGCAGGTCGTCTTTACCGATCGGCTCACGGGTAATAAAATTATCCGCGACGATGATCCCGTTAATCTTGTCTTTGGCCTTCAGGGGGATTAAGACTAATTCTTCGCTTTTTAAGAATTGCAGCAGCGGGGTATTCCGGTAGCTTCCAATCGTTTCTTTAGATAGGTGCAGCGGCATCCCCTCCCGCGCTACCAGGCTCAATAGGTTTTCATTTGTATCGCTAAACGCCACCTTCAAGCCGCGTACCTGTTTGCTGAAACCGGATTCAAAACCGTTCTCGCCATTATCGGAGGATTTATAGGCGTTGATCAGGTCATCCAGGTCCATTTTTTCGCCTTCTATCTGTCTCCAGATACGGTTAGCTTCTTCGCCTGAGTGGGGGCCGATGCCCATTTTACCTTCAATGAAGCCTTCTTTTTCATTAATCAGGAAAAGGAGTGCCCGGTTAAAACCCAGCCCGATATGCGCAGTTACTCCGGTAAGGATGATATAGAGGATTTCATCCAGCTTTAAGGTAGTACGCATGGCATTAGAGATTTCGTAGAGTATCCCGAGCTCGGTTTTAGTGCGCTCAAGCTCCTGTTTTAATTTATTCAGCTCTTCCATAAGGGATAAATGTAGCATATTTTAGTCTTGTTGTCAACCCCGCCAATGCTTAAGTTAGATTACGGGTACCTTTGCGTCTATTACTATAGAAAGGAGGATTATGTCTTAGCGGCTGCCTTGCCTTGTTCCTCGCTGGGACACTTGCTTGCTGGACTTCATATGCCCCGCTCGGAACCAAGCCAAGCCATCCGCTAAGAAATTATACATGTTCTTAAAATGACACTGGCAAGTTTAACCGCGAATGGAGGTTTTAGCCAATGGAGCTTGAGTATTTCGGGTATCCCGAGGCCAAGCAAAGCTTGGCAATCTCGGGATGGCGATGCTGTCCGAGCTCCGAGGTAGAGACCGAGGAGCGAGTTCAGCAACCACCGAAATACGAAAGATCATTGGCGTTAAAAAACCGACCTGAGCGGGAAACTTGACAGGGTCATTATAGGGTATTATTTGTTTGACAGTGGGGCGGGGGCAGGATATAATATTAACTCTAAAACTCACAAAATCGGAGGCAGTTATGGTTACCAAAGAAAAAAAGGAAGAAGCGCAGAATATTTCTGACCGGAATAAAGCCTTAGAGCTGGCTTTAGTCCAGATTGAGAAGCAATTCGGCAAGGGTTCCATTATGAAACTCGGCGCGCATGTCAAAGCCAATGTAGAGACTATTCCTACGGGCGCGCTTACTTTGGATGTGGCTTTAGGCGTAGGCGGCCTGCCTCGCGGCAGGGTAGTTGAGATATTCGGGCCTGAAGCATCCGGAAAGACCACCTTGACTTTGACCGCCATAAGGGAAAACCAGAAAAAAGGCGGGGTAGCCGCGTTTATTGACGCCGAGCACGCTTTTGATTCTACTTACGCCAAGCTGATCGGAGTAAACCTGGATGACCTTTTAATTTCCCAGCCGGATACAGGGGAGCAGGCTTTGGAGATCGCCGAGACTTTAGTGCGCTCAAACGCCGTGGATTTGGTGGTCATTGACTCGGTTGCCGCGCTTACTCCGCGGGCGGAAATTGAAGGCGAAATGGGAGATTCGCATATGGGGCTTCAGGCGCGCCTGATGTCACAGGCCTTGCGCAAATTGACCAGCGCCATTAGTAAATCGCGTACGACGGTAATCTTTATCAATCAGCTGCGGGAGAAGATCGGCGTGATGTTCGGTTCGCCGGAAACTACTCCCGGAGGCAGGGCGCTGAAATTTTATGCCTCGGTAAGATTAGATGTGCGCAGGATCGCTTATTTAAAAGAAGGGGATAGGGTAATCGGCAATCATGTTAGGGTAAGGGTGGTGAAGAATAAAATTGCCCCTCCTTTCCGTGAGGCGGAGTTTGATATCCTGCATAACGAAGGCATTGCCAAGACCGCAGCGGTAATCGACGCTGCCGTGAATATGGAAATAATCACTAAATCCGGGACCTGGTTGTCATTTAATAATGAGAAGCTTGGCCAGGGCAGGGACGCGGCGATTAAGGGCTTAAAAGAAAATCCTAAGCTGCAGGAGCAAATAGAAAAAGAAGTCAGGAAGAAACTGAGCGTTGAATAAACGGACAGAGTCTTTTGATAAGGCCAGAGATTACGCGTTTCTTTTGCTTAAATTCAGGTTGCGCAGCGAAAATGAGCTTGCTCAGCGCCTAAAGCTTAAGAAAATCCCCGCAGAGACGATAAAAGAAGTAATTTCTTTCCTGAAAGAAAAGAAATTTATTGACGATAATATTTTTGCCTCGGCCTGGATTAACTCGCGTTTAAAAAGGCCGTTGGGTTTAAGAAGAATCAGGCAGGAATTGCGGCAAAAAGGTGTAGCTAAAGAAATAATCGAGGAGCAAGCCGCCAAGCTAAAAGACTATTCCGAAGACAAGACAGTTTTAGATTTAGCCAAAGGGAGATTAAGCAGATTAAAAGGAATTGATCCGCTAAGCGCCAAGAGGCGGGTTTACGCGTTTCTATTGCGCCGCGGGTTTTCCCCTGAAATCGTCATTGATACGTTAAATCAACTATGCAGGTAGATTCCCTAAGAGAAAAATTCCTCGCGTTTTTTAAATCCAAAAAACACAAGATCGTAGAGAGCGACTCATTAGTGCCTAAGGATGACCCGACGGTATTATTTACTCCGGCGGGGATGAACCAGTTC
Organism: Candidatus Omnitrophota bacterium; assembly: GCA_028687205.1. Lineage (GTDB taxonomy): Bacteria > Omnitrophota > Gorgyraeia > Gygaellales > Profunditerraquicolaceae > UBA6233. The sequence continues at coordinate 3,889 of JAQUAP010000034.1, forward strand.
AAAAAGGAATTTTTAGGGTTTGATTCCGGGTTTAAGCGCGCGGCTACTTCGCAAAGATGCCTGCGTACCGATGACTTGGATAAAGTCGGCAAGACCAACAGCCACCATACGTTCTTTGAGATGCTGGGAAATTTTTCCTTCGGCGATTATTTTAAGGATGAGGCGATTAGCTGGGCCTGGGAGTTCCTGACTAAAGAGCTGAAAATAGAAGAAGCTAAGCTTTGGATTTCGGTTTATCAAGATGATGCCGAGGCCTATAAGATCTGGAAAGATAAAATAGGCATACCGGTTAAGAAAATCATTAAGCTTGGCGACAAAGATAACTTTTGGCCGGCTGAAGCAAAGACAAAAGGGCCGAATGGGCCGTGCGGCCCCTGTTCTGAAATATTTTATGATTTTGGCGCTGATATTGGCTGCGGTAAGCCGGATTGTTCGCCTGCCTGTGATTGCGGTAGGTTTGTGGAGATTTGGAACCTGGTTTTTACCCAGTTTAACCGCAAGGAAGACGGTTCTTTAGAGCCGCTGCCCAATAAGAATATTGATACCGGAATGGGGTTAGAGAGGTTAGCTTCGGTAATGGAGGGTAAGCAGAGTAACTTTGAAACCGATCTTTTTGTCCCGATAGTCAAAGAAATTGAAAAACATATCACGGCAAATCCTGCTAAAAAACGAAGGGACGAACTCGTTTATGCAGTAGCCGATCATATCCGTGCAGTAGTTTTCTGTATTTATGACGGTGTATTACCTTCAAACGAATCGAGAGGTTATGTTGTTCGAAAAGTAATTCGTAAGAGTGTAGAGCACTTAAGGTCTTTAGGAATAAAGAAACAATTTTTAAATAAATTAGTCCCTTTAGTGGCTCAGGTTATGCACACGCCTTATCCAGATTTAAAGGAAAAACAGGAAGACATTGCTTTAGTTATTTTGAATGAAGAAAAAAATTTTATTAATATTTTAGATTCAAGTGATCAGTTCGTAAAAAAGGCTATAAGTGAATTGGTAAAAAATACTACAAATCTTAGCGTAGATGATTCCCAAAAAGCCGGAGAAATAGCTTTTAGTCTTTACGATACTTATGGAGTGCCTCTACAACTGACTAAAGATTGGCTAGATGTTAAGGGTATAAAGATTAACCAGGAGGAATTTGATAGAGGATTTAGTCGAGAGATGGAACAGCAAAAGCAGCGTTCTAAGGCGCAAAGCGCAATGAAGGGTGATGTCTTTGACGCCAAAGTGCCTGACCTGAAACTAAAAGATACTAAATTTACCGGTTATAAAGAAAATTCCGTAAAAGCTGAAATCCTGGCTATTTTAAAAGACGGTAAAGAAATCGTTTTGGACCAGACTCCTTTTTACGCCGAAAGCGGCGGCCAGGTCGGTGACACCGGTAAATTGGTAAACGGAAAGAATGTTTTTGCGGTTTTAGATACGCAAAAAGCAGGTAATGTTATTTTACATATCGGCAAGGTTATCTCCGGCAGCTTTAAAAAAGGAGATAAAGTGGTTGCCGAAATAAATACCGAACGCAGGTTAAATATCGCCCGCAACCATACGGCTACGCATATATTACAGGCAGCTTTAAGAAAAGTTTTAGGCACGCATGTCCAGCAGCAGGGTTCACTGGTAGCCGAAGATAAATTCCGTTTTGATTTTACGCATTTTAAAGGTTTATCTAAAGAAGAGATTGCCCGGGTTGAAGAAGTAGCTAACGAGTATGTTTATAAACATCAGGCAGTAAGTTGTAAAGAGATGCCTTTAAAGGAGGCAAAGCAGGCCGGGGCATTGGCATTTTTTGAAGAGAAATATGGCGAGTGTGTGCGCGTGGTAAGTATCGGAGATATATCTAAAGAGTTATGCGGGGGAACACACCTGGATAATGTCAGTAATATCGGCCTGATAAAAATAACCAGCGAGAGCTCGGTAGCCAGCGGCATAAGGAGGATTGAAGGTGTAACCGCAGGTTTTGCCGAGCAGTTTATTCAGGATGAGCAGAAGAAAGCCGCTGAAGAAGCTAAAAGAATGGAGAATTTAAAGGAGTTAAAGAAACAGGAAAAGAAGCGCAGCATAGAGATAAATATCTGCCTGCAAGACGCAGCTCCCAGGCTGATAAGTAACGCGGTCAGGATAAACGCGGTAAATCTGGTTGCTTCGCTTGAGCCCGGCTTAGATATGCATTCTTTAAGGCTCCTCGCGGATAAGGTAAAAGCAGAGCTAAAGCAGGGAGTAATCGCCTTAGGTTCGCAGGATAATGAACAGAAGAGGGCATACCTGGTTATCGCGGTTACGCAGGATTTATTATCTAAAGGCCTGGATGCGGGGGCATTAATCCGCCGGGTTGCCCCGCTTATCGGCGGCTCTGGGGGCGGCCGGCCGGATTTTGCGCAGGCAGGCGGAACTAAGCCGGAAAATTTAGCACAGGCCATTGAAGAACTCAGAAAGGTAATCAACATATGAAGATAATCCGTTACGGAAGCAAGCAGTTAGAAAAGATTTATAACCGCGGCGCGTTTAAAAAGGCGCGCGTCGAAGACAAGGTCAGGAAGATCATTGACGACGTGCTTGTTTTCGGCGATGAGGCGTTGATAAAATATACCCGGAAATTTGACGGCGTTAAATTAATGCCGCGGCAATTAAAGGTCTCGGAAATTGAGATCAGCGGGGCATACCAGAATATCACTCCTAATTTTATCTCCAGCTTAAAGACGATAATAGAAAATATAAACCGTTTTTACCGCAAGGCCCTGAAAAAATCCTGGAGGATTAAGGACAGCGATGGGGTAATGCTGGGAGAAAATTATAAGCCTTTAGGCCGCGTAGGGGTTTATATACCGGCAGGGACAGCGCCCCTGGTTTCTACGGTTTATATGAGCGTGCTCCCGGCAAAGATAGCCGGAGTCAGGGAAATCGCCCTGATCAGCCCGCCGAATAAAAATGGTTATATTAACCCGCACATATTAGTTATGGCGGATCTATTAAAGGTGGATGAGATTTACCGCGTGGGTGGCGCCCAAGGCATTGCCGCCTTAGCTTACGGCACCAAAACCATCCCTGCGGTAGATAAGATTGTCGGCCCGGGGAATATCTATGTGAGCGAGGCAAAGCGCCAGGTTTTTGGCCAGGTAGATATTGATATGATTGCCGGGCCTACGGAGCTGGTGATCATTGCCAACCGCTTTAGCGACCCCAAATACATCATCGCGGATTTAGCTGCCCAGAAAGAACATGCTAAAGGCCTGGCTGTGCTGATTACTAATTCCAAGTCCTTAGCCCAGCAGGTCAAATCACAAGCTGATGGACAGGATGGTTTTATTATTTTAACTAAAAATTTAGAGCAGGCAGTTGAAATCAGCAATAAAATCGCGCCTGAGCACCTTGAAATCATGGTGCAAAACCCGCGCCGCCTGCTTAAAGGCATAAAAAATGCCGGCGCGATATTCTTAGGGCCGTATAGCCCGGCTGCGGTAGGAGACTATGTTGCCGGGCCAAGCCATGTCTTGCCTACAGGCGGGACTGCCAGGTTTTTCTCAGGCTTATCGGTCTGTGATTTTATGAAAAGCAATCACATTATCAGTTATTCCAAGAAGGCCCTGGAGAAGATGCGCGAGCCTTTGGAAAAAATCGCCGGGATTGAAGGCTTAGGCAAGCACATTGATTCAGTAAAGGCGAGGTTTGAATAATACCCCGCGCTTATAAGGAATTGCGCGGGTATGCCCTTGTGGGCTAAGGAGAAAGATGAGAGAAGCGAGTAAAAACCGAAAAACTAAAGAGACGGATATAACGGTCAAGCTGAATATTGACGGCTCCGGAGAGTCAAAGATTAAATCCGGCATAGGTTTTCTGGACCATATGCTGGAATTATTCGCGTTCTGGGGGCACTTTGATTTAGAGGTCACTACTAATGAAGCTGACTTAAAAGTAGATATTCATCATACTAATGAAGACCTGGGTATTGTCTTAGGCCAGGCCTTTAAAGAGGCGTTGGGAGACAAGGCCGGCATTAACCGGCTTGGCTCTATGTCTGTGCCGATGGAAGATGTGACTGCAAATGTAGCGGTTGACATCAGCGGCAGGGGTTCGTTTAAGTTGAATCTCGGAGGGCAATCAGGTCCTTTAGGGATTCCCCAATCACAGGATGGTTACGATATGAAATACGCAGAGCATTTTTTTGAGGCCTTTGCCAAGCAGCTGGGAATGAATCTGAATATAAAAATAGATAATCCCAATAAAGACTTGCATGCTACTTTGGAGCCTGTTTTCAAGGCTTTAGGCAAGGCTTTGGATATAGCCACGCAAATTGACCCCCGCAGAAAGGGCATTCCTTCAACTAAAGGGGTTATAGACTAATGAGGAATCAGGGACGGTTCTCAACTCAATCTCAAAGTGTCCCCATACAGGGGACGCTTTAGCTTTGTCTTGAGAACCGTCCCTATCAAAAGATGATTGCGATAATTGACTATGGTATGGGGAATATTCATAGCGTAAAAAAGGCGCTGGAGCTTTACGGCGCTAAAATAAAAGTTACGAATAACCCCAAAGAAATCTCTTCCTGCGAGAAATTAGTTTTACCCGGAGTAGGCGCGTTTGGCGAGGCAATGCAGGAGTTAGAGAAACAGGGTTTAGCTAGCCTGATTAGGGATGAAGTAAAGCATAAAAAACCATTCTTGGGGATTTGCCTCGGGATGCAACTTTTGTTTGAAAAAAGCGAAGAGGCGGCCCAGCGTAAAGGGCTGGGGATCATTAAGGGCGAGGTTAAGAAGTTTCCGGTCTCTGATTTAAAAGTCCCGCATATGGGCTGGAACCAGATTAAAAAAGTCAAAAGCGAATGCGGGTTATTAAAAGATATTCCGGACGAGCCTTACGTTTATTTTTGCCACTCGTATTATCCTAAGTCCGCTAATAGCGCTTGCGTTGCCGCAACTACGGATTACGGCGCAGCTTTTGCCTCGGTAGTCTGGCAGGAGAATGTATACGGGGCGCAATTTCATCCGGAAAAAAGCCAGAGGATAGGCTTAAAAATGTTAGAAAACTTTGTTAACTTATGCTGATCATTCCGGCTATAGATTTAAAAGACGGCTGCGTAGTAAGGTATGTGCAGGGCAGGTCGAATAAGAAGGTTTATTCCCGGGACCCGCTTAAAGTTGCTAGGCATTGGGTAGCCCAGGGCGCGGAATTCCTGCATCTCGTGGATTTAGACGGTGCCTTTAGCGGTACCCCTAAAAATTTAGCTATTATTAAAGCCATAGCCAGGCAGATCAAGGTGCCGGTAGAATGCGGCGGCGGGATAAGGAGCCTGAAGGCTATCGCGGATATTTTGGCTACCGGCGTAAGCCGCGTTGTTTTAGGGACAAAGGCCGTTGAGGATAAAGAATTTTTAGCCCAGGCTTTTAAAAAATTTAAACATAAGGTCATTGTGGGGGTTGACGCTAAAAGCGGCCTGGTTATGGTCCGCGGCTGGAAGTCCGGGCATAAAAAAACCGCTGCCGCGGATTTCAGCCTTTCTTTAAAAAAACTCGGGTTTAAGGAATTAATTTATACCGATACCCTAAAAGACGGGACCCTGGCCGGCCCGAACATAAAAGAGATTAAGCGGCTTTTAAAATTGACCGGATTAAAAATTATCGCCTCGGGAGGGATTTCCAGCTTAGGGGATTTACATAAACTAAAAAGCCTGGAGAAAGAGGGCGTAAGCGGGGTTATTATTGGTAAGGCTTTATATGAGGGAAGGTTCACTTTGCCTCAGGCCTTAAAATTTTCTTAGCCAAAAGGAGGGGGTATGTTTAGAAAAGTCTTTGTTTTAGCGCTGGTAGTGGTATTCGCGCTATCCTTAGCCGGATGCGCGTCAATGAGCACGGTCAAGCAGAAGGATTTGGAGATCCAGGGGTTAAGAAACCAAGTTTCGGTTTTAGAGACCCAGACGCAAAGTAAAGACCAGGAGATCAGCAATTTGAAGGAAGCGCTTAATAAGGCAACCGAGCAGCTTAATACTGTTGAAGCCGGGAAAGAAAAAGCCGTCCTTAAGGTAAAGCCGCACCCCAACATGAAAGATATCCAAACTGCTTTAAAGAATGCGGGCTTTTATCAGGGGAAGATTGATGGCCGCAGGGGCCAACAAACGCGCGAGGCGATTAAGGCCTTCCAGAGGGCGCATAATTTAAAAGTTAACGGCAGGGTTACTAAAAAAACCTGGACAGCATTAAACGAATACCTGAATCAAAAAACAAAATAACCTATGCTTACCAAGCGCATTATTCCCTGCCTGGATATTAAAGACGGCAGGGTGGTAAAAGGCGTAAAATTTTTGGGCTTAAAAGACGTCGGCGACCCGGTTGAAGTAGCCAGGGCTTATGATAAGCAAGAGGCGGATGAGCTGGTTTTTCTGGATATAACTGCCAGCGTTGAAAAACGCAAGACCCTCGTATCCTTAGTGGAAAGAATAGCCCAGAATATCTTTATGCCTTTTACTGTCGGCGGAGGAGTGGCTGATTTAGGCGACATAAGGGACCTTTTAAATGCCGGCGCGGAAAAAGTATCGCTAAACACCCAGGCAGTAAAATTTCCGGAATTGATCGCGGACGCGGCTAAAAAATTCGGCAGCCAGTGCATTGTTTTGGCTATTGACGCTAAAAAGAAAGAGCAGGGCTGGGAAGTTTATATTAACGGAGGCAGGACCCCTACGGAGCTGGATGCCCTGGAGTGGGCTAAAAAAGGCGCAGAATTTGGCGCTGGCGAGATTCTTTTAACCAGTATGGATTATGACGGGACCAAAGACGGTTATGACCTGGATTTGACCGCCGCGATCTGTAAAGCCGTGAATATCCCGGTTATCGCCTCAGGCGGAGCCGGTAAGTTAGAGCATTTTTATGATTGTTTTGCCAGGACAGGCTGCCAGGCAGCTTTGGCTGCCTCGCTTTTTCATTACGGGGAGTGCACGGTAAAAGAAGTAAAGGAATATTTAAAGGAGAAGGGGATAGCGGTAAGGTTATGACAAAGAAAGCCAAGGTTAGTTTAAAGGATTTTAAATTTGATAAATGCGGGTTAATCCCGGCGATAATCCAGGATTATAAGACAGGCCAGGTGCTGATGCTTGCGTATATGAATAAGGAATCTTTACGCCGCACGCTTAAATCCGGAAAGACCTGTTTCTGGTCGCGTTCGCGCAAAGTTTATTGGGTGAAGGGAATGAGCAGCGGCCATTTTCAATGCGTTAAATCAATTTCCTATGATTGCGATATGGATACGCTTTTAATTAAGGTGCGCCAGGTGGGCGTAGCCTGCCATACAGGGAACAGGAGTTGTTTTTTCAGGAAGATAAAATGATCCATCCTGCGCTGGAAGAATTCTTAAGCTTGGCTAAAAAGGGCAACGTAATCCCGGTCTATAAAGAAATCAACGCTGACCTGGAGACTCCGGTTTCCGCCTACCTGAAGATAACTAAGGGCGACTACGCTTTTTTACTGGAGTCCGTAGAAGGGCAGGAGAAGATCGCCCGTTTCTCTTTTTTAGGCGCCTCCCCAAGCCTGGTCTTTAAAGCCAAAGGCCGCAATATTGAAATCAGCGCGCCGGCTAAAAAAAGCGTTAAAAGATTTATCGCCAGCGCCAGCCCTATCGATGAAGTAAAAAAGATCATGCGACCCTTTAAAGCGGTGGCAGTCAAAGGCCTGCCGCGCTTCTGCGGAGGCCTGGTCGGTTTTATCGGTTATGATACAGTGAGGTTTTTTGAAGAGCTGCCCGATAAAAACCCCGATGATTTAAAAACTCCCGATGTCCTCCTGATGTTAGCGGATACTTTATTGGTTTTTGACCATGTGAACCACAATATAAAAATCGTCAGCAATGTAATTTTACCTAAAGGAAAACTTACGGCGGCCAAAAGCAAAATCCTTTATAACCAAGCCGCCAGGAAGATAGAGGCGATTCAGGCGGATTTTAACCAGCCGCTTAACGAAAATGAAATTACAAGGGCCCCTGCGCAAAAAATTAAATTCAGCTCGAATTTTAAAAAGAGCGAATTTGAAAACGCGGTCAACAAAGCCAAGCAATATATTAAAAAAGGAGACGTTATCCAGGTTGTCCCTTCCCAGCGCTTCAGGATTACTACCGCTAAAGACCCGTTTACGATTTACCGCAAGCTGCGCAGCCTTAATCCTTCTCCTTATATGTATTTCCTGCGTTTAAAAGATATGCACCTGGTCGGGGCTTCCCCGGAAATGCTGGTGCGCTGCGAGGACGGCCTGATCCAGACGCGGCCGATTGCCGGGACGCGGCCACGCGGAAAAGATGAAGCCGGGGATATAAAGTTGGCGCGGGAGTTAATCAAAGATAAGAAAGAACGGGCCGAACACCTGATGCTCGTTGATTTAGGCAGGAATGATTTAGGCAGGGTAAGTAAAACCGGCACAGTGGAAGTATCCGAATTCATGAGCGTAGAAAAATATTCGCATGTCATGCACCTGGTAAGCGAGGTAAAAGGAAAGCTTGACAATAAACGTTATGATATTTATGATGTGTTGAAAGCGACCTTCCCTGCGGGCACGGTTTCCGGCAGCCCGAAGATCCGCGCGATGGAGATTATCGATGAGCTGGAAAATACCCGGCGCGGGCCTTATGCCGGATGCGTGGGGTATTTTAGCTTTTCGCATAACCTGGATACCTGTATTAATATAAGGACTATCCTGATCAAGGGCAATAAGGCGTATATCCAGGCAGGCGCGGGGATCGTAGCGGATTCTGTGCCGGAAAAAGAGTATATTGAGACGGTAAATAAGGCTAAGGCCTTGATGGAAGCGATTGTAAAATAAAAAGGAGGAAATACTAATGGCAGTGCATATTCGCTTAAGAAGGATCGGTAAAAACCCTAAAGGCAAACCGCATTTTCGCCTTGCCGCTTATGATGAGCGTACCGGCCGCGACGGCAGGGTTTTAGAGGAGCTCGGATTTTATGTCCCCACAACCGGAGAGGTGAAATTAAAGCGGGAGCGTATTGAGCAATGGATTAAAAACGGCGCGCAGGCTTCGCAGACAGTCAAGAGCCTGCTTAAAAAGGAGAAAAAGAATGCAACCACAGGCAGCTAACCCGATCGTAAACCTTGTTCCCTTAATCCTTATTTTTGTAATTTTTTATTTTATGCTCATCCGTCCGCAAAGGCAGAAGGAGAAAGAGCACCAGAAGACGCTGAAGAACCTCAGTAAGAATGATGAGGTCGTTACCTCCAGCGGCATCCACGGCACTATCGTTAATGTGAAAGAAAAAACTATCACTTTGAGAATAGACGATAACGTGAAGATTGAATTAGAAAAGAACTGCGTAGCTTTTGTTAAGAAACAGCTTAATCCGGCAGCCTAAGGAGAAATAGCGAAAAATGGAAAAGAGGCTTATTTATAAATCTATTTTTATACTGGCTATCCTGGGATTGTGCGTATATTTTACCTTTCCTTTAAACAAAAGGATAAACCTCGGCCTGGATTTAAAAGGCGGGATGCATCTTCTGCTCAAGGTTGATACAGCTAAAGTCCCGGAAAATGCTAGGGAGGATGCGGCTGACCGCGCCATAGAGGTTATCCGCAAGAGAATAGACAGCTACGGCGTGCGCGAACCCCTAATCCAGAAGCACGGCGTTGACGAGATTGTCGTGGAGCTGCCCGGTTTTACGGATAGGGAGCGCGCCAGGGAATTAATCGGTAAAGTCGCCTTACTTGAGTTCAAGCTAGTTTCTGCGGACCAGGCAGCTCTGGCAGACGCGTTAGCCGGGAAAGTCCCCGAGAACTATGAGTTGAAATATACCCAGGATGATAACGCGCCGTTATTAGTAGAGAAGAATGCCTCTTTAATCGGAGAGGCGTTAACTGACGCCAAC
>JAQUAP010000035.1 GCA_028687205.1 Candidatus Omnitrophota bacterium
TTCTCCAAGCGTTATTACCCGGAGGCATTGAAATTTTATCTGCAAGCCGAAGCTTTACTCAAAAATAGCGGTGAGCTTTATTATTTAGATGAAAAGAAACTGGTCGCAGAGAGGATAAGAGAATGTAATGGCAACTGCTCCGGCTCGCCGGTGGAAAGTGAAAATATTATCGCTGCCCGGAAAGAATTATTCCAACATCTTCGTTGGCTCCGAAACCTTCCTCATATAGATGCAATACCGGATAAAATTATACATAGCACAACCGGAGAATGGTACAAAGCAAGAAAAGGGTGGTTCGTCGGCGTTAAGGCTGATTTATGGAATATATTGGAGGAGCAATTAATAGTCGATCCAAAGCTTAAAGAGGCAAACGATTTAATTGATGAGGTATTGAAGCAGGAAAACGGCGCCGCCTCGCCGGTTTCCGATGAAGAATTCCGTAAACTCAAGGCCTTTGTAGATGGTTTGGATATGTACGTGGACAGGATCAGGAATAGCGTCTTAAAGATCAAGTCTGCCTCACTTTGTAAAGAAGTCGACGAAAATATTGGTGAGATTAAGGATGCTATTCGTTTAATGGTAGGCTGTGGCCGCTTGAGTCTGCTAGAACAGGCGAGGCAGGACTTGCCGTTGCTATGGCATTCTATGGAAGATGTGAGGGAATTAGATTTAGGAGCTATGGCTCAAATGATTTGGATAAAGGTTGCTACCTTGGGAGATACGTATGATGTGCCAAGCTTTGTCGAGGCTATATTTCCTTTGATAAAGAAAATCGAAGTCTTGGGTAGCCTTCTCACAACAGTAATTCAGATAAAGGATTTGCCGACATCCGTTGCGGACAACGGCCAAGAATACGTTGATTGGGATAGACTCATGAAAATGTTAAAGGAGTCGTCCAGCTCGCCGGTGGGCAGGGGAAATATTGAAACATTGTATAGCCTGTCTTCCAGTCCGATTACAAGGGCTGATAGGAAAAGCGGCGGAGAGAGTAAGTGGGCGGCTTTTGGCAGATTTAAATCGTCTTTGCAGGAAAGATTACCCGTGTTACCTATTGCGGAATTAAAAGAGATCTTAAGCATAAGCAATGTCGGTGAATTAAGGAAAGCATTACAAGGAAAAGGGATATTCGACGCAGACGTCGTAGAGAGCAAATTCCTCCTTTCAGCGATGGAGCCGTTTAAGGAATTGCTGGGGGATGTTCAGGAAAGCAAAACTATATCTAGCAAGAGAGTTGAGTTAGGGTGGGCAGGAGCAGGCAGGCACCTTTATTGCCTGAAAGACACTCAAGGATACGTACTCAAATATCCTAATTCCGAGAGCTTTAATTATATAGATCATTATTGGCTTAATCCGCTTAAGAATATTGCGATGAGGATATTGGAAGGCCTGGCTGCGCCTACAGTATATTTTGACTCCCGAAAGGGCGAAGAAGATTCTTTATTCTTCCGGGTTAAAAGTTTCGGAGCGATGGAAGAAGAGGTAGTTATCGTTCAGAGGGAGATTATTCCCTGGCTGGAATATCTCAAGCGACTGGCAAGAAAAAATAACATTGCCGCCTGCCAAAATACAATAGATAGGTACAGGCAGATAATTATTAATATCTATAAAAGAGGGGCCGTAGATACGGATAGGACAGGGGTACTGGCTAATTATGGCATTGAAAAGAATGGCTTGCGGTTTTTCTCATTTGATTTCGGCGACCTCTCTGAATCTATAAATGAGGCAAGTAAATTCATCAGGGAATTAAATGATATAAACCAAATAGTCCTTGAGCAGGTTGGCGCGGTTAACAGAAGATTAAGAGAATATGTTAATAAAGAATATGACGCAAAAGGCCTGTTTATAGATAGGGATTTTTGCGATGAAAACGACGAGGATATTTTTGGCAGAGATTTAAAAGGCGCTGACGACATAGAGCAATTCAGGCTCAGGTTCCCCCTGGAGAAAGAAACGATCAGGGATTTATTCGCCGGTAGTTCACCGATAAAAGTTGATTTACGCGCCCCGCCGGAAAGAATAATCAGCTTTGCTTTACCTTCCGTGGCTTGCGGAAAGCAATCGCTTATTTTCCAGCGGACGCGCGTAAATTATTCCAGCTCACCACTGCATAACTACAGCGACCTGATGTGGGAGTTCGCGCACCGGCCAACCTCTACAGACCTGCAGCCGGCCTATCCAATCTATCCTCCGTCTTTAAGAGAAATAAGCCTAGCCGCGGAAAACGAATACCAAGTCCTGGTCTATAGGGCTAACGGAAACTGGGTGGTCAAGAGAGGTAATTTCTTCGGAGACAGCAGGGAGGAGATTGATGATACCGCGAGGATATTGCGGGAAGCCAATCCGGAAATTTGCCTGGTATCCATCGGAAACAAAAAACGACTTGAGATAACAAGAAGGGCAGATTTTGTGATAGCTTCTAATTTCCCCAGCTGCCAATTCTTTATAATTTCCGAGAGACGGATGTCTAAATTTATGTGGCTTTATCAGAATGATTCCTTATTGAACGGTAATGCCGGATTCTTTAATAATTTCCGCACGGTTATTGAGTGGCGTGATTTGGGGGATGCTTTCCTGCAAGGGCTGGCTGACGGCATATCCGGCAGGGCCCTGGGTAATGGAGACGTTTGGCAGGAGGTAAGAAGAATTCATGAGACATTTGATAAGTTTGAAAGGAATAGAGACCTATCGGAATTCGTTTCAGGATTAAGAAAATATTATCTCAGCGATATTTATGTCCTGCGTTTTGAGGCTGTGGCTATGCTTTCCAGGATTAATCCTGTTGAGGAAGCCTTCTGGGCGGCCCTTCTACTCAGGAAAGATGCCAGGATGGATGCGGTTATCTCCAGCCTTGAGATAATTGAAAGAAGAATGGAATGGGTGGAGAAAGGAGACGTATTCAGGGCGCTTGAAGAATGCGCGTTAACTCCCAATGAATGTTATGCTTCCAGGGAGATATTCTTAAGGATCCTTACCCGTAATGAGGCCCAGAAGGTCTGGGGCAGGAGCGTAGAGGGAGGCATAGATGAAATAATGGTTGCAATGCTGCGTAAGGAATTCAGCGCCGGCGAGCAGATCAGGCGTTTATTCTATGAGTCTCGCAGTTGGGCGGTAAGGAACAGGATAAAGAACTTTGTTGAATTGTGGGCGTCTAAAAAAGATTTAAGCGGTGAAGACTTAAACGTACGCTCAGGGGCTTTGTGGTTAAAAGATCAGCTGGGTATGAACAGCTCCTCTCCTCTCACCCCTGGCTCCCTGGTCAATACCTTTACCCCTACTTCTTCTCCCGTCTCTCCGGGTAAGCTTTACGGCATTAAAAGTTTAGATGAACTTATAAATATAGTAAAGGAAAATCAGGTTTTAGCTCTTATGATTGAGAATATTAAAAGAACAATACCTATTCCTAATCCGTATATAGATTTCAGGATTGATAACGGGTTGCGATCCACTGGAGTTTTGAAGGAGGGGTTTGCTGAAGATAGGATCTTACCTGCAAAAGCCAGTTTCAATTATCTGGCTGACGCTGAAGGAAACACGTTAGGGATAAAAGATATTGTAATTATGCTTAACGCCACTTTGCACCAGGGAAATCCAAGATCAATGTTTTCAGGGATAGCCCATGAGGTCATAGAATTGAATGTAGTATCTAACATAATTGGTTTTTCGCTGTTGTCCGGTGCGCCCGTTAAAATTCAAGACCTGAATTATTTGAGCAGTAAAGGATTTTCTGACTGGTTGACGCATATTGAGCATTTCAGGTTTTCTAAACTGCTCTATAGCGATGTATCTGATATGCATGACAATGCGTTTAGAATTTTTGAAGGGACACCGGCTATAATAGAAAATAAAGGTGAGATAGGAAGAATTCTCCGCGGGGCAAGAGCTGTTAAAGACAAAACATTTAAATTAATTAGTTTAATACAGGACTTCATGCTGGCTAACGAGGCAGAACTTAAGTATTTAATTGAGGCTCATAAAAGTTTTGATTACTCAGGCAAGCATTCGGCCTCTGAGATTAATGAAATGATCGCAGCAGAGAAATTGTTGATACTTAGCGCTATAAAATGTGTGGGCCTGTTTAATAAAGATGATATGAAAGCCAGCTCGCCGGCAGAAGAAGGCAGCATGAAGAAAGAATTAATTCGAAGAAGGGGAATATTTGATACTCCTTTCCAGGTTTTTGGGTCTACTTTCTTCTGGAATTATTCAACGCACCTTAAATATTTAAGGGGAATCATAAAATCCCTGATTGAAAAAAGGATATCTAAGCTAAATAGATTCCTATACCTGTGGTCTGCGGGCTGCGGTTTGGGTATGGAACCCTATACAATAGCTATCATAATAGTTAAATTATTCAGGGATTATATGCTGGATATCGGGGAGTGGGATATCAAGATTTTTGTTACGGATAGGAACCCTGCATTACTAGAGGAAGCACAAAGAGGAGAATATCTTGCTGAAGAAATAAGAGCGAATAAAAGTAAGGGCTTTGAGGAGGGTTTACCTTTCGGCTATAGAACAGAAGATTATTTTGATTTTAAAGGAGATGTTTATAAGTTAAAGCCTGAAATTAGAAAACTGGTAGAATTCTCATATTTGGATTTAACAGAAGATAAATCAGGCTCAGTCATTAAAAATATAGATGTAATATTCTGTCAGTGGGTGTTTGAGTATTTAGAAGAAGATGGAAGGCGCCCTGCTGCTAAGGCGTTAGTTTCTTCTTTAAGGAATGGCGGATTTGTATTTATAGGCGGAATGGAGGAATCGATCTTTAGCGGATTGGCTAAAGAAGGCATTCTTTCACCATATCACGAAGACGAAATTTACGGAGGGTATATCTACCACAAAGAAAAATCTTCCGTCAGCTCGCCGGTAGTTATTACTACCAGGGATTTGATTGATACCAGCGTTTTTCAGAAGATGGGTTATGTGGATTATCCGGTCCCCGTCGAAGCTAAGCCCCTGGCCGAATTCATCTCCGAATGCATGGATATAGTTATCGCAGACAGGAGACAGCGGCGTTTGTATCTTAGAAGATACTCCAGCGACTTTGATTTCTTTGAGGCGGTTAATTACGATTTACGCCAGGAAGAAATAAGGGGGCTTATTGAAGACCCGCTCAACCGCTTAATTCTGGTTTATACCGATAACTCCGAATTCGCCTGCCAGATAGATAAAGTTAGAGAGCTGCTTATCCCTAAATACATCTCAGGAGCAAACTTTAAAATTGAAGATACCGGCCTTGATGCGATTTCGCGGATAGGCATCTTCCTTTATCCTTCAGGAGAATTGGTATTGCATAATTATAATACTTCCTATGACGGCCAGAAAGGGCTGATTAAAACCGTGAAATATAAAGACTTCCTTTCGGATTTATCTGCTCCGGAAATAACCGATTATCCGGGTTTACTCCGGAAAATAAAACTGCGCGCCAGCTCGCCGGTGAACAGATGTTTGAGGCCTTTTGAACAACTCTTAACAGAATATCATATCGGTCCTTATCATAATGCAGTGCTGGATGAATTTGTGCGCAGCGAAAAGTACGGAGAGTCCATAGGTTATACTGCTGCCGATAATTACCTACCTAAATACCAGTATTTATTAGGACAGATTTACAAACGTTTGGGAGATTTAGGGGGCAGGCCGGTAGTTGAGCTTGGTTGCGGGCCGGGCGTAGTGGTAGAGATATTACGCCGCCTGGGAGGAGCGGACATAATCGGCGTAGAAGCTGATCCCCGTTTTGTTTCCTTTGCCCAAAAACATGGCGTTCCCCTTCTCCAGGGAACGCTTATGCATATTCCAGATAAGTTGACAGGCAGGTCTTTTGACCTTACTTTTTCTAATTGGTTCTTGGATGTCCTGGCGGATATTGAAACTAGTTCTGGGGATCCTTTAAGGTATCGCCGTTTGGAGCACAGTGAAAGACTTGAGGTCCTTAATAGTATTGCCGCTCTCACGTCGCCGGGAGCTTTTAGCATACACGCCACCTATTATCCGATGCCTTTTACCAAAGATGAATTTATCCGGGCAGGATTTGAGGTTATCAAATACAATAACAACCGTACTCTGGCCATTCTCAGGAAAGAACTTTCGAGTTCGCCGGTTGTAGGTGCAGGAGAATGGAAGGCTTTAAGGCCTGTATTTCCATTAGACGCAGAAAGCCTTCCGAATTTTAAGCGCTTTGTTTTCCGTAAAGGAACCGGATATGGTTCAAGATGGCATTGGGGTCGTAAAGGGCCATATAGAAGAGGGGAGAGTTTCCGTTTCCATCCCGGAATAGATTTTTTTGAATACGAATCTTTAAATAATAGGACATACCGCATACCTATGGGTACACCTATAAAAGCTGTCCTCTCCGGGGAAGTAATCTCGGGGTCTCGCCGCTTATCTTTAATGGAAGAAGAAATTATTATCCAATCTGCCGGCAGGAAAGCAGTCAGATACGTACATATAGCTTCATTCGTAAATAAAGGAGATGAAGTAAAAGCAGGTGAAGTCATAGGGACTTTTCATAGATTCCGTTTAGGAACGCATATCCCCCATCTCCATTTAGATCTTATAAACAAAAATTTGAGATTACCTAATCCTGAATCTTATAGATTTGACGTATGGTATATACGAGCTTTATTGAGTTATGAATATAGGGCGCTGATGAGAAATAGTTTTGATCCATTCTTGCTTTGGGAACATTTGGCTACCGAATCAAGGATAGAACACGATGACACCAATTTATTGAAAAATACCACCAGCTCGCCGGTAGGCGCATATGTTGCCGGTTTATTGAAGGTGTCCAGGGTCGCCGCCTCTCCGGTGGATCGTCCTCTCGCCGGGTTGGCGCTGGCGCAGGCCCGCAGCGAAATAGACCTGATGTTTTCAGATTTATTGGGCCGATACGGCAAAGAACATTTACTTAAGCCCGAACACAATTTAAAGGTATTAGATAAATTAGCCAGTTTATTTATTAATGGCAGCCTGAGCCGCGAAGATTTGGCTTGGGTATTGGAAGTAGCGGTTTCTAAAAGCAGCAATGCATCCGAATTAGTTATTTATTTAGACCAGGTTATTAGCGGTATAGGTACAGGCAAAATTATTTTTATAGATTACCAAAGCGTATTAGGTTTCCTGAAAGACCACTTGTTCCATTATCCTTATGATGTGGATGCCGCACTGATTTACCTTCAGCTTATCCGGGGAACAAGCCAGCTCAAGGAAACGATTTTTAAGGATATCGGGGATTTAATCCGGATGCGGCCGTTTTCCGCAGCTGCCTATTTTATCCGTTCAATTTTATACGGCGATAGAGAAGATTTTGCGCATTGCCTGGAGGATTTGAGCAGGGCGATCGAATATGCCTGCGAACCGAAAGATCGCGCCCTCTATCTCTACCACAAGCTGATCCTGATGGATAGAATATTGGGGCAGAATAAGCCATACGTTAACGGCGTTTCCATGTCCCAAGAAATAGAAAATACCGTCAAGGAATTTTTAAAGCACAAGGCTTTATTAAAACACTGGGGCACTCCTCATTGGGAAAGCATAAGCCTTATGATCCTGGCCAATGTCTTATTTTATAAAGGTAAATACCAAGAGGCCGAAGAAGAGCTGAATTTCGCCCTGGCTAATGAAAATATCGCCAGGATAGAAAAAGCCGGATTCGAAATAAGCGGTTATTATTTATCACAGGCATTTAATCGGCGCGCATCCATCTCTTTATTTTTTGCAGAAGAACGTTTAATTACTGCAGAATTAAAATGGATAGGCGGTACTCCTGTTGCCGAAGAGGATAAAACAACGATTGAGAGATTACTTAACCAAACCGGCAGGGATATGCTCTTAGCTGGATTCTATAACAAGGATTATGTTATGGGGGAAGGCCAAATAAGGGTGCAAAATTTCATGAAAAAGCTACAGTTAATTACCAAAAATGACTATACTCGGTTTTTATTATCGGTTCCTCCGAGAGAAAGCTTACAGATTCTTCATCAAGCTATAGCTAAAGTTCTGCTTGATAAGGGGGGTTACCAGTTTAGCCTGGGCGAAGTAAGGGCGGTGATGGCTGCGGATATAGACGAGAAGGATATAAAACATCTTAAGGCGATAGAGGTAATTAATACTATACAGGATTCCTCGCAGCTTTATTACAGAGGAATGCAGTTGTTTATTACTCGCCCTTTGGGTAACGCAATATAGTCGAGGGCGAGGGTTACAAATAATTTATTTGTTGAACATTTGCGTAAAAAGCAGGATAATAGTGATAAGTTGGCTTGTTTCAGCAGGTTAGGGCAAACGGAGGAAGATGGAAGAACGCCGGAGCGTAGCGCGATGGCAGATCAATAAAGAGGCGGGCCTAACCGTAGAAGAAGGGTTAAGGCCTATCCCCTGTGTCGTAGAAGACATAAGCACCCAAGGCATGCGCATCTCTTTGCGCAGGGATCTTTTTACGGAAGTTTTTACAAATTTTAACCTGGCGCTGACGGAAGATTTCGCGTTTAATGCCGGAGCGCAGGTCGCCTGGCAGGATAACGCGTACGAAAGGAATATCTACGGGCTTGCTTTTAGCCGCATAGAAGAGTCGGACAGGAACAGGATAAGCGAATATGTTAAAGAGAATTTTCCCGGCGAGATGTTGAAACAATGGTGGAGGGGCGCGTAAATGCAGGAACGCAGAAAATTACCCAGATGGATGGTGAACCGCGAGGTCAGGATGAAGCTGGAAGGCCAAGCGCGGGAAATCTCCTGCCTGATTAAAGACATTAATTTTAAAGGCATGCAGATCGCTTTAAACTTTAAACTTAATGTGGATAGTTATATCAATTTCAGCCTGGCTTTGTCCTACGAGTCTTCTTTAAATACCCGGGCCTGGGTAGCCTGGCACAGGCAGGTAGACGGCCGCGATATTTACGGCTTATATTTTAATAAATTGACTAAAGAAGATGAAGATAAAATTTATCAATTTCTTTACCATAATATTCAAAGGGGGGCTTCGGAAGGAGGTGAAAAGATGGAAGACCGGAGAATATTCCAAAGGTTTAACTACAGGCTGGGCGCCAGGTTGCTTAACCTGAACAATGGTAATGAGATGGTAGCTGAAACCAGTGACGTCAGCGCCAAGGGTATCGGGTTAGTGCTCAGGCAGGAAGTGCCTATCAATACTCCGCTTGAGGCCTGGCTGCAGATTCCGGATACTGGTGAGCCGCTTTATGCCAGGGGTATCGCTGCCTGGTCAAAGCGGGATAGCGAGAATCAGTACCGCATCGGCATGGACCTGGAAAGGGCAGACCTTATGGGGCTCTCGCGCATCTTGAGGGCTTAAAAGACCTTGACCGGGTCTTGAAAATATGTTAGATTTTATACTCCGTATCGTATATAGGTAAGAGCGGGTTTAAGGCAAGAAAAAAGGCACGACGAAAATAAGGCAGGCAGGCTTAGCTTTAATTTTAGGTTTAATTTTTTTAATTTTTATCGCCGGTTGCGGTACTAAAAGCGACGCAGCGAAGTCCATTACTATCTGGCACTGGATGACTGACCGCGAGCCGGCTTTCCGGGAATTAGCCAGGCGCTACGAAGCTAAGACCGGCATAAAAGTAAACTTTGAGCTTTACGCGCCTTCAGATGCCTATTCGCAGAAGGTGCGCGCAGCGGCGCAGGGAGCAAACCTTCCGGACATCTTCGGAATATTGGTCAAGAAAAGAGACTTTGCCTCTTTTATCAAGGCCGGATACGTTCTGGACCTGACTCCCTATATGGACGAGAACGGCTCTCTCTGGCGCAATAAATTTTTTGCCAAGGCCCTGGCAGTGGATGAGTTTGGCGAAGGTAACAGTTACGGCGTAAAAACAGGGATCTACGGCGTCCCTATAGATATCGTGACCATACAGATGCTCTACAATAAGGATTTATTAAAGCAGTTAGGTTACCAGCGGCCTCCGCAAACCTTTGCGGAATTCCTGGATATGGGTAAAAAAATAAAGGTAGCGAAACTGCAAGGCCTGGTATCCGGATGGGTGGAGAACTGGCTGATTGACTGCTTCGCCAATAATTTCGCCTTTAATATTATGGGCAAGGATAAGGTACTGGCGACTATCCGCGGAGAGGTCCCCTACACTGACCCTGATTGGGTAAAGGTACTCACGTTATTCAAAGAGATGCGGGATTCAGGTATACTTGCCGAAGCAGTGGTAACCATGATCAATAAGACCGCCGAACAGCTTTTTGCCAATGAAAAAGCAGTCTTTGCCTTTAACGGCTCATGGTGCGTCAACGTGTATAAGTCGATGAACCCGGGTTTAGATTACGCGGCCATGCTGCCGCCTAAAGCGTCGGATAAGTTCCCTATGACGGTGTGGGGAGGCGCAGGCTCCTCCTTTATGGTCAACGCCACTTCCAAGAATAAAGATACGGCAATCAGGTTTTTACAGTGGCTTACTGATACTGAGCAACAGGCATATTTGGCCGAAGCTACCAATAATCTGCCGGCAAATAAGGAGAGTTTACCTAAGATCCCCGAGGTACTGGCCGGGTTTTCCAAGGCGATAGATTCTTCCACGCACCCGAATATCTGGGACGTCTCGGAGTTCCCGGTCGTTATTGAGTCCTTGGATAGAGGCATCCAGGCAATAATCCTCGGAGAAAAGACCCCTGTTGAGGTTGCTGCTGAAGTGCAGAAGATCAAAGAACGTGAGCTGGCCAGGAAAGACAATAGGCCCAGATGAAAATCAGATCCGCTTTAGAAAATTATGGCTTTATACTGCCGGCACTAAGCATCTTTGCGGTATTTTACATCATCCCCTTTTTCTTTGTCCTGCGCTTGAGCTTCTTTGATTGGGACGGTATCGGCCGCTTAAGCTCGGCAACCTTCGTTGGCTTGGGTAACTTCAAAGAGATACTCTTGCAGGATCCTAACTGGTGGCAAGCGATGCGTAACGCCGGCTGGATCACCTTTATCGCGCTTACCTTCCAGAATATCCTGGCTTTTATGCTGGCGGTGGCATGCGACCGGGAGATCCGGATGAAGAATTTTTACCGGCTGATATTTTTCATTCCGCCCATACTTTCGGAGATCGTGGTCGGCATGGTCTGGCGCTTTATCATTAATGACGTTGACGGAGCCAACATCATCAACCGCTTTTTGGCTCAGGCGGGCCTAGCGCAATTCATACATAACTGGCTTGCTGACCCCAAGACAGCGCTGACTACCGTGGCTATTGTGCATAGCTGGAAAGGTTTTGGCTGGGGTTTCCTGATTTTCCTGGCGGGGCTGCAGACTATTCCGCGCGAGTTTTACGAGGCTGCTCGTGTAGACGGAGCCAATGCCTGGCAGACATTCAGGAAGATAACCGTGCCTTTATTGATGCCGGTGATCATCCTGGTTGCGATCCTGACTATTCTGGGGACAATGCAGGCGTTCGTATTGATCCTGGGGCTTGTGGGAGGCGAGCTTGCCGGCCACACTTCAGTCCCGGTCTTAAGAATACTGGATGTTATGCGCGATTCATCGCGCTTCGGCTATTCCTGCGCTTTAGGGATTAACTTAGGCGTTATCTTGGTAATAATTTCTTTTATCCAATACGCGTTCTCCAACAGGGCGCGCGCTTTGACTCAAGATTATGAGCATATACCATCAGAGTAAAAAAGCCGTTGTTAATACGCTGATCCACCTTTTTCTTTTAGCGGTGGCGGTAACTTGTATTTATCCGCTCCTGTGGATGGTGGCCTCAAGCTTTAAAACGCAGGGGACTATTTTTAGCGACATCTCGCTTATACCCCGGCAATTCCATTTTGAAAATTATTACCTTGCGCTCACCAAAGGTGATTTCGGCAGGTATTTCTTAAACAGCGTTTTTTACACCGTTAGCGCGGTGTTGGGGATAGTTTTTATCTCGTCGCTTGCGGCATACGCGTTTAGCCGCCTGCGTTTTCCCGGAAGGAATATCATCTTTGCCGTTTTTATCGCGGCGATGATGATCCCTATTCCGGGCAGCTTTGTGTCGCTTTTTGTCTTATTAAATAAACTGCACTTGAGGAACACGAGCCTAGGTTACATCCTTTGCATGATTAACGTAGGCCTGGCTACCAGTATATTCTTATTAAAGACTTTTTTTGACAAAATGCCCAGGGAGCTGGAAGATGCGGCGCGCATTGACGGCTGCTCAAAGCTGGGTATCTGGTGGAATGTCGCTCTCCCGCTCTCAAGGCCGGTCCTGGCGGTAGTGGTGATATTCAATGCCCTGAACGTCTGGAACGAGTATGTGCTGGCCCTTATAATCTTCGACAGTAAACACCTTATGCCCCTGCAGCGGGCGTTGATGCTGTTTAGAGGAGAGTTCCTGACTAATTACCCGCTATTGATGGCAGGCCTTACCATAACAGCCCTGCCCATAATCGTATTATACTTATTTATGCAGAGGTATATCGTCAAGGGAGTAGCTTCCGCAGGTGTATTCGGATGAGAGAAAGGAGTAGGTTTAATTAATGGAAGCATCAACTAGTCAACCACAACATCATGTCACAGCCAGCAAAGACCGCATCTCTATTTTTCAAAAAGCCGCCTATAGCATAGGGTCGCTGGTCAACCAATTTCAGGCAGCTGCAATCGGGGCATTAGTCATTGTGCTAAACCTCGGCTTAGGCATGAATCCGGCATTAGTCGGCCTGCTCGGGGCAATCCCCCGGCTGATTGATGCTTTTTCAGACCCCTTGATCGGTTATAGCTCGGACAATACCCGGACTAAATGGGGGAGGCGTAAGCCCTGGATATTTTTCGGGGCCCTTTCTTCCGGGGTATTGTTTGCGCTCCTGTTCAATCTGCATAAAGGGCGCGTAGAGAGTTTCTATTTTTGGTATTTCTTAATCGTCCAGATCCTTTTTGTCATTTCGTTTGCCTGTTATTCTATCCCGTGGATTGCGCTGGGTTATGAAATGACCCCCGATTATCATGAGCGCACGCGCCTGCAGGGATTCAGCAACTTTTTTGCGCAGATCGCCTGGCTGGTTGCGCCCTGGTTCTTTAAGCTGATGAATAATAAGGCGATGTTTACGGATATTGTTCATGGCGCACGCTCTATCGCTATTATGGTGGGAGTCTTTATTATAGTCGGCGGCATACTTCCGGCGGTATTTAATAAAGAGTATTTTACGGATTTACCGAAGCCCGAACGCAAAAAGGGCTACGGGGGCGTCATAAAAGACCTCCTGAATAATTGCGCAACATCTTTAAAATGCCTTCCTTTTGTCAAGCTTATTGCGGTGACTTTCCTTATCTTTAACGGCTTTATGCTTGCTTCAGCTTTTACGCTCTATGTTATTGTTTACTATGTGTATGGCGGCGACTGGGGAAAAGGCGGTACGCTGCTCGGCTGGTTTGGGACAGCCAGCTCTGTTTTCACGTTGATCGCCATATCCCTGACCACCTGGATCTCTACGAAAGTAGGCAAGCGCAAGGCCTTTTTAATCGCCACCTGCCTTGCTATTTTCGGTTATGCCCTGAAATGGGTAGGTTATAATCCCGGCTGCCCGTATTTACTGATGATCGCTGTGCCGTTCCTTGCGTTTCATCTGGGCGCGCTTTTTACCATGATCCCCTCGATGGTCGCTGATGTATGCGACCTGGATGAGTTGTATTACGGGGCTCGCCGAGAGGGGATGTTTAGCGGAATTTACTGGTGGATACTGAAACTCGGACAGGCAGGCGC
>JAQUAP010000036.1 GCA_028687205.1 Candidatus Omnitrophota bacterium
GCGTTTTAAACATAGCGTCTTTAAAGTCACGCTCGTTTACGCTTTCTCCTCTCACATAAGTATGTATAGAGTTACCTATCTTTTTAATATATAACTCATCGCATCTTCTATCAATTTCTTTTGTTATGTAGGATGATAATTCTTTATTATCTTCTCCTAAAGGAGAACTGGTTACCTTGATTTGTTCTCCTGGTTTTGCGTTATCTGTAGTTTTCTCCACAGTTAAAAGTTCTTTATACTTCTCGTCTTTCGGATGGTACAAGAATCTGGTTTTTGCGATGAAATCTTTATCCTCTAATTTAACTAAATTATAAATCGGCTCTCCTCTCTTTAACCCAAATTCAGAAATTTGGTCCTTAGTTACCCTCTGTCGCATTTCTTTTGGTGGTGCATATTGCGGATTAAGTCTTAATTCCGGCTGTCCCTCTGCATTTCTGATTACGTAATAAGCGGCGCCTCTCTTGTTCTTGAAAGAACCATAATAAGACTTCTGATTCCAAGTCAACCAATCAGCCATAACCAAAGGCTCTGTCTCAGAAATATTTACACTAACATGCCCATAACCAGGCAACATTATTACGATATCACCAGCTTTAGCTCTAACTGCAATAAAGTCTTCTATTTCTCCCTTATCTAGTGCTTCCTTTATCTCTTCTTCTGTTTTAGCGTTTCCGATATTACATTTCTGCATCAACCATAGTACTTCTCCAGAGACTACTTGGTAAATTTCAGGGAAATCAACATTGTAGTGATAATGGCCTATTGTCTTTGCATACTCTCTACCCCAAGTAGCAGGAGGTAAAATGGTGATGTCAAAACGAAGCTTATTATTTCCGTAGAATGCCTTCAGGATATCTTTTTTACTGACATAAACACCACGATGCATAAAATAAGCTTCAGGAGTAACTTGGGCATTTTCATTCTCAAGAAAATCTTTTACACCTGAACCTAATCTTATGCTTTTGAAGTCTCCTGTTCTAACATTGTATTGGTACCCCAATTCATTAATTAGAGAACCTTTATTATCTTTATCATCCAAATTTCCTGTTGTTATCTCCCCTTCCTTGATGACTTTGTTATCTTTATCCTTTATATCTACACTCTCTACTCTTCTATAAACCTTCTTACTAAAACGAAGTACTCCTAAAACATCTGACCAAAATTTATTATCGGAAACGTCAAAATCCATTATGGATATATCGAAATCGCTAAGATCTATTGCGGATATAGCTGTTGAGATTGGCAAACCTGAATTCTTCCTTATTTCAGTTAATTTTGCTGATATACGCGCGAAGCGAATGGAAGCTATCCTGTCTGCTGCTTTTTTTAAATCATTAAGCTTCTGAATCACTTTATCCATATATCTGAGATAAGAGTCCTTTGTAGTTTTACCAAGTTGATCATCGAGGTCATGGGGTAAACCACCAATATCTGGATTCTTGTAAGCAGGTAATTTTTCTGTAGATTCACGTAACTGTTTTAATCGTTCTATGATACTGTTGAATCCACCTATTACATGGTCAAGCCGAAGCTGAGGTTTGTAAGGCCGTATTGAAAGTGATCTTGAAATATGTTCTAATAATTGCCTTTCTACAGCTCCCAGATATGCTTTTCCGACATTATGTCCAGAGCTATCATCATTAATAAGCTCTTCACATTCTTTTACTAAATTATTCAGCTCTTCTCTCCACTTGCTTGCAAGCTGGTTAAGTTCACTAGCTTGTACTGGCGAAGCGGCAACAGTTGATTGTAGGTTTATGCTTCGAGGATCAACAACTGCCTTGCCCCCAATAACATCTCCTAATTTTCTCGCATTATCATTTACAAGGATAATCCCATTTTGGGTATTAATAGCGCTACTCGCTACATTTATCCCGCCGCTAAAATAGCTCCTGATGACCTGGCCTGTGGGGGTAGCGACCTGCTGCTGGATGTTGTATTCGCCTTTTGCGAAGGACTCTTGGTATTGCTTAAAGTATTCGGTCTTTGACCAGGGGTCTTTGGAGATAAGGTTGGTCAGGTCTTTAGTGTTGATGAGCGAGGCATAGGTGCCGGTTTTGCCGGTAAACCTAAGCTTAAACCAGCGGGAGAGGATTAAGGAGTAATATACCTGGCGTAAGGGAGCATAGCGTTTGGATGAATTTACTTCTTTGGTGAGTTTAGGGATGATGAGTTCTCTGATTAATTGGCTTGAATACTCGTTTAAGGCCTTGGCGCGGCTGTCTTTAAAGTTATAGACGCTAGAGTCCTTCAGGTAATCCTGCTCTAACATTACCTTTAAATTAGCCTTATAGACATAGGCTGAATCTTTAGATTCTCTTACGATTATCTCACCCGGCACTATCCAGGGACGGGTCAGGGTTGGAATGGTCACTTCCTGGTAGCCATAGAGCTCTTCAGCCTTCTTATAAAGCTTATCCCAGTATTCTTTACCTATAGGAGTAGCTGGAGAGGTCAAGAGAGCGGTATCGCGCTTAAGCTGCAGGTCACTCTCAAGCATGATCCTGCCGACATCGGTCTTCTCCAAATACTGGTCAATGATCTGGTCTTCGGAGTCAGGACGAAGATTTACCCAGAACATACTGTCCGGAAGGGTTACGCCTACGAGGAAGTAATTTAAGAGGGTCCTGGTTGAGTTTGCAAGCTCTTTATTCTTTACGTTCTTTAGGTCACCTTTATCCAGGAGTACCTTGAAATTGTCATTTAAAGCATCGTAAGAAAAATAACGCAGGTGTACAGGACGGAATTTCTCTGCCGTGAGGCTGTTGGCCATTCTGGCAAAGCGATTGGCTATATTTAACTCTGTAGTTATTTGAGCAAAGCCGATCTGCTGGAATAATAAACCTAAACTTAAAACTAAAGATAGGATTTTTCTTGCCTTACCGTTCATTTCTTCCCCCTTTTTTAATCTCTTTAATATCGGAAAAATAAAAAACCAGAAAGCCGACCCCTGTGTTCGTGGCATTTCTGGTTTATAACTGCTTTTTAAGCGTTTTCGCACCTCCCGCGAAAACGCTTTCTTTCTAAATCTACCTAAAATATAGCATAAATTTGGACAATTTCAAGTTTTTTTATGCCCTAAATTAAATATGCGCATACGGGTTTAAGGCTAGCGGATCTGGGCGGAGGGGCAGATCTGGTTATAGGCGCAGTAAGTGCAGGCCATATAAGTAGGCGTGGCTCCAAACTCTTGCTTACGCAGCCCTGCGGCAACCTCAACTATCTTCTCCTTAATCTCATCCAAGTCTTCTTCTTCAACCGTATGGCTTCCGATAATACCGGACTCCAGAAAATACAGCTCAACGCGATAAGGCAGCTTGCCGAAAATATTCTGGTAGGCCAGCGCATAGAGCGCCAGCTGCAGGCTCTCGGCTACCTTTTTATCCGCGACTTTCTGAGTTTTGACTTCCGAAGTCTTAAAATCCACGATTACCGTCCCGTCTTTATCTTCGTCCACCCGGTCAAACCTGCCGTTAATATGGTTTCCTGCAAAGCTGAAAGAGAAATCTTTCTCGATGAATTTTGGACGGGCCTTACGCTCTTCTTCGCTGTGGAAGAAACGCACTAACGCCTCCCTGCCGATCCTGAACCGCTCCTCCTGGTGGTTCTGGTCGAGAAAACCCTGGGGATCAAAATCTTTCTCAAAAGTATCGAGCAGATCATCCAGTTCCATTTTTTTATCCGCCATACGATACTGGTAGTATTTAGTCACAGCCGTATGCATTGCCCGTCCGTAGATGACCGTATGGTGCTCCATAATCGGCACGCGCAGGATATTTACATACTTATATTTAAGCGGGCAGGTCAGGTAATCATCGATCTGATAATAAGTCAAACGCACCGGGCTCTCCAAGTCTATCTTCCCGGGCTCTGCTTTAAGCGCGTCCTTTTTCGGGGCAAACCGCTGGATCGCCTCTAAGCTGCTGGCTTTTTTCTTCTCCTTCTCCTTATTTTCCGTTCCCAGGGCCTCAAAAACAAACTGGCTTACCCGGCGCAAGCGCTTGCCGCCGTAATCTTCGGCGCTGGTCAGATACAACTCTTCCTTGGCCCGGGTCATCCCGACATAGAATAGCCGGCGCTCCTCCTGGATATGAAAGTCTCCCGTAGGCAGGACTTCTTTAATCAAAGAATCCGGAAGTTCGATTGATTGTGAGCGGCGCGGCCAGGGAAAACGGCCCTGCACCAGGCTAACTAAAAACACGACCCTGAATTCCAGGCCCTTGGCTTTGTGGATAGTCAGGATATTCACCGCATCAGTATCCAGGTCTGCTTCGGCTGTCGGCGGATCGTCCCCGGCTTCAATAAGCAGGTTAAGGTAGCTTACAAAGCTGATTACCCGGTCTTCTTTGGCTACCAACTCAAAATCGCGGACATTATTAAAAAATTTGGCGATATTCTGGATCTTAGTTTCATTCTCCAGGCTTTGATTCTGGGTGAGCTTTTTCAGATAACCCGTATCCGTAAGGAATGTATAGAGTAGCCTGCCGGTTGTCTCCTCACGGCTAACCTTAAGGAATTTTTCCAGGTCCGCCAGGATTTTTTCTATTTTTTTACGGCTCTCTTCCCCTATCCCTTTTAATTCTTCTATTTTACCTAACTCGGTAAAAACCGCATAAAGGGATTTATTCCTGCGCCGGGCATAATGGCTGCAGGCGTTAAGGTCAACGAGGTTTAGCTTATAGATTTCAGAGCTGACCAGATAATAGAGGCTGAGGGAATCGGATAAATTTGCCACTACTCTTAAGAAATTAATGCACAGCTTTACTTCTTCCCTTGAATAAAGCCCCTGGTTTCCGCTGAATTGCCAGGGGATATCTTCTAAATTTAAGGCCTGGATAAAAGATTCGGCGTCGGAATTAGAGCGCACCAGGATTGCGAAATCATTAAACTTGAAATCTCCCGACTTTACTTTGTCCTTAATAATCTTGACGACATTATCCGCTTCGGTAGAGTTGGCGTCAAAATGCAGGTGTTGGGGAGCCGAACCGCCCTTCTTTAACCCGATAAGCCGCTTATTGATATTCGCTTTAATTTCAAAACGCTCGGGGTTATTCTGCTGGATCAGGCGATAAGCACTATCTAAAATAGCCTGGGTTGAGCGATAGTTCTGTACGATATTTACACTTTTAACTTCGGGGAAATCGCGCATGAAACTCAATAAGTTAGAGTAGGCTGCGCCGCGGAACCTATAGATGCATTGGTCATCATCCCCGCAAACGTTGATACTTCCGCTTTCTTTAGCGATGAGCTTAACCAGCTGGTATTGCGCAAAATTCGTATCCTGGAATTCATCAACCAGGATATACTTAAACTGCTGCTGGTATCTCTTCAGAATCGCCGGATGTGTGCGTAAAAGGTTTAAGGCCAGGTAAAACTGGTTGCCGAAATCAAGCAGGCCTTCCCTGGCTAATAATTCCTGGTATTTGGCATAAGCATAAGCAACCTCCTTATGCTGGAGCGCCTCTTCCTGGAGCGCCTCATCAAGCGGGTTCTCTTTTGCTTTTACGCTTAAATCCTGAGCGTATTTAATGTACTCTTCGGGAGAGATATCTTCGTCTTTGGCGCGGCTGAAGAGCTGGATCAGGGCTTCGATAAAGCGCGTGGGGTCAGCCAGGGGCCGGAAATAGCTTAAGTTAAATTCAAAAAGGTGCTCGCGGAAAAATACCGCGGCCTCGCTCTGGGTCAAAACCTTAAAATCCGGGTTTAAACCGGAAAGAAGCGCGTTTTCGCGCAGGAGCTTATCGCCAAAGGCATGGAAGGTAGAAATCCAGATATCGGTGTAACCGTAAGGGACTAATTCATCCACGCGCTCCTGCATCTGGCGCGCTGCCTTATCCGTAAAGGTAAGCGCCAGGATCTCGTTGGTCTTGGCCAGGCCTTCGGAAATCAGCCAGGCAATCCTGCGCGTGATGACCGTGGTCTTGCCTGTCCCTGCGCCGGCAATGATTAAAAGCGGCCCCTCTTTATGGACTACCGCCTCCTTTTGCTCCTGATTTAACCCGTCTAATATGTTATCCATATGCTTTACATTCTATCTTGACAATATCTTAAATTCAAGTATACTAATTTACCTGATAAACAAGGAGTAGTGAATCATGCTTAAAAAATGTGCTTTATGCGGAAAAGGCGAACTTAAGGGTAAAATTGTCACGCGCAAAGGCCAATACAAGGCTAAGGGCGGCACAGGCTCCAAAATCAGCCGCTGGACCATGCGCAAATTCCTTCCTAATCTACAAAAGATGCGCATCATTATCGCCGGGCATCCCAGGAAAGTTTATGTCTGCGCCAAGTGTATCAAAAAAGGCGATCTTAAAAAAGCTTAAGAGTTTCTCCCTACCTGAAGAATATATCCCTGGCCTCTAAAATTAGCGAGGAATCATCCTGCCAATTATCCATCCGCGGCGTATAAACTATATCCAGGGATTTTGCCTCTATAAGGCTGGGCAGCAGGCTAGCCATCCCAAAGCCGATGACCTGAAAAGTAACCGCTCCGTCACTCACCCAGAATTTTAAAGTCTGGCGGCCTAAACTTTGCGGCTCTCCCTTTAACTTAAGGCCCCGGGTATAAAAAAGAGGCTCGGGGTTGCCGGTGCCGAAAGGCTCTAATCTTTCCAATTCTCCGACCATCCCTTCGGTTATGCTTGCCAGATCCAACTCCATATCTATATCTAAACTCGGCAACAAATCTTCTAAAGACAACTGCTCATGCGCCAGGTGGTTGATGCTTTTTCTAAAATCATCAATACTCTCGCGGGTAATCATCAGCCCGACAGCATGGGCATGCCCGCCAAAAGCGTGCAGGAACTGGCGGCACTCTCCCAGCGCCCGGGAGAGATGAAAGTTTTTTATGGAGCGGCCCGAACCTTTGCACATTTTTTCATTCAGCGAAATGACGATTGCCGGGCGGTAAAACCTGTCCGCCAGCTTGGCCGCCACGATGCCCAGGACCCCTTGATGCCAATCGTCTTTGGCCACCACGATAACCTTATGCTCTTTAAAATTAACTTCCTTATTGATAATATCTTCGGCTTCCTCCAGGATTTTACCCTCTATCTTCTGGCGAGCGCGATTATGCTGTTCAAGGACCCGGCTTAAATCCTGGGCTTGCTTAAAATCCGAACTCATCAATAGGTCGAAAGAAATCTCCGCCGAATCCATGCGGCCTGACGCGTTTAAGCGGGGAGCAAGCATAAAACTCACGGAAGTAGAGCTAAATTTTTTATTTTTTATCCCTGCCTCTTCAATTAACGCCCTTAACCCCGGACGCCTGGTCGCAGAGAGCCTGAGCAACCCTTCTTTGACGATGACGCGGTTCTCTCCCGTCAAAGGCACCACATCCGCCACCGTGCCTAAAGTGACTAAATCCAGCTCATCGAGTAATTTAGAATTGCTTAAGGCCTGGCAGAGCTTATAAGCAACGCCTACGCCGGCTAATTCCCGGTATGGATATCCGCAGCCCTCTACTTTGGGGTTAATAATGCTAAGGGCAGGCGGCAGAACCCCTGCGTGCGGCTCATGATGGTCAGTGATAATGGTATCAATGTTATGCTTCTTTAATTCCTCTATCTCCCGCGGGTTTGCTATACCGCAGTCAACGGTAATCAGGAGCTTGACCTTATTTTCTTTGGCGATATGCAGGATATTCTTCGCCAGGCCGTAACCCTCCTTTATCCTGTGCGGCATATAATGCAAGGTATCCAGGCCGCTCTTGCGCAGGCAGTCTTTAAGCAGGGCTACGCTGGTTATCCCGTCCACATCATAATCGCCAAAAATCATGACTTTTTCTTTTCCTGCCTTCGCCTCTTTAATGCGGTCTACCGCCTTACGCATCTGCCGGAAAGAAAACGGGTCAAGCATATGTTCCAGTTTGACATTGATAAATTTCTCCGCTTCTCCTGCGCTCGCCAGTCCGCGGTTGATTAAGATTTGAGCCAGGGTTTTGGAGATTTTTAATTCTTTGCTTAAAGAATCCTGGAGGCGGGTATGGATGGAAGCAATTCTTAAAATCTTGTGCGCATGCATAAATTTACATCTTCTCAGGCCGGGAAACACCTAACAGCTCCAGGCCCGTCGCGATAACCAGCCTCGCCCCTTCGATAAGGCATAGCCTTGCCTGGGTCAGCGCTGTGTTGTCGCTTAAAACGCGGTGCAAATCATAGAATTTGTGGAAGGCCTCGGAGAGTTCCTGCAGATAGACGGTAAGCATATAGGGATCCCGGGTTTTAAGGCAGACATTCAGGATATAGGAAAACTGCAATATCTTCTTGGTCAGGCCCAGCTCTTCTTTTTCTTTTAACAGCGTAAGGTCTGCATTTTTATTTAATTTAACTTCCGCGTTACGCAGTATACTGGAAATCCGGGCATGCGCGTATTGCACATAGTAAACCGGGTTTTCCGAAGTCTGCTTCTTGGCTACCTCCAAATCAAAATCCAGGTGGCTGTCAGTCCGGCGCATAAGGAAAAAGAACCTGGCGGCATCCCTGCCTACTTCATCCAGAACTTCCCTTAAAGTTATATATTCGCCCCGGCGGGTAGACATCTGCACCGGCTTACCGCCCCTGAAGATCGTAGCTAATTGCACAATGACTATGGAGAGTGAATCCGGGTCCCTGCCGAATGCCGCAACCGAGGCTTTTAACCTGTTGATATAGCCGTGATGGTCCGGACCCCAGAGATTGATCAGCCAAGCAAAGCCGCGTTTATATTTATCGTCATGATAAGCGATATCCGGGGCTAAATAGGTGTAAGAGCCGTCGCTCTTGACAACCACCCTGTCTTTATCGTCTCCAAAAGCGGTGGATTTAAACCAGAGGGCGCCGTCGCTTTCATAAAGCAGCTTTTTTTTCTTCAAAAAATTAAAGGCCTTCAGGATCTTGCCGCTTTTTTCCAGCGCCTTTTGTGAATACCAGCAGTCAAATTTTATTCCGAAATCATCCAGCTCTTTTTTGATTATCTCCAAGATATAATTTGCCGCGAAATCACCGAGACCTTCGGGATTTATTTTTTGTCTGCCTGCCTCTTTGGCTATTTCATAAATATATTCACCCTGATAATGGTCAAGCGGGAACTCTCCTTTTTCTCCCGCGAGTTCTTTCATTCGCAAGGCAACGGATTTAGAGAGGATGTTTATCTGGTTGCCCACGTCGTTAAGGTAATATTCTCTTTTAGCCTTAAAGCCTAAGAATTCTAAAATATTAGCCAGGGAATCTCCCACTGCCGCCTGACGGGCATGGGCAACGGATAAAGAACCGGTAGGGTTAGCGCTGACAAATTCAATCAATACGCGCTTTTGTTTACCGAGGTTAATCCGCAGGGCAGGCTCACCCCGGAGCAAAATTTCCCGTAGTTTTCCGTAGTGGTATTTAGCGTTAAGATAAAAGTTGATAAAACCCGCCCCTTCGGCCTTGATTTCCGCAATATATTCTTTTAAGTTGCTTTTTTCTGCTTGTTTATGCAAGGCCCTGATTAAAACTTCGGCTACTTCACGGGGGGATTTATGCAAGGGCTTGCTCAGGCGCAGGGCGATATTGGTGGAAAAATCGCCAAAGCGCTCTTCTGCCGGGATATCCAGGTATAAATCTTTAGCCAGGGACTGGCCAAAACCAGTTTCCTTTAATGCCGCCTGTATTAACCTGACTATCTGTTCCTGGATATTCTCTTTCATGTAAGCTTTTAGGATTTACGCGGGAGGGATACCTTCTTCGCATCAGACCAGAGGCGCTCTAAACCATAGAATTCGCGTATCGGCTTATAAAAAACATGCGCTATTACCGATACAAAATCTAAAACTATCCAACCGGATTCATCGGTAGGGGAAACCTTGGAGAGCGATTTTAATTTATCTTTCGCTAGATCCTCTTCTATCCCCCGGACAATGGCGTTGGTGTGGCGTAAGCTTGTTCCGCTGGTAATGATAAAATAATCGCAGAAGGAAGCAACCTTACGCATATCCAAGATTACCACCTTCTGCGCTTTTTTTGACTTAGCTGCTAACGCGATACGTTGAGCTAACTTTTTTGTATCTATTGCCCCTGACCTCTTCTTATCTAATAAACTTATTTATTACCCAAAATCTTATACATGCCGGTGCCACAAGAAGAACACTTGCCCTTCATTGCCTGGCGGCCGTTCTTCATCGTTACCTTCTGTTCATCCTTCATCTCTTTTTTTTCTTTGCATTTTACGCAATAACCTTTTTCTGCCATTTGTTTCCTCCTTGTTTGAGTTAGCTTCTATTTATATTATACCGCCTTGCGCTGCAAAGGTCAATTTTTATTTGTGGAACTCTCTGGAAGTATGCGCTTCTTCTATTTCGCCGACAATCTCCTCGGTCAGGTCTTCCAGGGTGATTAGCCCGAGCGCCTTTTGTTTGCTGTCTACCACGATAGCGATCTGGATTTTGTCCGTCTGGAACTTTCTTAAAAGCTCATTTACGCGCATACCCTCCGGGACATAATAAGCTGCGTGCACTAAGTCCTGCAAAAGAAATAATCCTTTATCCCTCAATATGTAAAGCAGGTCACGGGCATAAATAATCCCCACGACATTATCCTTCTTGCCGCTATAGACCGGAAGCCGCGCATGCCCCTCTTCCACGAATGTATTCAACAGCTCTTCGGGGGTAATATTAATATTAACGGCTACCATTTTATCCTCGGGGATCATCACATCGCTCACCTTGGTATCCCCGAATTCAAAGATACGGTGCAGCATCTTCCTTTCTTCATCGCTTAAAACTCCTTCGTCCTTACCCACCTCTATCATCAGGCGTAATTCTTCTTCCGTAACGAGCGGCGACCTCTTGGTCGGGCCAACCCTGAATATCTTAAGAATGAAGTTACTAATGCCGGCAAAAAAAATGATAATGGGATTTAATACCTTGATGAACGCCTCCATCATGGGGGCAGTAATCAGGGCTGATTTTTCCGTATGTTTGGCAGCCAGCATTTTAGGGGTTATATCGCAGATGATAAGCACAAAGACGGTGGTAACAATAGTAGCTATGGTTGCGCCCAGTTCAGAACCAAATAACGGTATGAGCAGTACCGTAACAATAGCCGCCATGGCAATATTCACAAAATCATTCCCGACTAAGATCGCGGTGATGAATTTATCGAATTTAGTAACCAAGTTCTGGATACTCTGGGCCTTTTTTACGCCTTTAGTTACCATATGGCGCAGCCGGATCTTACTCAAGGCAACCACTGAGGTTTCAGCAACCGCGAAGAAAAAAGAGAGGGCCGCTAAGATTGTAAATAATACTATCAAAATAAAGATTGTCATGGCTTATCCTATAGATAACCCTTTGCGTATTTTATCTTCCATCCCCGCCAGCGGCCCGATAAGGCTTAAATTGATATTTGCGTCCCTGAATATTTTACGCGCTGCTGTGGCAATGTCAACCTTCTCCACGCGGTTGACCTCGGCGATAACCTCATCTAAAGAGAATGCCTTATTTAACATCAGGGTAGTTTCGCCGATCCAGAGCATATATTCCAGGGTATCCTCCAGCGCCAGCTTTAATTGCCCTATATAGAATTCTTTCGCGCGCCTGAATTCACCGTCGCTGATCAGTTCATCCGTGGACTTTTCTAATTCCTCTAAAATCAATTTAATCGCCTCGGGGACCTTTTTATTATCGATCCCGGCATGCACAATAAAAGCGCCGGTATCCTGAAAACGTTTTACCACCGTCCCTATTTCATAGGCCAGGCCGCGCTTTTCCCTTAATTCGTTAAAAAGGCGGCTAGACATATTCGCGCCTAATACAATGTGCAGCAGGCTTAAGGCATGCTTTAAAGGATGCTCGCGCTTAAAGCTCCTGAATCCTAAAGCCATATGGGTCTGCTCTGTATCCTTGTTCAAGATTTTAAGGCCCGGTGCGTCCTGTTTTTCTTTCGCCGCCGGGAAAGTATTCTGCCTGGCGCGCTTAAAGCCGGAGAATATCTTTGCTACATCCTGCTCCAGCTTATCGGTATCCAGGGAGCCGCAGGCGCTCACCACAATATTAGAAGGGGTGTAATATTTCTGCTTAAAATCTGAGAGCGCCGGACGCTGCACGCGTTTTACGGATGCAACTGTCCCGATTATCGGCTCGCCAAGCGGCTGCTTGGGCCAGAGCAATTCATCCAGGAGTTCATATACATAGCTTTGCGGAAGGTCCTTATACATCTTTAGCTCTTCCAGGATGACTGTCTTCTCCTTTTCAATCTCTTGGGCGGGCAGGCTCGGGTTAAGCACCATATCCGCTAATACCTTTAAACCGGTATTTAAATACTTAGCCGGGACTTTAACTAAATAACAGGTAGACTCTTCGGAGGTAAAACCGTTTAAAGACCCTCCTATGCCTTCAATAGATTCTTTGAGCCTGCGGCAGGAATAATTCCTGGTGCCCTTAAATAAAATATGCTCCAGGAAATGCGATATACCCTTGTTCCCGGAATGCTCATATCTGCCGCCGACTTTTATCCAAATGCCTAATGCCACTGACTGGCGTTCCGGTATCTTATGCGCGATGATTTTTAATCCGTTATCCAGCGCTTTTTTTCTGTAGCTAGTTTTCATTTATTTAGTTTAGCGACAAAACCGCTTACTTTCCTGATTAAATCCGGCGCGCCTAAATTTTCTTTTATCTTTTTAACAATCGCGCTTCCGATAATCACGCCATCGGCAATCTTCTTAATCTCCCTGGCCTGATAAGGAGTGGATACCCCAAAACCCACGCAGATTGGCTTACGGGTATATCTTTTAATCAAATTTATATTTTTACGGATATCCGCGGGAAGTTTGCTGCGCGCGCCAGTTACGCCGGTCAAAGAAACATAGTAAATGAACCCTTGCGTGACCCTAGCGATTAATTTTACCCTTTTTCTACTGCTGGTCGGCGAAAGAAAACAGATGGTATCCAGCCCTTTTCTTTTGGCCGCTTGAATAAAGCCCCTGCCTTCTTCGGGCGGAAGGTCAGGGATAATCACCCCGTCCACTCCGGATTTCTTCGCCTCTAATATAAACCTGTTCTCCGGAAAACAGAATACGGGATTGTAATAAGTCATCAGGCAAATGGGCATATTTACATGCCTGCGCGCCTTCTTCACCAGATTTAATATATCAATCAGGCGCGTATGCTTCTTTAACGCCTGCTGGGAGGCCTCCTGGATTACCGGGCCGTCAGCCATGGGGTCGGAAAAAGGCACGCCCAGCTCTAAAATATCCACCCCTATTTTATCAAACGCATAGATAAGCTTTTCGGTTACAGCCAGGCTTGGATAGCCGGCGGTAATAAAGGCGATGAACGCCTTTTGCTTAGCTTTTTTTAGTTCCTTAAATTTTTTAGCGATGCGGTTCATATTTTTTGGTTGCGCGTAACGATGCCTAAGTCTTTATCTCCCCTGCCGGATAAACAAACAACAATAATAGATTTTTTGCTGATTTTTCTGGCTAATTTCTTCAAATAAGCAATGGCGTGAGCTGATTCCAGGGCAGGGATAATGCCTTCTATTTCAGTCAGCAGGCTAAAATCCTCCAGTGCCTCTTTGTCATTAACCGCAACGTATTTGGCGCGGCCGATTTTTTTATAATAGGCATGCTCCG
>JAQUAP010000084.1 GCA_028687205.1 Candidatus Omnitrophota bacterium
CGTGAAGCCTGACCCAGGGCATTGAGGCCTCATGGGTCAGGAGGTTCTGGTAATACGGCTGGTGCATATGAAAGACGAAGGCGAGGTATAACATAGCGCTTAGCTCATGGCTCTTAGCTCATAGGAAAAGTACTGGCCGATGGAGTTTTAATGGCATTAATTAATCCTGAAAGCATCTTTATTATTTCTGAAGCAGAATATCTTATGTCTTGCATTTGTTGCTCATCAATTAAATCTATTTTATCCAAAATTATCAAAAGTGCAACAGTTTCGTATAAAGAACCCCGGGCAATATAAAGAAATTGTACAAATTCTCTTTTAGAATAACGCCCCTTCCCTTCTGCTATATTCAAAGCAACGGAAGTAGATGATGATTCTAATTGCTCTATTAGACGGTAATGTTTGTGCTTTGACCTGATAAGCTCAATAATCCTTAATACCTTTTCAGCAAAAGTTACCGATTTCTTCCAAACTTCCAAATTCTCGAAATTAAAAACTATCTGGCTCATAATATCCCTCCTATTTGCTTCTATATTAATAGACGCAAAAGAAGTGAAAATCTAACAGCTGTGAGCCATGAGCTATTAACTAATAAAAAAGCCCTTGGAGGAACTAGCCCCCAAGGGCTTTTTTATTTCACATAGTTGAAACTATTAGAATGTCACCTTCATGGAACCAATAACTTCTTTGGCTACGTGACGGCTGCCATTAGTTTGATCTTTTTCAAAAGAATTCCCAGGGAAGAAGAGTCCGCCCATTAAAGCAAATTGGACATCCTCTGTATAGTTATACGTGGCTGTTAAATCAACTTCCTGTCCGAGAAACTTCTTTTGTGTCATAGTTGGTGCGTTAAGATTGGCACCCTGTCCAAGATAAGTAGCAGAAAGTGTACGAGTTGCAGAATCGCCATTTCTCTTATCCCACCAATAGGCATAATATTCGCCCTTCACGATAACATCTGTCATCGGTTTTGCTGTAAGGACGCCGCCCAATTGATGCTGGTTGGTCTGATTGAAAAGGACATTGGCAAGATTACCAAATGTCTGATTCTCATACATCGGATCCCAACCATGATATTTGTTGCCATCTTCTCTGTTGCCGCTGAAATAATTGTATAACAGGGTTGCTGTAGGCTCATACTTTACTTTTTTCATATCGTATGTGGCCGAAACTTCCCCTGCCATAGCGCTGCGTCTTTGTGTTGGATGATCAGTGCCTGCTGCGTTAACCCTTGTACCAAACTGATATGCACCTTCTGCTTGCAATGTCAAGTTAGGTATCAACTCCTTGGAAACAACGCGTACGCCAAGGTTATGTGTGGTTTCTATTTTGTTTTCAGGAGCTGTTGCTAATTTTCTCCCTAACCTTTTCTCGAACCAATATCCTTCTACGGTATTATTGTTGTTTATGGCATAGCTTGCATTAATACCATAGAGGTTACGAGAAGTATCTGTAAACAAGTTGTTCTTCCTGACCTGTGCTGCTACTAAGTCGATAACCAACGGATTGTAATCCAATACCGCGCGCACAGCATCAAAGGATTTGCGCTTGCTGAAATCAGGAACTATGGAGCCATTGGTGCTGTTAAAAGGAGAAGCTCCATCAGCAACGTTATTGGTGTTGGGGTTGCCAACGATCATATCGCTGCCATAATGCAATTCCTGACGACCGACTGTCAAGCTCAAAGGTGAATAGAGAAACTCTTTCAACGTGACATAAGCCAAATCGATGTCGACGTTAGTGTTGTTCTCGTTTGTTGAGTTCTGATTATCACCGGTGCTGCCCCAGAATCTTTCATTGATAAGCCTTACTGTGGTCATGACGTTATCGGTAAGGTCAGCATCAATTCTTACTCTGGCGATGGTTGCTGCGGCAGTTTGTGTTTTGGTATTTATTGCTGTCCGCGCAATCTGTAACTCACGGCTAAACCCGATAAATTCGAGGTCGCCGCTTACTTTAACATTCTGCACTTCTGCGTAGGCAGTAAAGGCAACGCCTAGCACAAAGAAAAGTGCAAATATTAGAATCAAGCGTTTACTCATTTTTTTTAGCCTCCTTTAATAACTTATAATGAATGGAAATATATTTAACTAGGCTTATAAATGTACTGTATCCTAGCGAATTTCTATATATGTATATCACTGGATTTTCGCTGGCTTTGGGCTTATTTTGTCTTCCTCACCTCCTTTTCGCCTGGTATTAAAGCCATCTCCAATGGTATAACCTAATTTTCCTCTTTTTAACACA
Source organism: Candidatus Omnitrophota bacterium (assembly GCA_028687205.1). Taxonomy (GTDB): domain Bacteria; phylum Omnitrophota; class Gorgyraeia; order Gygaellales; family Profunditerraquicolaceae; genus UBA6233. The sequence continues at coordinate 2,248 of JAQUAP010000084.1, forward strand.
TAACTCCTTATTTGTCAAGTATTTTTTTGAAATTAGCGGGATAAAAGAATGCGGGGAGAGCTCCTTGCCCTCCCCGCATAGAATTGGCCGATCTGGGGCTTTATGGCGCGATTACCTTTACTTCGGCGTATGACGATGAACCTGCTGCGTTATTAGCCACTATACGGTAGTAATAGGATCTTCTTGACAAGAGCCCTGTATTATCAACGTATGATCTTTGCGCTCCTCCTGCCGTAAATGTTCTTATGTTCAAGGTAAAACCGAAATCCTCGGCCCTGCTGATAGTGAAACCAGTAACGCTTGGGTCGTTTTCTGACCAATTCAGCGTGATTGTTTTACTGGCTGTCCCTGTCCCGGTAAAATTCGTCGGTATAGCAGGCGGGCCAGAAGAAGGAGTTACAGCTGCGGATGCGCCTGATGCAGAGCCTGTGCCAACCGCATTAGTAGCTCTTACAGTAAAGGTATAAGCAACACCATTAGTCAAACCTGTAACGGTTATCGGGCTTGCTGCTCCTGTGCCAGTGATATTGCCGGGGCTTGAAGTTACTGTGTAGCCCGTGACTGCGCTGCCACCGTTTGAACTGGGAGGAGTAAATGTAACTGTCGCCTGGGCAATGCCCGGAGTAGCAGTTCCAATCGTAGGTGCTCCTGGAGGGCCAAGAGGCGTTACAGTATTTGACGCAGCTGATGCTGCTCCTGTGCCCATTGTGTTAGTCGCCGTTACGGTGAATGTATAACTTGTGCCATTGGTCAAGCCGGTTACGGTTATCGGGCTTGAGGAACCTGTAGCAGTAATACCACCTGTTGCAGTAACTCTGTATGATGTGACTGCGCTTCCACCGTTTGAAACAGGCGCGGTAAATGCAACACTTGCCTGCGCATTACCTGCAGTTGCAGTGCCTATGGTCGGCGCTCCTGGAACTGTTGCCGGAGTTACAGCATTTGAATCAGCTGATGCCGAGCTTGTGCCCAAGGCATTGGTTGCTGTTACTGTAAATTTATAACTGGTACTATTAGTCAAACCGGTTACGGTTATCGG
>JAQUAP010000037.1 GCA_028687205.1 Candidatus Omnitrophota bacterium
AGCGCTGTGCCGATGCCTAAGATCATATAACCTACCTGGCTGATAGCGTGGTATGAGAGCAGGCGTTTATAATCCTTCTGGATTAAAGCCATCATTACCGCCAGGATAATCGTAATCGCGCCTATAGTCATAAGCAAGGTGCTTAAAGACGAGTGCGCGGTGAGCTGGAATAAATCCAGCGCAATCCGGGCGAGGAAATATATGCCCAAGAGTTTCTCTAATGCCGCGGGAATAAGGCTCATAAAGGGAAGCGGCGCGTCAACTGCCGCATCCGGTATCCAGGAATGAAACGGCATGGCTCCGCCTTTTGAAATAGCACCGATCATCAGGAGCACAAACGCTAAATTCACGATGGCATTATTTAAAGGAAGGTTTATTTTAGAAATAACCATTGTCCCGCTCAAATGGCCGGTTAAGGCAATGCCTAACATAAAACATAAGTCCGTTACGCCCACGATAATAAAGGCCTTGGTAGCGGTTTTAAACGCTTCCGGGTTACCCACGCTGATCATCCCGAACAGAAGCAGCAACAGGCCTTCCCAGAAGAAAAGCAGGAGTAAAAGATTATCCGCTAAAAATACGCCGTTACTAAAGGCCAGGCAGAGCAGGAAATACCCGTAAAATTGCGCGGCGAATTTTCTCCCCTGCATAAAAATAACGGAATATAAGGCGATAAAGAAGCCGAAGAACGCCGTAGCTAAAAGCATAAAGGCGCTGAAATTATACAGCCTGAACGATAGCTCCAGGCCCGGGCCGAGCCAGGGCAGGCTAAAAATAAAATTCTCCTTGAATAAAAATACGGCCAGGCATAAGCCGGCCAAACCGGAAAGAACGAATAAGGTTTCTTTTAGCCGGCGCATTTTCTGCGGGAAAAGAAACATCGCCATACCGGAAAATAAAGGAATAATTATGGTAAGGAGTAAGGCCTTGGCCGTCATTTAAGCGCTCCCAACATCTGCCAACTGGTTATTTCCGCAAATTTGTAAGGGTAATAAATAAAAATCCCCGCAGCCAAAGAAAGCACTGCAAGCGCCGCGACCGTCGCGACCATTACCGGGCTGGACTCTTTGGCTTGAATGTTCTGCTTGCCTAAAAATACCAGGTTAAAAACCCGGAAAAGATAGATAATCGTCATAAAGGCACAGACAAGATAGATAAGCACGATCCAGAGCCTCCCCTCGGCTAACGCGCCGTTAAATACAAGGTATTTACTGAAGAACCCTCCAAACGGCGGCACGCCCATGATGGAAAAAGAGCAGGCTAAAAACGCCAACGCAGTTACCGGCATGGTAGAAATTAAGCCGCCGAGCCGGGTGATATCCTTGACTTTCGCGTTCTGCTCCACGATGCCGGCGCAAAGAAAAAGCCCGGCTTTAGCCAGGCCGTGCATTAAGATAAACAGGAGCGCTCCTAACAGCGCGATTCCATTGCCGATCGCCAGGCCGAAAAAGATAAAGCCGATCTGGCTGACCGTGGAATAGGCGATAATCCTTTTTAAGTCCGTCTCAAGCAGGGCTGCTCCGGCAGCAACAATCGCGCTTATGCCGGCAATCAAAGGCACGACCGTATGCCATAAGGCATCCGGGGTAATATTCACGATAAAAATACGGGCGAAGACATAGACGCCGATCTTGACTAAGACCGCAGCGTGCAGGAGCGCGGTAACCGGGCTGGGCGCCACGCCGGCATCCGGAAGCCAGGTATGGAACGGCAAGGTCGCTGACTTAGAAAATATACCGACCAGGATCAAGGCCACGGCCAGGTTTGATATATTGCCCCGGGCCTTTAAAACCTCCTTAATCACGGGTAAATCAAATGAGCCGGTCTGCTGATAAATACTTATGAAAGCAAGCAACATCATGAGGCTTCCGAAAACCGTGACTAAAAACGCCTTGTCCGCCTTCAGCACATAAGGCCTATCCCTGAAAAAACCTATCAGGCGCCAGCTGGTGATCGCGGTAATCTCCCAGAAGATATAGAGCAGGATCAGGTTAGCGGAAAAAATCAGGCCGATCATCGCGCCGAGAAAAAGCGTGACCATGCAATAATATTCGTTCTGTTTTTCATAATGGCTGATATAGCCGAATGAATATAAGACGATCAGCGCGCTGATTAAGCTTGAGATACAGGCCATAAATACCGCCAGGCAATCCGCAAGCAGGGTAAAATTAAGGCCAAGAGCGAATTGTTTGGTGATTAAAATTGTCTGGCCGGATAAGACCAGGGGGATGAGCCTTAAAGAAAGGATAAAAGAAGCTAAAACAAAGGTAAAAGAGAGTATATTTCTTAGGCGGACAGAAATCCTGGAAGCCAGGGGCAGGCAGAACGCGCCGATTACCGGGATAAAAACCGCAGCTATGACTAAACTGTTATAACCCATAATCTTATCTTACCTTATACTCTTTATTATCCCTTATGATAATAAATGACTATATTTAGGTAGGTTAGAACGCCTTGCAGCAAGGCTGGTTAACGCAAATCGGGTAGTATTTTAGCAAAAATAGCCAGGCTGTCAAGAGGAATAGGCGCTTTACGCATCAACAATATGGCCAGGCTTTTATTTTTCCAGAATGTTTTTAAATAACGGACAGGCGTGATTAAGCGGGTATTTGCCGGTGAAGCAAGCAGTACAGAAATCTTCTTTGGGAAGGGGCATCGAATCCAGCATCCCTTCCAAGCTTAAGTATTCCAAGCTGTCCGCGCCGATAAAATCGCGGATCCAGGCAATATCGTGCCTGGAAGCAACAAGTTCTTTCCTGGTAGGAAAATCTATGCCGTAAAAACAGGGGAATTTTAACGGCGGGCAGCTGACGCGCATATGTATCTTATTTACCCCTGCCTGGCGTATGGTCTTAACGCGCGCCCTGCTGGTAGTGCCGCGCACAATAGAATCCTCGACTAAAACCACATCTTTTTTCTTTAACACGTCTCTTAAGGGGTTGAGTTTTATCCTTACCCGGAAGTCGCGCAGGTCCTGGCTTGGCTGGATGAATGTCCTCCCGATATAATGATTACGGATCATCCCGAACTCAAAGGGGATCTTCGAGGCCTCGGAAAACCCCAAAGCCGCGAATACCCCGGAATCAGGGATCGGCATCACCATATCTGCCTGGGCCGGAAATTCTTTAGCTAATTGCGCGCCCAGCTTTTTACGCACCAGATATACATTGTGGCCGAAAATATTACTATCCGGCCGGGAAAAATAAATATATTCGAAAATACAAAAGGCGTGCTTTGTCTCTGCAAACGGCTTAATCGATTCAAGGCTGTCTTTTTTAATAAATACGACTTCTCCCGGCTCAATATCCCTTAGGTATTCCGCATTAATCAAATCCAGGGCGCAGGTTTCACTGGCTAAAACATAGGCCCCGTCTAACTTTCCCAGGCACAACGGCCGCCAGCCAAAGGTATCCCTGGCTCCGACGAGGGTATCGTTAAGCATCAAGACCAGCGAATATGCCCCTTTTAATTTAGCGAGCGACCAGATAATCGCCTCCGGGATATCTTTTTTCTGGCTATGCGCCAACAGGTGTGCGATAATCTCTGAATCCATCGTCGTCTGGAATAAGGCGCCGTTATTTTCCAGCTCTTTATGCAATTCCAGGGTGTTGGTAAGATTACCGTTGTGCGCAATAGCGATATCGCCGATTTTTGATTTTACGTAAAAAGGCTGGGTATTTTTGATGTTGCTGCTTCCGGTGGTGGAATAACGCACATGCCCCACTGCCAGTTCGCCGCGAAGCCCGCGCAGAATCTTTTCATCAAAGACGTCGCTTACCAGGCCCAAGGCTTTATGCAGATGCACTTTCTTGCCATTGCGGGTGATTATCCCGGCAGACTCTTCTCCTCGGTGCTGGAGCGCATAAAGGCCTAAACAAGTAAGCTGGCTTGCGTTTTTATGTGGATATATTCCAAATATTCCGCACATGGTTTACCCCTCGATCTTTTTCTTTAAGGAACCGCTCCATTCTTCATTTAAATATTCCAAAGGCAAATAAATCAACTCTTTCGTGTCATTTAAAATTCTTAAAACCCTGCCGGCGGTTTTACCGATAATGCAAAAAGGCGCTTTAAATTTCAGGGCAATTTTCCTGATTTTTTCTACAGAACCTGCGCTGCAGGAAAGAATGATCCTTGATTGGGACTCGCCGAAAAGTAAGGCATCCGGCCTCATGCCATAACTTAATTTATTGATATTAGCCCCGATCATCTTTTCCTTATCGGATATACAGCACTCGGCTAAAGCTACTGCTAATCCCCCTTCAGAACAATCATGGGCTGAATGCACCAGGCCTTTCTCTGCTGCCTCAAGGCAGGTCCTTTGAACCGCCTGTTCCAGCTCAAGGTCTAACCGCGGGACAGCGCCCATGTTTAAATTATGGATTTCTTTAAGATACTCGCTTGCGCCGAGCTCTTGCCTGCAGCAGCCTAAAAGGATGATTGTGTCGCCTTCCTGTTTAAAATTTTGCGAACAGGCTTTATCTATATCATTAATGATGCCGATCATGCCTATCGCCGGAGTGGGATTAATCGCCGATTTCGGGCTTTCATTGTAGAAAGAAACATTCCCGCTGACTACGGCTACCTTAAATGATTTACAGGCATCTGCGATGCCTTCCAGGCAATTTTTAAACTGCCAGAAGCTTTCCGGTTTTTCGGGATTACCGAAATTAAGACAATCCGTAACTGCTGCCGGCCGGGCCCCGGAACAAACCAGGTTCCTCGCTGCTTCTGCTATCGCGATCTGCGCGCCCCTGTAGGGATTAAGAAAACAATAGCGGCTATTGCAATCAGTAGTAGCGGCTATTGCCTTATTGGTCCCTTTTAATCTCAGCACTGCTGCATCTGAACCAGGCAAGACCACGGTATTAGTCTGCACCATGTGGTCATACTGTTCATATGCCCACGCCTTATTAGCGATAGACGGCGCAGCCATTAGCTTCAGTAAAACCTTATTATAATCTTTTGGAGCGGGAATTCTATTAAGCTCGAGTTTATCTAATTTTCTTAAATACCCCGGCTTCCTATAGGGCATAGCATATACCGGCGCCTTGGTTAAGGCCCGGGCATTTATCCGGGCCACTATCTTACCGTTATCTCTGATCGTAACCAAACCGTCACTGGTTACTTTGCCGATAACGGATGCATTAAGGTCCCATTTTAGAAATAGTTTCTTTATCTGTTCCTCTTTGCCTTTTTTAACACAGACTAACATTCTTTCCTGGGACTCGGACATCATCACTTCCCACGGCTCCATCTTCTTTTCTCTTCTGGGGACAGCCTGCAACTCGACATCCATGCCGGAATTCCCGGCGGATGCCATCTCGCTCGTGCAACACGTAAGTCCTGCTGCCCCCATATCCTTGATCCCTACCAGATAACCCGTAGCAATGGCTTCTAACGTAGCTTCGATCAGGCATTTTTCTGTAAAAGGATCCCCTACCTGGACAGTCGGCCTTTTCTCTTCGCCTTCTTTAAATTCATGGGAGGCCAGGATACTGCATCCGCCGATCCCATCCCGCCCCGTGCTTGAACCGACATACATAATCGCATTCCCTGCCCCGAAAGCGCGCGCACGCATTAATTTATCTTTTTTGGTAACGCCTATACACATGGCATTAACTAAACAATTCCCGTTATAACTTTGATCAAAGTAAATTTCACCGCCTACTGTCGGTACGCCTACACAGTTACCATAGAATTGGATCCCGTCTACCACGCCCCGGATGAGGTATTTATTATATGCCTGGCTAAGCGGGCCGAAGCGCAATGAATCCAAGCAGGCAATCGGCCGGGCACCCGCGGTAAATATATCCCTGATAATCCCGCCTACGCCCGTAGCTGCACCCTGTTTAGGTTCAATCTGTGAAGGATGGTTATGGCTTTCCATCTTAAAAACTATGGCTAAATCACCGATGATAATCCCCCCGGAGTCTTCCCCGATCAACGTTTTATACTTACCGGTCTTAGGTAAAATTTTCAACCATTTACGGGAACAAAGATACCCGCAATGCTCAGACCATTCTACGGAAAACATCGCCAGTTCGGTGTTTGTCGGCTCCCGCTTTAGAATCTTTAAGACCTGCAGGTATTCCTTATCGCTTAAGCCAAGTGAATGATATATATCCGGCCTTAGCATGTTTTTTTATTCTCCAGCCAATCAATTATTGATTTAAATATAAAATACCCGTCCGTAGAGCCGAGTTTTATCTCTGAGCTGCGTTCAGGATGCGGCATCATCCCTAAAATATTGCCTTTCTTGTTGGTAATGCCTGCGATATTATCTACTGCACCGTTAGGGTTATACCGGTCATTAACATCTCCGGCGGCAGAACAATAGCGGAATACTACCTGATGGTTATCCTTCAGCTCTTTTAGCCCTTTGGCATCAATATAATAATTACCTTCATTATGCGCGATAGGTATCTTTAAGACCTGGCCGATATTATAAAGATTAGTAAACCTTGTTTGATTATTATCTGCCTTTATATAAACGGGCTTACAGATAAAATGCAGGCCCCTGTTCCTGAGCATTACGCCCGGCAGAAGCCCTGCCTCAAGGAGTATCTGAAAGCCGTTGCAGATCCCTATTATGCTGCCGCCTTTTTTGGCAAATCCGGTGATAGCATTCATTACCGGAGAAAACCTTGCTATGGCGCCGGTGCGCAGATAATCTCCGTAGCTAAACCCCCCCGGTAAGACAACGCAGTCGACCCCATCCAGGGCTGTATCCTTATGCCATATATATTTGACCGGCCTCTTTAAAACATCTTTGATGATATAAAAACAGTCCTGGTCACAATTAGAGCCGGGGAAAACTACAACTGCGAATTTCATCTTATTCCTCTTTTAGTTTAAAATAGTAATCTTCGATGATGGGATTTGCCAGCAGCTTCTTGCACATTCCGTCGATCTCCTCTTCCGCCGTTTTCTTGTCTTTAGAATTCAATTTAATCTTCACTAATTTCCCGATGCGGACATCGGCTAAGCCTTTATAGCCTAATGATTCCAAGGCATGCTTGACCGTTAACCCTTGAGGGTCAGAAATACTCTTTTTTAAAGAAATATAAATTTCGGCGATCATGTTTAATCTCCCTTTTTATGGTATTCTTGAATAGGTTTTACCTCTAAGCTGCCTTTTAATGCAGCCTCTACGCCATTTACCGCTGCCTGTGCCCCCTGGATTGTAGTAATACAAGGAACGCCGTAAGTAACGGCCAAGCTCCTGATCGGCTTCATATCTGACTGGCCGCGCGGGCCGGATGGAGTATTAATGACTAATTTCAGCTCTCCTTTTTTAATCAGCCTTAATATACGCGTATCCCCTTCGTTAATTTTACCGGCGGGTTGCACCTTGATATTATTAGAAGTCAGCGCTTTATGCGTACCCTTAGTGGCAATCAGCTCAAAATGCATATCCGAGAGTTTCTTGGCAATAAAGACGGTATCTCTTTTATCGCTATTTTTAACGCTGATAAAAACTTTTCCCTTTAAGGGAAGGTTCTGGTTTGCGGCGAGCTGGGATTTATAAAAGGCCTTGCCGAAAGAAGAATCTATCCCCATTACCTCTCCGGTTGACTTCATTTCCGGGCCTAATAATATATCCACCCCGGAAAAACGGGAAAACGGCAAAACCGATTCCTTAACGCAAATATGCCCGACTTTTTTCTCTGAAGTAAAGCCCGATTCTTTAAGGGTCTTGCCTGCCATTACCTTGGCTGCTACCTTGGCTAAAGGCACGCCGGTAGCCTTGCTGACAAAAGGGACAGTCCTTGAGGCGCGCGGATTCACCTCTAATACATAAACCTGCTCTCCTTTGACGGCAAATTGAATATTGATTAAACCTTTAACCCCTAATTCTTTGGCTAAGGCATAGGTATTTTTTTTGATTACCTCAATAATATCGTCTCCTAAGGTATGCGCGGGGATAACGCAGGCGGAGTCCCCTGAATGCACCCCCGCCTCTTCGATATGTTCCATAATCCCGCCGATGACGGTGAGCTTGCCGTCAGAGATCGCATCCACATCTACCTCTACAGCATCCTCTAAAAATTTATCTATTAAGACCGGGCGGCCTGCCGATGCCTCCTGGGCTTCCTGGATAAACCCGGAGAGGGTCTTTTCGTCATAGATTATTTTCATTGCCCGGCCGCCTAAAACATAAGATGGCCTGACTAATACCGGAAAGCCGATGCGCCTGGCAATCTCCATTATTGCTTTTTTTCCGCTGGCTGAGCCGTTTTCCGGCTGGCTAAGCTTTAATTTTTTAAGCACTTTGGCAAATTTGTCCCTGTCTTCTGCCCGGTCAATGGAATTAACGCTGGTGCCGATAATGCGCGCGCCTGCTTTTTCTAACTGCCGGGCTAAATTTAAAGGAGTCTGTCCGCCTAATTGCACAATCACCCCGTCCGGTTTTTCTTTATCAATGATATTCATCACGTCTTCAAAGGTGAGCGGCTCAAAATAAAGCCTGTCCGAAGTATCGTAATCCGTAGAAACGGTTTCGGGGTTAGAATTCACCATAATCGTCTCGTAGCCTAACTCTTTAAGGGCAAAAGAAGCATGGCAGCAGCAATAATCAAATTCAATCCCCTGGCCGATCCTGTTGGGGCCGCCGCCTAAAATCATAATTTTTTTCTTTTTCGTAACCTGTACCTCATCATCCTCTTCATACGTAGAATAATAATACGGGGTATGGGCCTTAAATTCCGCGGCGCAGGTATCTACCAGCTTAAAAGTAGCCCGGATATTATTCTTTTTCCGCCAGGCCCTTACCGAAATTTCATCGCTCTGAATAAATCCGGCAATTTGCCGGTCGCTGAAACCGTATTCCTTGGCCTTACGCAGCGATTCCAGGCTCAAAGCCTTATTTCTGCCGAATTCTCTTTTTAAATCATTCTCTAAATCTACGATCTCCCGGATATTCTCAATAAACCAGGGGTCGATTTTAGTGAGTGCACATATTTCTTTGGTGCTGTATCCTTTTTGGAGGGCATATTTGATATAGAAGATCCGCGACGCATTCGGCTTTTTTAATCTCTGCCTGATTTTTTTATCGGGAATCTTATTGTAGCTTAGCTTGCTATCCAGGCCGTAATGGCTGATCTCTAACCCCCTTAAACCTTTTTGCAGGGCCTCTTTAAAGGTGCGTCCGATAGCCATTGTCTCGCCGACTGATTTCATTGCTACGCCCAGGATATCTTTTGCTTCCGGGAATTTTTCAAAAGTAAACCTGGGAATTTTTACTACGCAGTAATCAATTGCCGGCTCAAAACAGGCCGGCGTTTCCTTAGTAATATCATTGGGTATTTCATCCAAGGTATAACCGACTGCTAATTTTGCGGCAATTTTAGCGATGGGAAAACCGGTAGCCTTGGAAGCTAATGCCGAACTCCGGGAAACCCGCGGGTTCATTTCAATGATAACCATCCGGCCGGTCTTGGGATGGACGGCAAATTGGATATTCGAACCGCCGGTCTCAACGCCGATTTCACGGATGCAGGCAATTGCCGCGTCACGCATCTTCTGGTACTCTTTATCAGTCAGGGTCTGGATAGGGGCAACGGTAATACTGTCTCCGGTGTGTATTCCCATCGGGTCAAAATTTTCGATAGAACAAATAACCACGACATTATCTTTTAAATCGCGCATCACCTCTAATTCAAATTCTTTCCAGCCGATTACCGACTCTTCAATCAGGATCTCACTGATCATGCTTGATTCAAGGCCGCGCCGGGCCAATTCCCTGAATTCCTTCATATTATAAGCTGTGCCGGCGCCTGTCCCGCCCAGGTTAAAACTCGGCCGGATAATCAAAGGGAACCCTATTTTTCCCGCAGCCTTAATCGCCCCTTTTAAATCATATGCCTTGTCGCTCTCAGGCAGGTCCAGGCCGATCTTGCGCATTGCCTCCTTAAATAATAACCTGTCTTCGCCTTTTTTAATCGCCTTGATGTCCGCGCCGATAGTTTCGACTTTATACCTCTTTAATATTCCTTTTTCCGCCAAGCCTACGGTAAGATTTAAAGCGGTCTGCCCTCCCAATGTAGGAAGCAGGGCGTCGGGTTTTTCTTTAGCAATGATCTTTTCTAATACCTCGGCAGTCAATGGTTCGATATAGGTCTTATCGCTAAGCTCGGGGTCAGTCATAATCGTGGCCGGATTTGAATTTACCAGGACTACCTTATACCCCTCCTGCTTTAAAACTTTACAAGCCTGGCTTCCGGAATAATCAAATTCACAGGCTTGGCCTATGACAATCGGCCCGGAACCGATGATTAAAATTGTCTTGATATCTTTTCTTTTAGGCATGTTTTTTCATTAAAGCGATAAAATCCCTAAACAGATACTCCGCATCATGCGGGCCGCAAGAAGCCTCGGGATGGAACTGCACGGAAAATACCGGTAATTTTTTATGCCGCATCCCTTCTAAGGTCTGGTCATTCAAATTGATATGCGTAGCCTCTATTTTGCTTTGGTCCAGTGAATCTATATCTACGCAAAATCCGTGGTTCTGGGCCGTAATAGAAACTTTTCCGGTCTTTAAGTCTTTTACCGGGTGGTTTGCGCCGTGATGGCCGAATTTAAGTTTATAGGTCTTGCCTCCTAATGCTAAACCGAGCATCTGATGCCCCAGGCAAATCCCGAAGATCGGTAATTTGCCGATGAGTTTGTGCGTGGTTTGAATAACATATTTAACTGCTGCCGGGTCCCCGGGGCCATTTGGTAAGAGCAGGCCATCGGGCTTGAGGCCTAAAATTTCTTCGGCAGATGCTTCCGCAGGTAAGACAATAACCTGGCATTTATATCTGGCCAATTCCCGCAAGATATTATATTTCACCCCGCAATCAAGCACTGCTACCTTATATGCCCCCTGTTGAATACCCGGCCAAAGATATTTTTTATCCACGGTTACCTGCTTTACTAAATCAATACCTACTAATCCCAAAGAATGCTTGGCTTTTTTAATTAAGCTCTTCTCGTCTAGATCTATGGTTGAAAGCACCGCCTTCATTGCCCCTGCTTTTCTGAGATGTAAAGTAAGCGCCCGCGTATCTATGCCTTCAATGCCTAAAATTTTATTTTCTTTAAGATACTCATCCAGGGATTGTTTACTGCGCCAATTGCTGGCAATCTTACTGCACTCCTTGACGGCAAACCCTTCCAGGAAAGGCCTGCGCGACTCCGCATCTTCTTTATTCACGCCATAATTACCGATTAACGGATAAGTCATCGCTACAATCTGGCCTTTATAAGAAGGGTCGGTAAGGACCTCCTGGTAGCCGGTCATACCGGTGTTAAATACAACCTCGCCGTATCTTTCGCCGCTGGCGCCGAAAGACCGGCCCTTAAATATCTTCCCGTCTTCTAAGGCTAATATGGCTTGCATTGTTTTAAGTTTTAGCATCCTGGGCCGCTTTGATAAACCCCTTGAATAACGGGTGGGCTTTATCGGGTTTGGATTTAAATTCCGGGTGAAACTGCACAGCGATAAAGTAGGGGTGGCCTTTTAACTCTACGACTTCAACTAAATTTTTCTTGAGATATATGCCGGAAAAAAACAGTCCTTTCTTCTCTAATAACTTCCGGTAGGCGTTGTTAAACTCATACCTGTGCCGGTGCCGCTCCCAAACCAGGGACTGGCCAAAGACCTTAAAAGCGAGGGAATTCTTTTTAATCTTGCAAGGATATGCCCCCAGGCGCATTGTCCCGCCCAAATCCTTAATCTTCTTTTGCTCTGCCAACAAACTGATTACGGGATGCCTTGTCTTAAGTTGAAATTCAGTGGAGTTTGCCTCTTTTAAGCCGCAAACACCCCTGGCAAATTCTATCACCGCACATTGCATTCCCAGGCAAAGCCCCAAAAAGGGGACTTTATTTTCACGCGCGAATTTAATCGCCTTAATCTTTCCTTCGATCCCCCGATAACCAAAACCTCCGGGCACCAGCACTCCCGAGACCTGCGCCAGAAGTTTATCCGCACCTTTCTTTTCAATATCCTCGGAGTCCACCCGCACAATCTCAACTTTACAATTATTGGCAATACCTGCGTGCGCTAATGCTTCATAGATGGATTTATAAGCATCCTGCAAGGCGATATATTTACCGACCAGGGCAATCTTAACTTTACCTCCGGGATGAAGCGCCCTTTCGACAACATTCTTCTCCCAATCTTTTAAATCCGAAAACTTACAGATGAGATTAAAGTGGCTTAGGATAATTTCATCTAAAATCTGCTTTTTAAAAACTAACGGGACCTGGTAGATCGAGCCCACATCCCTGGCTTCGATAACCGCTTCTTTCCTGACATTACAGAATAAAGATATCTTTTCTTTTACCTCTTCTGACAGAGATTCCTCTGTGCGGCAGATAAGGGCATCGGGCTGGATCCCGATTTCGCGCAAGGTCCCCACGCTGTGCTGGGTAGGCTTGGTCTTGATTTCACCCGCAACCTTTATATAGGGCACCAGGGTCACGTGGGCATAGAATACGTTCTGGTATCCTGCGTCCAGCCTGAACTGCCGGGCAGCCTCTAAAAAAGGAAGACTTTCAATATCGCCTACTGTGCCGCCGATCTCAACGATAAGCACAGCGGCCTGGGAGACCTCAGCGGCCTTTTTGATCCTCTCCTTGATCTCATTAGTAATGTGGGGGATTACCTGGATGGTTTTGCCTAAATAATCGCCGTGCCTCTCCCTGGCGATTACGGCATTGTAGACCTGGCCGGTGGTCACATTATTGAATTTGGTAGTTTTAGTATGGGTAAACCTTTCGTAATGCCCCAAGTCTAAATCTGTTTCTGCTCCGTCATCGGTAACATAGACTTCGCCGTGCTGATAGGGATTCATTGTCCCGGGGTCAATATTGATATAGGGGTCAAATTTCATCAGCGCGACTTTTAAGCCGCGGGATTCCAGGATCTTCCCGATGGAAGCAGAAGTGATCCCTTTGCCTAAACTCGAGATTACGCCGCCGGTTACAAATATGTATTTAGCCATCATACCTCACTAATAAATAGAAAAGGCGTTTTGCAGCCGACAATCCGGCCTTAAAAACGCCTTCGTTTAATTTTGGATAAGTTCTGCTTCGAACTGCTATACAATATACCATATTTAAGGAAAATGTCAACCCTTCGGAACACGCCGATCCCTCAGGGTTGATGGTGAGCGCAGCCGAACCATCAATTTTTAAACCGGTTAATCCGGATTTAAAGAGCGCTCTTATTTTTAAGGGCCTGCTTAGCTCTATCCGGAAACCCCTTTTTAGACTGAAAACACAGGACCTTTTGCGCTACTACGTCTGACATTATTCTTAAGCCCCGGCTGCTGGCATCATAAACGCCGATAAGGTCTTCAAACTTAGCGGATTCGGGCATCAGGGTCGCAAATAAATTTTTTAACTGCGTAA
>JAQUAP010000085.1 GCA_028687205.1 Candidatus Omnitrophota bacterium
TAAACTGATGCAGGTAATCATAAAAACCCTCCCTTTTAGAGTTTAGTAAATAGGGCGTTTTAAGCCCCGTAGCGCGATTATCTCAAAAATCCGTATCTATTGGCCATTTAACCTCGTTCATTGAAATTTGCCCCTTAAAACCCCCCTAAAAGAGGCATTTCTGCCCCATATTGTCTATTTTTCCTCAAGTTAAGGTTATAGTCATCTCATCGTTGCCTACACTTCTGGCCATTTGGAAGTCAACATCAAAAGTGCGTAAGCCGTCCCTATCGCCATATTTAGGCGCAGATAATACACAGACCGGAGCGGCAATAGTAACGATATTTCCGGAAGTAGCACCTAATACCAGAGATAATGCCTTGCTTGTGCCGCCATTGAAATATGTCCAGAAGTCGGCGTTGGTAGTAGCGCGCAATACTGCCTCACAGGTCATAGTTCCGGCAGGGTTACGGTCAGTAACGATAAATGATTTTACGCCTTCGGTTGCGTTGAAATCGGTGCGCTCCACAATCTTATTCCCGAATTTGAGGATTAACTTCTCAATTATCGCGGCATAAGAACCAAAAGTCGTAGTCGTGCCTTTTACTATTGTCGGCGCGGTAGTATCAAATGAAACGGCGGCAATCGGAATATCCGTAGGCATAGCGTAAATACCGGACAGGGTAAAATTGAGCATAGGCTTCTCACCGGAAGTAAGGTCAATCTCGCAATCACCGGCGCAACCTAATATTTTATGCAATATCCCGTCAATGTTAGCATAGATAGTGCAGGTTTCAGAAGTAGCCACGGCAGGGGTATAAATAACATTCGTCCCTGTATTGGCAACCTCAAGCCTGTCACAAGCCTTCATCAATGCCCCCCAGAGCGGTGCTGTTCCGGCGACACCGGAACCTTTCAATTCAACGCTGAATTTTACATCAACGACTGTCTTACCCCTTATCTGCACGTGAGCAGAACGGTCAACATTACCGGCATAGCGTTCTTTCATATCACCCTTTACTTCAATGCTGACATCATAAGCCATAATGGCATTTGCTGCTGCTGTCGGAACGATATCACTCCCAGGGGTTGTCTCCACCTTTGCGTAAATCGTAGTGCGTTTAGTCCACATTTGTATCTCTCCTTTTTCAGTTAATAAATATATAAGTCAAGGACATAAATCCGTATGTCCAGAATATAATAGTTAGGCATTTCTGTTATGGAGCATTTATCATATTTCAATACCTTTGCGAATGAAGCCCAATTTGCCGGTTTATCCAAACTCTTGATAATCGCGTCTTTCGCCCTATGCATAGCGTCGTATTGGGTAATATCATTATTCTCCGAACGCTCAAACGCAATCAATATCTGCCATTCCTGCTTATCATAAAAACGGTCAATAATTGTATCTTCCTGATTTTCTCCTGATAAGCATTTCAGAATATAGCGGTTGATATATTCCTGCGCCGATGCGTTCTTAAAATCCACCGCCTGCGAGGACTCAAAATATCCCAAAGCATTTAATAATCCCGCAATACCGGCCTTAATAGTATCATATCCCATTATTATCCCCTTATTACAGGCTCAAGAGCCGTTGCTTCTGCTGATACTAAAACACATTTGCAATTCTGTCCGCATACTGTCGCCCCACTTCTTGGTAAACCTTCTTCTTCCCATTTAATCCAGGTCTTAATTTGATTATGCCTTTCTAAACAATCAGGGCAAGTATTTACTAATACCGCAACCCAACGGAAAGTCTTTGATATCCCTGTTTCCGCTAACTGCCCTATATCACGGAAACGGCTTGTAGAACCTGCGAAAGTAGGCTGTAACGCGTTTTTAAACTCCCCGAATATCCTGCCGCCTTCCTCAAGGTCAGTTAATAAGTCAGCGCGTATCGCATCTAAAGTCGCCCCCTGCGATAAGCGCATCTGTATATATTCTTCCAGGGTCAGGGCCGTCCGTCCTATCTTTGCAGCAAGGATAATCTCAAGAGTAGCCAATTCTTTCTCTATGCCCTCACGGACTATCAATCTGTCAGGATTATCAAAATCATTTACCTTTGCCACTCGTCAACTCCCTGATTTTATTATTAACATATCTTATGGCATTATTAGAGGCGTCTCTTGATATGCCAAAAAAGCGATAATATTTTATGCCGTGCAAAGTCTGTATCCCCTCATTTTGTAAATATCCGGCAATCTTCCTGCGCCCTGTATCAATAGTGATAATGACTTTACTCTTGCCTTGCGGCCTATAAGAGAAAGATTCTTTTAATTCCCCCGTATCTATTAACTGCCTGCTATGGCCTTTACGCTTGACTGTTTTCGGGTCATTCTCCGGCAATGCCCCGCCGGTAATAGCCCTCCCCATACCGATACCGTCTTTTATATCCTGGATGATAATTTTATCCGCAATCTCCAATAAAGTATCTTGCAGGGTTATTTTCGGAAAATCAATCCTGTTTATTATCTTTGCCTGTATCATTTAAGTTAGGATTATTGCTATCATCAATTTTAATCGTTTTATCCTGTTCTATCTTCTTTTGTATCACCCGCCCCAAATCAAAACCTAACTCTACCGCCTTATCCGCGTATTCATCTAAAAATATGCGCTTAATATTATCAACAACCCTGACAAGTTCAGCCTGCGGGTCTTTGATTATAATATCAATATCAATCTGTGATATCTCCTGCTCAATGATCATATCAAGCTGCCTGCTTAATTCCTCAACGCTGTCTATATGCTTATTTATGATTTTATCCATTCACCCTCTTTATTCTTATGCCAGCCTTCATTCTCTGCGGCAGTCCAGGCAATACGGGAGCATTTTTCCTCATTACCGCCCTGCTGTTTCATACAGGCTTGATATGTCTTTTCTAATATGCTATTCAGCCCTTCAGGGCCTCCGGATACTTGCGGCATTACGCCCTTCCTATTCTTAATGAGGTTTGGCTCTGCATCGCTTCGCTTTCATCTATTGAGCCTGACTCGTCCTCATCATAATAAAGTTTCATATTATTAAATGCTGACTGGAATTTATCCCAATAACTCTTAGCGAGGCGTTCCCATTTATCATCCGTCTCATCCATTAAATCAAGGCAGATAAAATGGATCGTCAGATAAAGCAAGGGAATCTCTATCTGTGAACTCTCTAAAATCAAATCGTGCCTCTTGCCTTTATCATAAAGCATAGTCTCTAACTTCTTAAAACTCTGCTGTATCTTATTTGAATAAGACT
>JAQUAP010000038.1 GCA_028687205.1 Candidatus Omnitrophota bacterium
AGGCGTTAAGGAAACAATATAAAGACAATCCGCAGAAGATGAATAAAGAAATTATGGAACTCTATCGTACGCATAAAGTTAACCCTTTTGGCGGATGCCTGCCGTTAATCCTGCAAATGCCGATCTTTTTTGCGCTTTATAATGCGCTGATGCGTTCGGTAGCTTTAAAAGGAGCAAAATTTCTCTGGATTAAAGATTTATCGGAACCGGATAAGCTCTTTATTTTACCGGTATCTTTGCCGGTGTTAAGCAATGAATTTAATATCTTACCTCTAATTATGGCAATAGGCATGTTTTTTCAGCAAAAGATTTCTTCGGCTGCCGCAAGCGGGCCTTCGGCAGAACAGCAAAAAATCATGTTGATTGTGATGCCGGTGATGTTCGGCTTGATTTTTTACCGTATGCCGTCAGGCCTGGTTTTATATTGGTTGGTGAATAGCCTGCTCATGTTGGGATTCCAGCTGCAAATGAATAGGGCAAAATGACCCCGCATAAAAGCATTGAAATAGAAGGCAAGACGGTTCAGGACGCCATTAAAAAAGCACTGCAACAATTACAATTACCCCGCACTAAAGTAAAGGTTGAAATTCTTGCGGAAGAAGCAAAAGGGCTTTTTGGGATGCCCGGAGCCAAGCCAGCCAAAGTACGCGTAAGCGTGATTAAAGATAAATAATGCTTGACATTTGCCGTAAATTTAAGATAATAAATATTGAAAATAAATGTCCGAACTGGATAGTTCCGCGGGGAACAATTTGTAACTCTATGAATATCAATGGGTAAGGTAATCACAGTTTGTAATCAGAAGGGCGGCACAGGTAAAACTACCTCCGCAATTAATATTGCTGTCTTTCTTGCGGTTAGCGGCAAGAAAGTTATGCTTATAGATTTAGACCCGCAGGCAAATGCTACCAGCGGCAGCGGCATTAATAAACACAATGTAGTTAAAAGCACCTACCATGTCCTGCTGGAAGAATTGGATATTAAAGATATTCTGCAACCCTCCGCCGTGCATAATCTTTTCATCGCGCCGTCAAATTTAGATTTAACCGGCGCAGAGGTAGAGCTCGTCGGTTCTCTGGGGCGGGAGTATCGCCTGAAAAGAGCGTTAGAAAAAATCAAGCCCGAGTTTGATTTTATGATTATTGATTCTCCGCCGTCATTAGGCCTGTTGACGATTAACGGCTTATGCGCTGCGGACTCTGTGCTTATCCCGGTGCAATGCGAGTATTATGCCTTGGAAGGATTAACCCAGCTGCATAATACCATCAGGCTGGTAAGGGACAATATTAATCCTCGCCTGACGATTGAAGGCGTCTTGCTGACCATGGCGGACTTCAGGACTAATTTGACTAAAGAAGTAATCCAGGAGGTCAGGAATCATTTTAAAGATAAAGTGTACAACACCGTCATCCCGCGCAATATCCGCCTGACTGAAGCCCCGAGTTTCGGCAAGCCCATTTTTCTCTACGATAAAGATTCTTTAGGCAGCCAAAAATATCAGGAATTATGCCGGGAGATTTTAGGCTTACCCTTAGAACCCAGTCCCGTTAAATCAGAAGGAGAGTCTTGATGGAGAGAAGAGCCTTAGGTAAAGGTATCAGCGCTTTAATTCCGGAAAAAGAAACCAGTATTAAAAATGAAATTAATTATGTGCAGCCCGACCAGATAAGGCCCAACCCTTTCCAGCCGCGCGAAGAATTCGACCAAGAACATATTGCAGAACTAGCCCAATCCATAAAAGAAAAAGGGGTCATCCAGCCGCTCTTGGTCAGGCGTAAGGGTGATGACTATGAATTAATTGCCGGCGAGCGCAGATTACGCGCTTGTAACCTATTGGGGCTCAAAGAGATACCGATTATAGTCAAAGATGTAGATGACCGGGATTCTTTGGAATACGCATTAATAGAAAATATTCAGCGGGAAGATTTAAATCCTATTGAACAGGCGCATGCCTACCAGCATCTGATTGATAAATTTCAGGTGACCCAGGAGAAAATCAGCGAGGCATTAGGCATGGCCAGGACTACTATCGCCAATACCCTGCGTTTATTGAAGCTTCCGCACGAAATACAGGAAGAGCTAAAAAAAAGTCGTATCTCTTTTGCGCATGGCCGGGCGCTTTTGGAAATAGAAGATGCGAATCTGCAGCGCCGGCTTACACAGGAGACAATCTCAAAAGGGCTGTCGGTAAGAGAGCTGGAAAATTTGATTAAGGCGCGCCGGCCAAAAGCCTTAAGGCGCAAACTCCCAGCCGCCGGGCGCGAGCCCTATGTCGCGGCTTTGGAAGAAGAGCTGCAGCATCTTTTATCGACCAAGGTCAGGATAGCCAAGCGGAATAAACGCGGGCATATCTTTATCGAGTTCTATTCCCAGGAGGACCTGGAGAGAATCGCCGGTATTATCAGGGGAGGGAGAAAATAATGAACCAGGCAGTCTTAATTCTCATTAAGCCCGACGGGCTGAAAAAATCCTTAACCGGGAACATCTTGACGCGGCTCTCGGAAACAAAATTAGAGATTGTCGCCGCTAAAATCGTGCGCGTGCCGCGGAAGTTAGCCGAGGAGCATTATAAACATTTAAAAGACAAGCCTTTTTTTGAGGAGATTGTTAAATATATCCAGGGCGAATTGCATGACCGCAAAAAAGTCCTGGCCTTAGTTTATTGGGGCGAGAACGCGATTAAAAAATGCCGCGAGCTTGCCGGCGCGACTAACCCCGAAGAGGCAGAAGCTACTTCTATACGCGGCTCCTACGGCAGGATTACCACCTCGGGGGTCTATGAAAACGTCATCCATGTCTCGTCGGATGAAAGCGAGGCAAAAAGGGAGATTAAGCTTTGGTTTGAGCCTCAAGATATCATCGTAGAGCTCTATCCGCAAAAGGAAGTTGTGTGCAAAGAATGTAAAAGGACCGTCTGGGCTTAACCTAAGGAGGGGCTTTTAAAATGATACAGAGTATGACCGGCTTTGGCAGTTATGAAACCATCATCCCCGGCTTAGGCAGGGTATCCGTAGAATTGCGCAGCACCAACCATAAATTCCTGGAAACAGTGCTGCATTTACCCGAAGGCTCGCTTGCTATGGAAGAGCGGATTAAGAAAGCGATTGAGGCCAAGGTCAAGCGGGGGAGAGTTACCTGCAGCCTGAATATGAAAGGCGGCAGGGGAGGCGATGTCTTTATCAATAAGCCGCTCTTAAAAAACTATCTCTATAAAATAAAGAGCGCACAAAAAGAGTTCCGGCTCAAAGAAAGCTTAGGCCTGGACACCCTGATACTCCTGCCCGGGGTATTAACCCTGGAAGAAGGGAAGGTCTCTCCGGCAAATATCTGGCCAAAATTAAAAAGCGCCCTTAATCTGGCGATTAGTAATTTAGTCAAGACGCGCGCTAAAGAAGGGATGGCCTTGCAGGGTTATTTAAAAAAACAGGCAGAGGAATTAAGAGATGAACTGGCTGCGATCAGGGCCAGGCTTAAAGACGCGCTCCAGGAGAAGCTTAAAACCTTTGCCACGGATGAAGATCGCGCGAATTTCTTAAAAGATACGGACACGACGGAAGAAGCGGACAGGCTCTCTTTTCACATCCGCAATTTTAAAAACCGGCTTACTAAGGGCGGAGCGGTAGGCAAGGAATTGGATTTTATCGCCCAGGAGATGCAGCGGGAGGCCAATACCATGGCTGCCAAGACCTTTGATGTTTCGGTCTCGGCCAAGGTTCTTAAAATGAAAAGCCTGATTGAAAAAATCCGCGAACAGGCGCAGAATGTAGAGTGAGCGTGCAGAAAGCAGGGCACAAAAACCGGCATAAAAAACAAGGATTACTATTTGTCATCTCCGGGCCGTCGGGCTCAGGGAAGACCACGCTGCTGGGAAAAGTTCTTCTCACTAAGGTATTGCGCCGCAAGCTCGCTAAATCCATATCCGTAACTACGCGCTCCCAGCGGTCAGGGGAGCGCGAAGGGCAAGATTACTTTTTTATCAGCCCCGCGGAATTCCGCCGTTTACATAAAGCTAAAAAAATCCTTGAATGGACCAGGTATTTAGGTTATTATTACGGCACTAAAAAGGATGCACTCGAGAAGAGCCTGGCCAGCGGCAGGCACCTGGCGCTTTGCCTGGATATGCGGGGTGCGCTCAGGCTAAAGAGGCTCTATCCTAAAAATACAGTGACGGTATTTATCGAACCCCCGTCGCTAAAAGAGTTGCGCAAACGTATCGCAGGCCGTTGTTGCCAGACTAAGCCGGAAGAAATCGAGAGGCGCGTAAGGTTGGCGCAGGCCGAACTGAAAAATTCCCGCCGTTACGACTATGTGGTAAAAAATAACAACTTAACCCAGGCAGCAGCCAGGCTGGGAGATATTATATTAAAAGAAATAGGGGATTTTAAGACAACAGCGAGGTGTAACTAATGGGATACGTGGAAAGAGAGAAGATGCTGGACAGGAGCGAGAATTCAATTTATAAGCTGGTCAATTTAGCGGCTAAGAGGGCGTTAGAGATTGCCGAAGGACAGCCCAAGCTTGTAGCGGAGAGCGCAGCTGCCAAGCCCTCCACTATTGCCCTGCATGAGATTTCTGACGGCAAGGTGCAGGCGAAAAAGCTCAAAGCCAAAGAATAGGTCATTATGAAAAGAGAAAAAAATATTATCCTGGGCGTAACTGCGAGCATTGCTATTTATAAGGCCTGCGAACTCCTGCGCAGGTTAAAGGAGGCGCATTGCGCGGTTACGGTCATCCAGACCCGGGAATCCGAAGAATTAATCAGGCCGGTTGTCTTTGCCAGCCTCTCCGGGAACAAGGTCTACAGCGGCTTATTTGAGACGCCCGAGGCCTGGGATATCGAACATATCTCTTTGGCCAGGAAGGCGGACCTCATTCTTATTGCTCCGGCAACCGCCAATATTATTGCCAAGCTTGCTTGCGGGATCTGCGATGATATGCTTACCTGCACGGTCTGCGCCTCGAAAGCGCCTGTTCTGATCGCTCCGGCAATGAATGAGAATATGTATAAAAATAAGATTACGCAGCAAAATATTATCAAATTAAAATCTTTAGGGTATAAATTCGTTGAGCCCAGAAAAGGCAAGCTTGCTTGCGGAGATACGGGTATCGGCTGTTTGGCAGAAGTTGAAACCATCGTTAAAGAGGTGCATAAAATTATTTGAATTTTGGCGCGGTAGCCAAGAGGCAAGGCGACTGTCTGCAAAACAGTTATTCAGCGGTTCGATTCCGCTCCGCGCCTTGGTAAGTTACCAGTGACCCGGGCAAGTGGTGGAATGGCATACACGACAGACTTAAAATCTGTTGGCCGCAAGGTCGTGAGGGTCCGACTCCCTCCTTGCCCATGTAAGTTTAATTTTAGGGCGGTTAGTTCAGTTGGTTAGAACGCCACATTGACATTGTGGAGGTCACAGGTTCGAGTCCTGTATCGCCCACCATATAACTATGCTAGAAAAGAAAATATTACAAAACAGTTATTACGATAAAAAACTTTCTATGGTGGATACTGCTAAATTATTAAATGTGACACCGGCAACAGTGGCATATTGGATGAAACGGCATGGTTTTAAAAGGCGTTCGATAAGCGAGAGCGTTTATGTTAAACAGAATCCAAGTGGTAATCCTTTTAATATCAAGACACAATTAACAGAAAGAGATAGAGAGCTTTTTATATCTGGGCTTATGTTATATTGGGCAGAAGGCTCAAGAAGGAATAAACATGTGATTCAGTTAGCAAACTTGGACCATAGAATGCTTTCATTGTTCATAGAGTTTCTAAGAAAGATTTGCGGCGTTAAAGAAGAAAAATTAACACTCAATATCCAGTTATATAGAAAATTTAATAGAGAAACCACAAAGAATTATTGGTCAAGAGCACTAGGCATCCCTAAACGTTTTATAGCAGTTAATATTCATTCCGATATAAGAAGTAAATTTAAAAATCAATGGTCAAAATATGGGATTGTCCGCATAGAAGTACGCAATGTAAAATTAAAACAGTGGATCGATGTAGCATTGGAAAAATATCTATGTGAATGGGTATGAAACGAATAGGGTTCGAGCCGTCTTGATCTCACCTGTATCAGAAACATAATGGCAGTTGATATTGAAAACTAAAAAGGAGAAAGAACATGAGCAACCCAAGGCCAACAATCAAAGTAATGTTGATGTGCGACAATGTGATTACCGAAAATATTACAGGAAAGAACAGTTTGATAGGTATTTTTGAGAGCATAAATGCTAAACAATTCCCCGTCGTTCATCCATCCTTGTGTGTTTATATAAGCTTCACAGAAGCTTTGGGTAAATATGACTTTAGGCTTGAGTTAATAAGTATAGAAAATAAGGAACCCGTATACCCGGGCAGCGCAATAATGGATCTAGAAAGTAGTGATATAACGGCATATTATAATTTAGTTTTTAGACTAAATATGCTTAAGTTCGAACGACCTGGTAAATATGAATTTAGATTGTTAGCCAATGGTGAAATTTGCGAAATAAAAACACTTAATGTAAAAATAAGTTAAGGTAATAAAGATGACAGAAGATAGACAACCTGATGTTTCTCATTGGCAGCCAGATTTACAAGACCAACAAAAATTGGTTGACGCTAATTTGACAGAAGAAGCAAAACAAATAGGAGTAGTTAAATTAGAAGAATCTAGGGTGGGGATTCAAGAACAACCATCTACTTCATCTCCCCATCCCACTCGTCATAGTCCAAAAAGTGATCCTTTGCGTAAATTAAGACATTCATGTGCGCACGTTTTAGCTCAGGCAGTTAAAGAATTGTGGCCAAACGCTAAGCTTGCTATTGGCCCCCCAACAGAAGATGGGTTTTATTACGATTTTGATAGAAAAGAAACATTCACAGAAGACGATCTTTTACGTATTGAAAAAAAGATGCAGGTAATTATTAATAAAAATGAGCGGTTTACTAAAGAGTTATTTTCTAAGAAAGAAGCAACTAAGGTATTTAAAAAAAATAAGGAACAATATAAAGTTGAGCTTATCCAAGACATAGAGGATGTACAGGTTACTGTTTACCATACCGGAAAAGATTTCATGGATTTATGCCGCGGCCCGCACATAAAATCAACCGGCGAAATTAAAGCCTTTAAATTGCTCTCGGTTGCCGGCGCGTATTGGCACGGCATAGAAACTAATCCCATGCTCCAGAGGATCTACGGCACCTGTTTTGGAAGTAAAAAAGAACTAAATGAATATTTAAAGTATTTAGAAGAAGCAAAGCTACGCGACCACCGAAAATTAGGCCCCGCCTTAGAGCTCTTTGACATCTACCATAAAGAGGCAGGGGCAGGCCTAGTTTTTTATCATCCCAAAGGCGGCCTCTTACGCACGCTGATTGAAGATTACGAGAAGCAGGAACATATAAAGCGCGGCTACCAGATTGTGATCACCCCGCATATCATGCAGGCGGGTTTGTGGAAGACCAGCGGGCACTATGATTACTACAAAGAAAATATGTATACCTTTAATATAGACAAACAGGAATACGTTTTAAAGCCGATGAATTGCCCGGGGCATATCTTAATCTACCAGTCCAAGACCAGGAGCTATAAGGATTTGCCTATACGGCTCTTTGAGTTAGGCACAGTCTATCGCCATGAGAAAGCCGGGGTCCTGCACGGATTACTACGCGTGCGCGGGTTTACCCAGGATGATGCGCATATCTTCTGCCTGCCGGAGCAGCTAAAGGCCGAGATAAAGGCGGTGATTGATTTTGTCTTTGAGACGATGCAGGTATTCGGATTTAATGACGTGAGCATTGAATTAAGCACCCGGCCGCAAAAGTCTATCGGCTCAGACGCAGACTGGGAAAGGGCGACCCAGGCGTTAGAAGAGGCCTTAAAAGAAAAAGGGTTGGCTTATGATATCAATCAGGGTGACGGCGCCTTTTACGGCCCGAAGATTGATATTAAAATCAAAGACGCCCTGAAGAGAAAATGGCAGTGCGCGACCATCCAATGCGACTTTGCCCTGCCCAAGAGATTTAAACTAGCCTATGTTGATAAGGAAGGTAAAGAGCAGCAGCCGATCATGCTGCACCGGGTTTTGTTAGGCAGCTTAGAGCGTTTTGTGGGAGCTTTGATCGAGCATTATAATGGCGATTTACCCTTATGGCTGGCGCCGGTGCAGGCCCAGGTTATCCCGATAAAAGATACGCTGCTGGGTTATGCCCGGAAAATTGAGCAGGCGCTTAAAGATGCGGGTATCCGCGCCGAGATAGACAGCCGCAACGAAACTTTAGATAAAAAAATTCGCCATGCCGAGATAAATAAGGTGCCCTATTGCCTGGTGGTCGGTGAGCGCGAGGAAAAAAGCGCCAGCGTCGCGGTAAGGAAAAAAGGCCAGGGCAATATCGGGGCGTTGAGCATAGATGCATTTATAAAAAAAGCAAAAGAAGAAATAGGAAAGAAGGGCGCTTAACACAAGCAAAAGGAGGTGTGCGATAAAAAAATTTATCCGTATTAACGACAGGATTCGCGTGCCGCAGGTAAGGGTTGTTGGTCCGGACGGTAATCAGTTAGGGGTAATGGCGATACAAAGGGCTTTAGATTTAGCCAACCAGCATGAGCTGGACCTGGTAGAGGTGGCGCCTAGCGCTAATCCTCCGGTCTGTCGCATAGTTGACTATAGTAAATTTAAATACGACGAGGAAAAGAAGGAGCGCGAGGCCAAGAAACATCAGAAACAGGGCAAGCTCAAAGAGATCCGCCTAAAACCCAATATTGATGAACACGATTTCGAGACCAAGCTAAAACAGGTGGTCAGTTTCTTAAAAAAGAAAGATAAAGTTAAAATTAACCTCTTCTTCCGCGGAAGGCAGATGGAGCATATAGATTTAGGAAGAAAGGTTTTAGATAAATTCATCCAGGATATACAGAATGACGGGCAGGTGGAGAAACCGCCGATGCTAGAGGGCAGGATTATGTCTTTTGTCATTGCGCCTAAATAAACAGAAAGGGTAAAATGGGAAAGTTAAAAACTAAAAGAGGGGTGGCCAAGAGGTTTAAGCTGACTAAAAAAGGGAAGATTAAATATTCCTGCGGCGGCAAGAGCCATCTTGCCTCCAGCAAGAAGACCGGGAGAATAAGAAAACTGCGCAAAAGAGACATTTTAAATAATAACAAAGAAACCAAGTACCTTAAACGGATGCTGCCTTACGGTTAAAAAGCGCTTCGGCTGCGTTCGGCGTTTCAATTCGAAGCGTCCTGAGCGAGCGAAGCGAGTCGAAGGAGAAAAATAATGGCCAAGATTAAGCACAGCACTGCTACACGCAGAAGAAAAAAGAGGTTATTGAAAAAGACCAAGGGGTTCTGGGGCGACCGGAGCAAGCAATTCCAGCAGGCGCGCCGGGCGTTGATGCACGCCTTAAAATACGCTTACCGCGACAGGCGCAATAAAAAGAGAGAAATACGTGCTTTATGGATTGCGCGCATTAATGCCGCTTGCCGCGCCGAAGGCATTACCTACAGCGTTTTTATCAACGGCTTAAAGAAAGCCAAGATAAATTTAGACCGTAAGATTTTAGCGGATTTGGCGGTGAAAGATAATGCGGCTTTTAAAAAAATCGTCGGATTAACCAAGAACAAGAAATAGCACGGAGCGCTATTTTTTATGGATATCAAGGCTGTTAGTGCCCAGATAGACGCGGATATTCAGGGATTAAATTCTCCGGAAGCGCTGGAGCAATTCCGCCTGAAATATTTAGGCAGGAAAGGCCTGCTTGCTGAGTTGACCAGTACCATACCCGGGCTGCCTAAGGAAGAACGCGCCGGTTTTGGCCAGGGAGTCAACACCCTTAAAAATAAACTCCTTAACCTGATTGAAGAGAAACAAAAAATATTTTCCGGCAGCTGCGCAGGGGCAGCCCAGGCTACTTGCGATATAGGCATGCCGGGGATGGCCCAGGAATTAGGGCACCTGCATCCCATAACCCGGATTACCGACGAGATTTGCGCTATCTTTAGCCGCATGGGCTTCTCTATTGTTGAGGGTCCGGAGATAGAAAGCGAATATAATAATTTTACCGGCTTAAATATCCCCCTGGAACACCCCTCCCGCGAGGCCTTTGATACCTTCTATTTAAAAGATTATCCTAAGTTGCTTCTGCGCAGCCATACCTCTCCGGTACAGGTGCGGCAGATGCAAGAGCAAAAACCGCCCCTGGCCATCGTTGTCCCCGGCCGCGTATATCGTCCGGATGCCGTGGATGCCTCGCATTCATTTATGTTCCATCAGGTAGAAGGTTTTATGGTAGACAGGGAGATAAAGTTTTCCGACCTGAAAGGGATTTTAGAGATGTTTGCTAAGGCGGTATTCGGCAGCGAGATTAAGATGCGCTTTCGGCCGCACTTTTTCCCTTTTACCGAGCCGTCGGCAGAGGTAGATATATCCTGCATAATTTGTAAAGGCAAGGGTTGTTCTGTCTGCGGCAGGAAGGGGTGGCTGGAGATTTTAGGCTCAGGCATGATCCACCCCAATGTGTTTAAGCAGTTAGGCATTGACGCTAAGAAATATACCGGCTTTGCTTTTGGCATGGGTATCGAGAGGATCGCCATGCTTAAATATGGGATTAATGACATAAGGTTATTTTTTGAGAATGACCTCAGGTTCCTAAGGCAATTCTAAAATGAAAGTTACCTATAATTGGTTAAAAGAGTTTGTCGAGATTAAAATCCCGGCTAAGGAGTTAGCGCAGAAGCTGACCATGGCTGGTTTAGAGGTTGTTGCTCTTGAAGAGCAGGCAGGGGATTTTATCTTTGAGATAGAGGTCACCTCCAACCGGCCGGACTGGTTAAGTGTTTTGGGCGTTGCCCGGGAAGTAGCCGCGCTTACCAGGTCCAAGCTTAAAACGCCAAACTTTAAACCTGGCGCCAGGGTAGCCAAAGGCAGGCTTAAAATTGAAATTGAGCATAAAAAAGAGTGCCCGCTCTATACTGCCAGGGTCATCAGCAGCGTAAGGGTGGGGCCTTCTCCTGAATGGCTCAGGAAAAGACTGGAACTGGTAGGCTGCCGCAGCGTCAACAATATCGTGGATATTACTAATTATGTATTATTCGAATTAGGCGAACCGCTGCACGCCTTTGATTGGGATAAATTAAATCCGGAAAAAATAATCGTGCGCCGGGCCAGGCCAGGCGAGAAGATAACTACCATCGACGAAGAAGTAAGAAATTTAGATAGTAGTGCTTTAATTATCGCCGATAAAGACAGGCCGGTAGCTATTGCCGGAGTAATGGGCGGTAAAAACAGCGAAGTAGGCTTTGGCACGAGGAATATTTTATTGGAAGCAGCGGTATTTGACCCGCTTATTGTGCGCCGCTGCCGCCAGGCGCTGGGTTTACAAAGCGAATCAAGCTACCGCTTTGAAAGAGGCGTGGATTTGGATATGGTTACCAAAGCCTCTTTGAGGGCAGCGCAATTAATCCGGGAATATTGCTCCGGAGAAGAAGCTTCTTTTAATTCCTCCGGCTTAACCAAGCTAAAAGTAAAAAGCGTTAAATTAGATACGGACCGGGCAGCAAGAGTTTTAGGAGTAGGGATAGCACGCCTTAAGATAAAGCAGATTTTAAGCCAGCTTGGCTTTAAAACCAAGCAGGGGCCAAAAAAGGTTTTGGCTGTGGGTATCCCCTCTTTCAGGCAGGATGTAAATTTAGAGGAGGATTTAATTGAAGAGCTTGCCCGGATTTTCGGTTACGCGCGCATTCCGGCGAGCTTGCCTGCGGTCAAGCCTTGCGTAACGAGAAAAGAAAAAAGGGATTTGGCCTGCGCCGTAAAAAAGATACTGGTTGGTTTAGGGTTAAGCGAGGTAATTACTTACAGCCTGACGGACAAGGCGACCTTAAGCAGCTTAGGCCTTGGTTTTGGCGCTCAGCCGATAGAGATTATGAATCCCTTAAGCCAGGAGCAGGAGGTTTTACGCCCGACGCTCATCCCTGGCTTAGGCCGCGCCGTAGCCTTAAACTTCAATCAAAAACAGGAATATGTGGCTATTTTTGAAATCGCCAATGTTTTCCTGGGCGAAAATAAGCCTAAAGAAGAACTTACTTTAGGCATTGCCTTAGGCGGAACCAGGACTATCCTGCTTGAGCAGGGCGTGGTTAAAGATGAGGCCGGCCTTTTAAATCTAAAGGGCATAGTAGAGACAATTTTCGCCAGGCTCGGCATCAGGGATTACGCATTTAATCATCAGGGCAGTTATGTAGAGATACGCATTCAGAATGAGCAGGCGGGCCTGATGTTAAACCTTAAGCCCCAGGCGTTAAATAAATTAAATATTAAAAATAAAAATGTTTTTGCGCTTGAACTTTCCCTGGACAAGGTTTTATCTTTTTTGCGCCGGGATAAAAAATTCATCCCTCTTCCCAGGTACCCCGGGATTACCAGGGATATAAGTTTTATCTTAAAAGACGACCTTTCAGTACAGCAAATACTGGTTTTATTGAAGGAAAAAGGCAGGCCGCTCTTAAGCGAGATCAGCATTACGGATTATTACCAAGGTAAGCAGATCCCCGCCGGATACCGGGGGTTGACGCTTTCCTGTCTTTATAGCTCTGATGCCCGCACCCTGACTGAAAACGAGGTGCAGCCCACGCATGAGCTGCTCTGCGCGGCGCTCATCCGGGAATTCGCAGCTAAGCTAAGGTAAGCTTGCATTTCCTTTGCTATGTGTTATAATATTTATAGGCAAGACAAAGCTCTTTAAAATATCCCTGCAGTGCTCGTTGGAACTTTGATAATTGTTGAACCAACACCAATTTCAAGGGAGCCCGCGATTCTTTAAGCGCCCTCGCGCGCTTTAAAGATAGGGCACCCACCTGAAACCAAAACGGTTCAGACTATTCAGTCCAACGGCACTTATGCGGGGATTTTTTTTGCGATGGATCTTTTTACCGAAGAAAAGAAAAAAGATTTAAAGAAGCTGCCCCTGGCAGTGCGCATGCGGCCGAAAGCGCTGGATGAATTTGTCGGCCAGTCCCATATCTTAGGCAAGGGTAAGCTCCTGCGCCGGGCGATTGAGGCGGACCGCTTAAGCTCCCTGGTCTTATTTGGGCCTCCGGGAGTAGGCAAGACCTCTTTAGCCTGGTGTATTGCCAACCTTACCAGGGCCTATTATGTTG
>JAQUAP010000086.1 GCA_028687205.1 Candidatus Omnitrophota bacterium
ATGTTATTATAACCAAGCCCGGAGGTTCTACTATCTCCGAGATACTCAATATGGAATTAGCCCCGATATTCATCTCGGTTATACCCGGCCAGGAAGAAGGCAATGTGGAGGCCTTGGAACAGTTGGACATAAGTTCGACTCCCCAGGGGATTGAGGCGATAAAAAACGCGGTCCTGGATTTTAAACACCACCCTGAAAAGCTTCAGGAGATAAAAACAAGGATACAAAAAATAAAAAAACCTTTCAGCTGCCAGGAGTTAGCCGGTGTTATACGCTAAAATAGCCGTGGGATTGCCGGTCAGCGGTACGTTTGATTACCTTGTGCCCGAAGCAATGGCCAGAACGATAAAGCCCGGCGCCAGGGTTTGGGTCAACTTCGGGAACAGGCGTATTATTGGCTATGTAGTGGCCCTGGCTAAAAAGAGCCAGGTAAAGAACTTAAAACCCGTCTTAGAGCTTATTGATAAGCATCCATTGTTGGACAGGAAGCTTATTTTACTTACCAGAAAAATCGCGGATTATTATTGCTGCTCCTGGGGGGAAGCAATAGCGACCGCCATCCCCGAAGCTTTAAGGAAAGGAAAAAAAGGGGACGTTTCTATTTTTCCCGAATTACATCCCGGAAAAATAGAAACGTCCCCTTTATTTGTTGAGGTTATCCATGACCTGGACGGCAGGGCGCGCTGGGATACCTATCTTAGCGAGATAAGGACCTGCCTAAAGAATAAATCGTCGGTAATAATCCTGTTGCCGGATATCCCGGATGCCTTAAAAGCGCGCGCCAGGCTTAATGAGCAATTGGGGGTTAAGGCCCATCTGCTCTACCGCAAGCAGCCTGAAGAATTAGAGGAGTGGTTAAAGTTAAGCTCGCCGGAGGCTAAGGTTATTGTAGGCACGCGTTCAGCTGTTTTTGCCCCCTTAACTAATTTAGGACTGCTCATTATTGACGAGGAGGAGAATTTTGCCTATAAACAGGACCAGGTACCGCATTATCATGCCCGGGAAGCGGGGATTATGCGCGCTAAGCTGGAGGGCTTTAAGCTTATCCTGGGCAGCAGGGCGCCGTCATTAGAAAGTTTTTACCTGAGCAGGGCTAAAGGCGCCCGGTATACGCTTATCCCCAGGAAAAAAGAATATCCCGAGATTAAAATTATTGATACCCGGCACCTGGCTTTTGCGGAAAGAAAGAGTAAGGCCATCCTTTCAAAGTTATTGGAAGAGGCACTCTATTCCGTACTAAACGAAAAAGGCAAATCCCTTTTATTCCTGAACCGTAAGGGCTTCGCTACGTCTGCTGCCTGCCATAATTGCGGCAAAACCCTTAAATGCCCGCGCTGCAACTTAAGCCTGGTTTATCACTTTAAAGAAGACATCTTAAGCTGCCATTATTGTAATTTTAAGCTGCCGCCGCCGAAAATCTGCCCGCAATGCAACGCCGGTTATATTAAATTTTCCGGGACAGGGACAGAAAAAATTGAAAGCGAGTTATCCAGGATATTCC
Organism: Candidatus Omnitrophota bacterium; assembly: GCA_028687205.1. Classification (GTDB taxonomy): domain Bacteria; phylum Omnitrophota; class Gorgyraeia; order Gygaellales; family Profunditerraquicolaceae; genus UBA6233. The sequence goes on from JAQUAP010000086.1 coordinate 1,502, forward strand.
CGCAGGCGCGGATTAAAATACTTGATAACAAAGATTTTAACTTGGGAGATACGGATATAGCCATAGCCGGAAGCGGAGTGATCAAACAAACAGAACTTGATTTTGACCTGATCGCTGTCTTAGGCATAGACAATGCCCTGAACCACGTGGATTTCCGGGCCGCGGAAAAGGCCTTTGGGCTGTTAGCCGGGCTTTTAGCCCTTACGCACAAAAAATTTTTCATCCAGACCAGCTTTCCCGCCCACCATTGCTTTCAGGCGCTATTGAAAAAAGAGGTTAATTTTTTCTACGCCGAGGAATTAAAGCAGAGAAGACAGCTTGCTTTTCCTCCGTATAAACACCTGGCGGCGGTAAAATTGCGGGGGAAGAAGGAAGATAAGGTTGAAGAAACAGCTCTCCTGCTCTTTAACCGGTTAACCGAGGAGAGACAGGGTAAAAATAAAAATATAGAAGTTGTTTCGGTTAATCCCTCTAATCCTCCCAAGTTGCGCGGCAATTTTTACTGGCAGGTCTTATTGCGCTCTAAAAACGCGCTTACGCTAAGCGTATTTTTAAAAAATAACTTAAAAGGGTTCCGGCATTCGGGTATAATAGTGACGGTAGATATCGATCCGTTATAAAGATAAGGCATAACCATGAAGATAGTATTTTTCGGCAGTTCGCATTTCGCACTTCCCGCGCTGGAGGCTTTGCTCAAAAGCCCTTATGAGGTTTGTTGCGTGGTGACCCAGCCGGATAAAAAGAAAGGCCGGCACCTGCGCCTGGCGGCTACGGATGTAAAAGGCGTCGCGCAAAAAGCAGGACTGGATATTTTCCAGCCTAAAGATGTAAACGCGCCGGAGTCCGTAAAATATATTAGCCGCTTTAATCCGGACTTACTGGTAGTCGTAGCCTACGGGCAGATATTATCCCGGGAGGTATTAGCTATCCCGAAGATTTTCGCGCTAAACCTACACGCCTCGCTCCTGCCGAAATACCGGGGAGCTGCTCCCATAAATTGGGCGATAATCCGCGGAGAAAGAATTACCGGCATAACTGTCATCCAGCTGAGCGAAAGAATGGATGCCGGGCCCATGCTTATGCAAATAGAGATAAGTATCGGCCAAACCGATGATGCTCTCATTCTGGAAGATAAATTACGTTTGCTCGGCGCGGAACTATTACTGGAGGCACTTAAGGAAATTAAAAATAAAACCTATAAGCTAACCAGCCAGGATGAGCAAAAAGTGATTATGGCACCTAAACTGAAGAAGGGCGACGGTTGTATTAACTGGGATAAGCCCGCGCTTGAAATTTTTAACCTCATAAGAGGAAGCCTGCCCTGGCCGGGGGCATTTACTTATTATAAAGGTAAGCTGCTTAAGATACATAAAGCAGAGTCCGGGCCGCCAGTCTCCCAAAAACCGCTTCCGCGGGGAGGCGTGGTTTTAAGCGCTGATAAAAACGGGCTTAGAATTATGGCTGACGGCAGCTCTCTGTTGATAAAAGAGCTGCAACCTGAGGGTAAGCGAAAAATGAGCGCCGTAGAATTCATCGCGGGGCATAAAATCAAGGCGGGAGACATTTTTGGCAAAAAATAGTTGCATAATGATATGCTTATGTTATAATTTTTTCCTATGCCAGAACTAAGAAAAGATCCGATTATCGGCAGGTGGGTGATTATTTCTACCGAGCGCGCC
>JAQUAP010000087.1 GCA_028687205.1 Candidatus Omnitrophota bacterium
ATACCTCTCCCCGGGTCATCTTTAATATTAGCAGGAATTGCTTTAGGCCTTTGCCAAAGGTTGATTCTTCTTTCCTGGAACTAAAGATTAGGAAAAAACCGGCGGTTCAGGTAAAAGATGAAAGGTTATTCTTTAAAATAATAAGGGGGTCTTTTAATCAAAGGAGAAAAACCTTAAGGAACAGCCTGAGCGGTATTGTTGCGGAAAGAGCGCTTGGCAGCTTTTTTGAAAAATCCGGGTTAGACAAGAGGATAAGGCCGGAGAGGTTAACCCTGGAAAATTTCGCCCTTTTAGCCAACCTGCAATATTTAGCAAAAAATACTTGACAAACCCGCCAATTTAGTATATATTCTATTGCTTACGTAAATCAAGGCATCATAATCACTTCAAGCTTAACTTAAAGCGTAGCGAAGAAGAAGAATTTCTGAGAAATTCTGGGGTGGGTTTTTTTTAATTTTAGCGTTACTCCTTCCGGCAAAGGCACCTGGCAAAAACTGCTGGAGTAGCTCAGTCGGCAGAGCACGTCCTTGGTAAGGACGGGGTCACGAGTTCAATTCTCGTCTCCAGCTTAAATTTTTTTAATATGCGCGAAATAATCACATTAGAATGTACGGTTTGCAAAAATAGAAATTACACGACGACAAAAAATAAGAAACTGCACCAGGACCGTTTAGAAATTAACAAATTCTGTAAGTCCTGTCACAAGCATACCCCGCATAAGGAAATAAAATAAACGTACTTAGGGGCGTCGGTTAATGGCAAACCAACGGTCTCCAAAACCGTGACTGCAGGTTCAAGTCCTGCCGCTCCTGTAGTTTTTTGGCGGCAAGCAAGATAAGGGCACGATGAATATAATTGCAAAACCAATAAATTTTTTAAGAGAGGTAAGGGCGGAATTAGGCAAGGTCGCCTGGAGCACGCGCCAGGAGTTAATGGCGTCTACCATCGTCGTCATCGTGGTCACGACGATATTAGGCGTTTTTATCGGGGTGATCGACATGTTCCTTTCCAAGCTCTTAAGCCTTTTATTTAAATAATGAAAAACTGGTACGTCGTACATACGCAGACAGGTTTAGAAGACAAGGTGAAGGTATCCCTGGAAAATAAAATAAATACTTCTGGAATGCAGGAACTGATCTCCAGCGTAATTATCCCTACCGAACAGGTCTCCGAAGTGCGTTCCGGAAAGAAAAAGATATCCCAGAGGAAGTTTTTTCCCGGCTACCTGTTGGTGGAAATGGAATTAAACGAGAAGACCTACCTGTTTGTAAAGAGTTCACCCGGAGTTACCGGATTCATCGGTTTAGGCAAGAAGCCTATGCCCCTGCCGCAAAGCGAAGTAGATAATATTCTTAAAAAAACAAAAGATACGCAAGCCAAGCCCAGCCCGAAAATCGTTTTTGAAAAAGGCGAGCAGGTCAGGGTTACCGAAGGACCGTTCCAGAACTTTAACGGAACGATCGATGAGATTCATCCGGAAAAAGGGAAAATAAAGGTGAGTGTTTCTATTTTTGGACGCTCCACGCCGGTAGAGTTGGAATACTGGCAGGTGGAAAAGATATAAATATGGCGAAGAAAGCGATTAAGGCCCAGATTAAATTACACGTTCCGGCAGCCCAGGCAAACCCGGCGCCTCCGGTCGGCCCGGCTTTAGGCCAGCATGGCGTAAACATCATGCAGTTCTGCAAGCAGTTTAATGACCAGACCAAGGGCAGGGACGGTTTGATTTTACCCGTAGTCATAAGCGTATATGAAGACAGGACTTTTTCGTTTATCATTAAGAGCCCGCCTTCTTCGGTGCTTTTAAAGCGCGCGGCAAACCTGGCTAAGGCCTCCGGTACAAGCGGCAAGGAAATTATCGGCACGGTTACTAAAAAGCAGGTTGAAGAGATTGCCAAGCTCAAGATGGCGGATTTAAACACTTCGGATATGGCCCAGGCGATTAAGGTTATCGCCGGCACAGCCCGCAGCATGGGCATTGCGGTTGAGGATTAACTAAACTATGAAGCTACGCAGTAAGAGGTATAAAGAATCGCTAAAAGCGCTGGATAGATCTAAGCAATACCAGCTCAAAGACGCCATCAGCGTCTTAAAGAAGATGGCTCCGACAAAATTTGACAGCGCCGTAGATTTGCATTTCCACCTGAGCGTGGATACCAAAAAAAGCGACCAGATGGTCCGCGGCACGGTCATCCTGCCCCACGGGACAGGAAAGAAAATCCGCGTCGCGGTTTTCTGCAAAGGTGAACATGAGAAGGTCGCCCGGGCTGCAAATGCGGACCATGTGGGTGGTTTAGAGCTTATCGAGAAAGTCGCCGCAGGGTTCCTGGATTTTGATTGCGCTATCGCCACTCCGGAAATGATGAAGGATTTAAGTAAATTAGGCAAGGTCCTGGGGCCGCGCGGGCTGATGCCCAGCCCTAAAACAGGCACGGTTACGAACGACATATTGAAGGCGATTGAAGACGTAAAAAAAGGTAAAGTGGAATTCCGGGTAGATAAACAGGGCGGGATGCATCTTTCGGTAGGGAAAGTTTCTTTTAGCGAAGATAAATTATATGATAATGCCTCCAAGGTAATTGAAGCAGTCAATGAGGCCAGGCCGGCGTCGGTGAAAGGGAAGTTCGTCAAGAGCCTCTCTATTACCAGTTCCATGAACCCCGGATTAATGTTAGCGGTTTAAAACGATGAAAAAGTTAGGCTTAATCTTTAAAGAGGCTTCGGAAAACCGGATCAAGACCACATTAAAGGATTCTGACGCTGTATTCATCATCAAATACTCCGGCGTATCCAGCCCTGACCTTTGTTCGCTCAGGCAGAGCCTTAAAAACTCGCGCGCTTCAATGTTTGTCGTCAAGAACAGCGTGGCCCGCCGGGCATTTAAGGATTCCGGGTTAGAGCCGTTATTAAAGAGTATTGACGGGCCGTGCGGGCTAGTCTTTGTTAAAGACGAGCCGGTTGCCGTATCCCAGGCCTTATGTAATTTCAGGAAAGAGCATGAGCAGTTAAAGCTCGAAGGCGGGTCCTTAAAAGACAAGATCATCGAGCAAAAAGATATAGAGTTTATGGCCAAGCTTCCGTCAAAGGAAGTTTTACGCGCCCAGGTAGTCATGACCTTAAATTCGCCAATATCAGGTTTAGTCATCACC
>JAQUAP010000039.1 GCA_028687205.1 Candidatus Omnitrophota bacterium
TAACAGGTCATACTGGTAATTACCTACAATTGTATTCGCATACCCCATAACAACCATCGCTGTATTGGAGTCTGTGCCGTCAAAGGCAAGCTGAATGGAAGCGTCTTTTCCGGCGTTGAGGTCGCGGCCAAAACCGCGGTCAATGTGGATAACTACGCTGGCTAAACCTTTATCCAATACATAATTCTGCTCCTTTTCGCTGAAGATATAATGTTCAGGGATAAAATATTTAGAATAAGTAAACCTGCGCAGGAGCTCGCGGCTCTCTTTGGTATTATCGCGGTCTAAAATAGCTGTCGGGACATAGTTGATATCTTTATTCGCGGCATACCCGAAGATGAGTATCTGGATAAGCGGAGTAATAAAAATAACGGTTTTCATCCGCGGGTCGCGGAAAATCTGCTTAAATTCCTTTACCAGGATTGCCCTTGCCCGCTCAAACATACTAAGCCACCTTTTTCTTGAATTTCCTTACCGTAAGGCCAAACATGATCAGGGCGAATAAAAACAGAAAAAGCGTCTCATCCCATAGAGTACTCATGGTGCCCCCTTTTAAGAATAGTTCCCTCAAGACAACGATATAATAGCGCGCCGGGACAAGATAAGTAACTGCCTGGATAAATTTGGGCATATTAAAAATCGGGTAGATAAACCCGGAGAGAAGCACGGTCGGCAGCATCGTCGTGAGCGTCGCCAGCTGGCTGGCCATTAATTGCGACCTGGCAACTACGGAAATCAATATACCCTGCGATAAAGCGCCGGTTAAAAATAGTGAGCTTAAAAAAATGAGTACAAAATAACTACCCCTGAAAGGAACGCCGAATAAAACCCTGGCCATAACCACGCCTACCATCAGGTCAAAGAACCCGATGGCAAAATAGGGGATGAACTTGCCAATAACCAGCTCAGGCGCTTTTACGGGAGTAGAGATCAACTGTTCCATTGTCCCCCGCTCCCATTCGCGGGCGACGCAAATGGAAGTAAGGAGCCCGGCGATAATCATAATAATCATCGCGATGACCCCGGGGACAATAAACCAGGTGCTGGTCAGGCCCATATTAAACCAAACCCTTGAGCGGGCATCCACTGATTGAGGCCTGTTCAGGCCCAAGGAAGCAAACGTATCGGCTAACAGGTTCACGTTATAATTGGCAACTACTGTCCGCACATAGTTCATGGCAATGGTAGCGGTATTCGCGTCGCTTCCATCCACAATGAGCTGTAATGGAGCTGTTTTGCCGGATTCAAGATAATGGGAAAAATCTTTGGGGATAATCAGGGCCATCAGGACCTCTCCTGAATTAATCATATGCTCAATCTCACGGTAGTTATCCGTGTAGCCGGTTATTTTAAAGTATTTGGAATTTTTAAAATTGAGCATAAAATCCCGGGTAAGCTCGCTTCCCGCATCCTGGTTCCAGACAACCGTGCGCACCTGGTCAATATCCAGGCTAAGGCCGTAGCCGAAAATCAAGAGCAGGAATATCGGAATTGCCAAAGCCAACCCTAAAGAACGCGGGTCGCGCTTAATCTGGATAAATTCCTTCCAGGCTATAGACTTAATTCTTCTTAGGCTCTGTCCGGTCATATTCTTCTATTGAAGCGACAAATACGTCTTCCAGGGAAGGAAGAATTTTATTCACGCTAAATCCCTCCGCTCCCGCACCCTGCAGGAATCCGTTTATCGCGGGGATAGCTTTAGCGCTGTCATAGACAACCGTATGGATATTCGCCCCGAAAAGCGCGGCTTCCTTAACGCCTTCTATCCCGGAGATTTTATCCAGCCAGGCCTGGGCATCGGTTATAACGATCTCAAGGACCTCGTTTTTCATGACTTTCGTCTTCATCTCCTGCGGAGTGCCTGTGGCAATGATTGTGCCGTGATAGATTAAGACCATGCGGTTGCAATTTTCCGCCTCATCCATATAATGCGTGGTGACAAAAACGGTTACGCCCTGGCTAGCTAAATCCTTGATAACCCCCCAGAAATTGGCGCGGGTTATCGGGTCAACGCCCGAGGTCGGCTCATCAAGAAAAATAATCCTCGGTTGATGGATAAGCGCGCACCCTAAGGCCAGGCGTTGCTTCCAGCCGCCGGCAAGCGTCGCGGTAAGATTACCTTCCATCCCTTCTAATCCCGCGGTGCGCACAGTTGCTTCAAAACGCTCTTTTTTCTCCTTCTGCGGGATCTTATATATGCCGCTGTAAAAATTAATATTCTCCTCTACGGTCAGGTCATTATAAAGAGAGAATTTCTGGGACATATAGCCTATATGCTCTTTAATCTTATGTTGCTCTTTGATAATATCATATCCGCCTACCTCTCCGCTTCCCGAGGTAGGGGAAATAATTCCGCAGAGCATCCTGATGGTCGTGGATTTACCCGCGCCATTAGGCCCGAGGAATCCGAAAATCTCGCCTGCCTTAACTTCAAAATTAATCCGGTTGACCGCGGTAAAATCACCGAATCTCTTTTCCAATTCCTGCACGCTTACGGCAATATTATTTTGGCTGTTCTCTTTCATAATCTTTGATTACCTTAATGAATGCCTCTTCCAGGGTTTTAGTATTGTATTCTTTTTTAACCTTATCGGGAGAATCGCAGCGCAGGAGCTTTCCCTTATGCATCAGGCCGACCCGGTGGCAACGCTCCGCCTCATCAAGATAGCAGGTGGAACAAAATATAGTGACCTTCTCTTTAAGCAGGTCGTAAAGTATATTCCAGAAATCCCTGCGCGAGACCGGATCAACCCCGTTAGTCGGCTCATCCAGGAATAAAACTTTCGGTGTATGTATAAGGGCGCAGGCTAAACCTAATTTCTGCTTCATTCCTCCGGAGAGCTTGCCGGCAAAACGCTGCTTAAAAGACAGCAGCCCGGAAAAGCCCAGCAAGCGCTCAATAGCCTCTGCGCGTTTATCTTTGGCCACCCCGTAAACATCAGCGTAAAAATTGATATTTTCCAACACGCTTAATTCTTCATAAAGCCCGAAACGCTGGGACATGTAGGCAATATGCTCTTTCAGGCTCTCTGCTTCTTTTACGGTATGCTTGTTGTAAACCCAGGCCTGGCCTTCGGTGGGATCCATAATTCCGGTTAAAAGCCGCATGGTGGTAGTTTTACCTGCTCCATCCGGGCCGACCAGGCCAAAAATTTCACCCTCTTCCACTTCCAGGTTCAGGTGGTCAAGGGCGGTAAGGCTGGCGAATTTACGGGTAAGGTTTTCGGTTTTTATGGTCACCATGGCCTGAATTTATTCAGTTATTATGTATGCGTCCGCGGGCATCCCGGGTTTTAAATCAAGGCTCGCATTATCAACCTTCACCTTGATCCGGTAAACGTACTTTACCCTTTCTTCATTGGTCTGAATGTATTTAGGGGTGAACTCTGTCTGGCTGGAGATAAACGAAACCCGGCCGTTATACTTCTTCCCGCGGTAGGTATCGGTTTCAACATACGCCTTCTGCCCTAATTTAACTTTACCTAAATCCGTCTCGTTGATATAAGCCGTGACCCAAAGGTCGTCCAGGTTCACGGCAGTAAAGACCGGAGAACCCGGCTGCACAACTTCGCCGGGGAGGGCGCTTTTTACCAGCACATAACCGTCAAGCGGGCTGGCTAAATCCGCCCAGCCTAATTTTGTATTGGCCAGCTCTAAGGAAGCGCGCAGTTGTTTTATGCTGGCTGAGTCCGTATCCATTTTAGTCTTCGCCGCATCGCGCTGTTGCGCGGAAATCGCGCCTGCCTTAAGCAGGTTTTCCGCCCTGATATAATCATCATAATCCAGCTTATACTGGTACTCCGCTAATTTGAGCGCTGCTTCTGCTTCAGCCTGGACCTTGCTTAGCTCGTCTTTATTCAGCCGGGCGACAATATCGCCTGTTTTGATAACCTTGCCTTCGTCAGTTAAAAGCTCAATAATCTGTCCGGCTACCCTGAAGGAGATGCGCACATCATCCCCCTCAATATTTCCCGAAACCTTAATCACCTTGTTGTTGGCCTGCCTTTCTTTTAAGATAAAAACAACCGCCGCGTAAGAAGCGATGGCTAAAATCAGCGCTATAAGTATAAACTTTTTCTTTTTTTTCATTTTTCCTCCCTTATAAAACCGTTGCCCATCGTCCTATCCAGCCTTGCCTTGGCCATAATATAATCGTAAGTGCTCTCCGCCAGGTTCTTTTCTACGTTAGCCAGGGAAACCTGCGCATCCAGCACATCCAGATTGATGCCTACGCCGTTATTGTAACGGACGTAAGAGATCTGCAGGGCCTCCTTGGCGTCCTGCAGATTGTCTTCCTGTGACTTTATGACCGCGGAAGCCTGCTTTAAATCCAGGCAGGCCTGCCTTACATCAACAGCTACCTGGTCAGAGAGATTCTCTTTGCCGATGACTGCCTGCATATATTGGGCGCGGGCGCTATCCACTTTCGCTTTTGTCGAAAATCCGTCAAAGAGCGCCAGGCGCACGGTAAAACCTACATTCCAGTTATTATGCCTGTTGTTAAACATATTCCCCAGGTTATTGGATTGATAATAATATTCGGCGTTAGTTTCCAGCTGCGGGAGCCATCCTGCCCGGGCGTATTTAATCTGCCACTTGCTTATATCTATGCCTAAAGACTTCAAAATCATCTCCGGCTCATTCATGTAGGCGACTTTCAGGAAATCCTCCTCCCTTATTTCAAGCGGTTCATACAGCAATTTATCCTTGATAATTATCTTATCGCTTACTTTTAAGCCGAGTAATTTATTCATCTCCGCGATGATCAGGTCTATTGAATTCTGGGCGTTGATTAACTGCGGCTCTAAAAGCGAGACCTGCACCTTGGACTGCAAAACATCAAACCGGGAAGCAGTCCCCTGTTGATATTTATTTTTTACTTCTTCGTAATGGCTTTCTGCCTGGTTTACAAGGTCTTCGGCAATACGCCTGGTTTCATAAGCCAGCAGCAGTCCGTAATAAAGCCTCTTGGCCTCCAGTTCCACATTAAGCCTGGTAGCCCGCAGGGTCTGGCCTTGCTCCTTCAGGGCAAGCTCAGCCTGCCTAAAAGCGGCGATATTGGCTCCGCCGTTATAAATAGTCTCGCTTAAGCTTACGCTCATATTATTATTGTCTTTATACCCGGTAAATACCCCGACATCTTTTTTACTGCTGCTGCTGGAGCTGGTGAGCACCGCGTCATTACGCGTATAACCGGCGCTAAAATCAACCTTGGGCAGGAAGGCGCTCCTGGCGTCCAGTATCCCTGCGTCGGCTACTTTGAGCGCATACTCCTGTATCCGGATATCTTTATTGTTCTTAAAAGCGATTCTAATCGCCTCCTGCAGCGAAGAAAGCACTAAGGTTTCTGATTTAGGCTCTTCACAAAAAGCATTATGGCTGCCCAATAAGAGAAAACTAAAAATAGCGGCGGTTATGATTACTTTAGCCGATTTGTAAACGATGCTTTTAAATTCCCTGTAAAAGGGATAGCTCTTATTGGCGCTGAAGAACCTGGCATTTGCGCGGTAATAACTTTGCAGGACCCCCTCTTTTTGCAGGTTATAAAGGGTCCTTTGAAAGACCCCGGGTTTGGTCTTTAAGAGGCGCCCCAGTTCCTGGATATAATATTGCTGCTCGGGGTGGGCGTAAAAAAGCTTAAGGAGCTTGAGGGTATTTTTGGAAAATTGCCTCATCTTTAATGCCTCATATATGCTTTTTGCATATAATAATATCTATTTGAATATAATTATATTCATTTTGCATATATTTGTCAAGTTATTTTTTCAAGTTACCTATTTGAAAATACTTGAATTATTTTTTTAAAAAAGTATAATGTAGCCAAGAGGAGGAATAAATGAGAAAAATATTGCTGGGGAGCGTATTTTCTTTAGTTGTTCTTTTGGGGCTGGTTAAGCTCTCTTATTCTGCGGGAATGGATATCGAAGGATTAGTGGATAATTTTTACAAGGCGACTGATTTACAGCGGGCTGAGTTCCTGAAGGATAACCTGGGCAAAGAAATCTCTTCCGGCGGCACAGTCAGCAATGTAGGGGAATATGATTTCTTTGATACGGCTAACGACCTCGGCGGCACCTACTACCAGGTCAGCCTGGCCGGGCAGAAAACAAAAAATAATGTTACCTACCAGCTGGTATTTCTATTCAAAGATAAAGATAAGGTAAAAGATATTGATAAGGGCCAGAAGATCCTGAAAGACGGCAAGATTATCCGGATACTTGACGAACGCCTGCAAATCTCGGTGTGGATTTTTTGCGGAGAATTAGCCGAAACCGATAAAGCACTCTTGAAATAAAATTAACCCTTCCTTGCTGATTTCCACGCTTCCATCGCCCACAAAGGAAGCGAAGAAATCGCGATTACCAGCGCCCAATCCAATAAACCTAAGGCATCGGTCTTGAATACCTTCTGCAGGAAAGGCAGATATACTACCGCCATTTGCAGGACAAATGAAATGCCGGTAGCGTAGAGCAGCTTCTTATTGGTAAATGCCCCTATCTTAAATAAAGATACAGCCGCATTCCTGCAGTTAAAAGCGTGGAATAACTGGCTGCAGGCAAGCACGACAAACGCCGCTGTCCTGGCGCGGCCCAGCCCCTCTTTTTCTATGAATAGAACAAAGATAAAAGCAAACAAACTGCAGAAAGCGATAAACGCTCCCTGCATGAGCATTAAAAACGCCCCCTGTTTGGTTACCACCGCCTCGTTGGGTTTACGCGGAGGCCGCTGCATAATATGCGGGTCAACCGGGTCAACTCCCAGGGCAAGCGCGGGCAGGCCGTCGGTTACCAGGTTGACCCAGAGGATATGGATTGGCAATAAAGGTATCGGTAAGCCGACTAACGACGCAACAAACATCACTAATATTTCTCCGGCATTACAGGAAAGAAGGTAATGTATAAATTTCTTGATATTATCGTAGATCCCCCTGCCCTCTTCCACCGCAGAAACAATGGAAGCAAAATTATCGTCAGTCACTACCATATCGGATACTTCCTTGGTGACATCCGTCCCGGTGATGCCCATCGCTACGCCGATATCCGCTTCTTTGACTGCCGGTGCGTCATTGACGCCGTCTCCGGTCATGGCCACGATATCGCCGCGCCTGCGCCAGGCACGCACTACCCGTAACTTATGTTCCGGAGAAACACGGGCGTAGACCACAATCCTTTCTACTTTGCCATATAAATCATCGTCGTTAAGCGCATCCAGTTCCTCGCCGCTCAGCGCCAAAGAATCTGCGTCAAAAAATCCGAGTTCCCGCGCAATCGCCACCGCCGTGTTCTTATGGTCGCCGGTAATCATTACTGTTTTTATGCCGGCGGCCTTGCATTCCCGGATGGCTTGCTTTACTTCTTCCCGGGGAGGATCGATCATCGCTACCAGCCCGACAAAGGTAAGGCCTTTTTCGATTGTATCCGGCTCATATTTATCCTGCCCGCTCTCTAAAACCCTGTACGCGACGGCTAAGACACGCATTGCTTGGCTAGCTAGGCCATCATTTGCCTTTTGAATATTCGCTTTGTCTTCTATGGTTAATTTCCTGCCGGCGCCCTTTTCTTCAATGCTTGCGCAACGGTCGATCAGTATATCCGGCGCGCCTTTGACGAAAGCGATAAGCCCGCTGTTAGACTTACGGATGATCGTCATTATCTTGCGTTCCGAATCAAACGGTATTTCATCGACAAAAGAAAAATCCTGCTCAAGGCTTTCTTTGCGCAGGCCAGCTTTGGCGGCAGCAGTCAAAAGAGCTGCCTCCGTAGGATCGCCGATTATTTTATAACCGGCGCTATCCTCAACCAGCTGCGCAGCGTTACACAATACTGCGCAGCGCAATGTCTTATCTAATTCAGGATAGGCGTCAGGGCTAATCCGGTTATTATCCAGCATAAATGCGCCTTGCGGGGCATAGCCTACTCCGCTTACCGTAAAGAGCCTGGCTCCGGCAAAGACTTTTTGCACCGTCATTTCGTTTCTGGTCAAAGTGCCGGTCTTATCCGAGCAGATAACTGTTGCGCAGCCCAGCGTTTCTACCGACGGAAGTTTGCGGATAAGCGCATGGCGCCTGACCATGCGGTGAACGCCAAGAGCCAAAGCGATAGTGACTACCGCAGGCAGCCCCTCGGGAATAGCGGCAACCGCCAGGCTTACCGCCGTTAAAAATACATCTACGATCCTGCCTCCGCGCAGCCATTCCAGTAAAAAGACTAAGCCCACTAATACAAAGCATAAATAGACAATCCATTTGCCGAATGCCTCTAATTTCTTCTGTAAAGGCGTAGTCTCATGCCGGATGCCCTGCACCATGCCGGCAATCTTACCGAGCTCTGTCTGCATACCGGTAGCAACAACCAGCGCCCTGGCCTTTCCGGAGGCGACGGAAGTGCCCAGGTAAACCATATTCGCCCGGTCAGCCAGCGGGATTTCTTTTTCGCCTAAAGCGCGGATAGTCTTAACAACCGGAGTAGATTCTCCGGTAAGGCTGGCTTCCTGGACCGTAAAGTTAGAGGTACTCCACACCAGGCGGCTATCGGCAGGAATGCTATCGCCGGCTTCCAGTTCGATCAGGTCGCCGGGGACCAGCTCTAAAGAAGAAATAACGCTGTGTTGGCTATCGCGGATAACTTTTGAAGATGGGCTGGATAACTTCTTTAACGCGGCCAAAGATTTTTCCGCCCGGTACTCCTGGATGAATCCCATAATCGCGTTTAATATCACAATCGCGATAATCGCCAGCGCATCCACCCACTCCTGCAGGAATCCGGAGACCAATGCCGCTCCGATCAGGATCCAGATAATGAAATCCTTAAACTGCCCCAGGAAAATACCTAAAGGAGTGATGCCTTTCTTCTCTAAAAGCTGGTTTAGCCCGTATTGCGCCAGGCGCTGCTTAGCCTCTGCTGCGCTAAGCCCTGACTCAAGGCCCGTGTTTAAGGACTGCGCAACTTCTTCTACGCTTAAATTATATTGATTATTCATTTATCCCTTAACGTAAAGTTAATATCACTAAAAAGTATACTGCCATTACGCATAGCCCCAGGGGCACGCCAAGCTTAGCCCACTCCGAGCTTTTGATCCTGAGCTTACCCGCGGTGATAATATTCGGTATGTTGCCCGGTATAAGCATACCTCCTGCGATTAAAAGTCCCAACAGGCTTGACTTTAACTGCCAAAGCCCCATCTCCGGACCTATTTCCGCAGCGGCTAAAGTCGCGTTATCCAGCACAGCCGAAGACATATTCAGCCAATAAAGCCCCTGATAAGGTATCTTTACTATATAGGTATCTATTATCGGTTTAAACCCTTTCCCTAATAAGACCAGCGCCATAACGAAAAAATAGATTTTAGCTGCCCTTAGCGCGATATCTTTTACGTTATCCCGCCTGCTTTCCTGCAGCCCGTGTTTCTTCTGGCGCATGGCAGGCATAAAAAGCATCCCTAAAATACCGAAGGCGATAATCCCCGGTATTATAAACTGCCACAAATTTTTAAAGAGAAAGAAAAATCCTGCCTGATAAGGCTCACCCCTAAGCTTGGCTATGGTTATGGTTGAAAGCGGCTCGCCGATCGGAGTCAATACCGCGCCAAGGCCGATGGAAAAACAGGTCAGCACCACCAGGATAATTTCATCTTTTCGGTCAAGCGTAAGGCAGGAGATTATTTCAACCAGGACCAGCGCGGCGATGATGGCGGTTATAATGCTGGATAAAAACCCGAGCCCGATGATGATTATAAAAGCAAACAGCTTCGGGCCGATGCGATCAGCTAACCGGTTTACGTTTCGCGCGATAATTTTTTGCAGGACCCTGAATATAAATCCCGCGCTAAAAACCGCCAGGGTTATTTTTAACGGCTCAAACAGGGATTCTTTTACCAAGCCCGCGCTCCACTGGTAGGTAACGCTGACCGCCAGGCAGCCCATAATAAAAAGAAAGATCTCTAACTCCTCCTCAATTCTTTTTACGGAAAAAGGGGCCAACAAAACAAAAGCTAATATAATTAACAGGCTGGCAAAAATCATCATTTTTCAGGCATAGCAAAAATAGCCTTAACCTAATAAATTATAACTGGAATACGGGGATTAGCAAGGAAATTTGGCTATTGCTTTTGCCGCCGGCAGGGTATGGAAAAATTAAACCGCCTCCATGGTGGAAGGCGGCTTACTGGCGATATTATAGGTAACGCTGACGACACCCGGAACTTCAGTAAGGACCCGGTTGGCTAATTTTTCCAGGATGGCAAAATCCAGGCGGGTAGGCGTGGCCTTGCGCGCGTCAATACTGTCCCAGCAGCGGATCTCGATCTGCTGGCCGAACTCCCGCTTATTGTTGCGCATTCCGGTGACCCGGTCATTATGCAGTATCGCCATATATTGAAATGCTCTTACCGAAGCTAACTCCTGTTCAAGGATGGAAGTTGCCTGGCGCACGAGGGAAATACGTTCTCTTGTCGCTTCTCCAATCACCCGCGCCGAAAGCGCCGGCCCGGGAAAAGGCATGCGGTTAAAAATCGACGCCGGCAGCCCTAAATCTTCCGCGACCTTGCGCACCCCGTCTTTTCTCAACTGCACTAAGGGCTCAATAATCTTATACCCGAAGGCCTCCTGCGGGTCAATGCCTAATTGCTCAAATACGTTATGCTGGCGCTTGATCCCGGCGACTGTCTCGTCAATATCCGTAAGGATAGTCCCCTGCAAAAGATATTTTGCTCCGCTCTGTTTCACTAAGTTGCCGAACACCTTCTTATAAAAGGTCTGGGTAATCGCCTCGCGCTTCTCCTCGGGGTCAGTGATGCCTTTGAGCGCAGTAAAGAATTCATCCTGCGCATCGACGATTTCAACATTGACGCCCAGTTTTTTAAACACGGAGGCTATCTGCTGCGGCTCGCCTTCGCGCATGATACCGTTGTCAATAAAATATGTTTTGAGCCTATCTCCCAGCGCCTTATGCCCGAGCATCGTCACTGCCGAAGAATCCACGCCGCCGGAAAGGGCATTAATCGCCACCCCCTTACCGACAACCGAAGAGATTTCTGAAGCTTTTTCCCGGATAAATTCTTTAGTATCCAAAGAGTTTACGGTTATTTCTTTTACCTGTGGCATACCTGCCTCCCTGATGCTTAGGCCCGCACCTTTTCTATCGCGGACTTTTTTAATAATATATGGTATTCCTGTAATGACTTGGGTTCAGTCTGCCTTTTCTTTACCGCGTCAATCCCGTCCACCGTTGCCCGGGCAGCCGAGAGCGTCGTTACATAAGGGACTTTATGCTGGATAGCAAGCATACGTATATAGCTGTCGTCATAAACGCTCATCCTGCCGACAGGTGTATTGATGATCAGATTGATCTCCCTGCTCTTAATGGCATCGGCGATATTCGGCCTGCCTTCGTGCAGTTTTTTAACCAGAACTGCCTCCACCCCTTTTTCTTTTAAGAAATGCTGCGTGTTTTCCGTAGCTAGGAGCTTAAATCCCAATTGCGCTAATTTAGCCGCGATAGGCAATACTTCAGGCTTATCCTTATCTGTCACGGTTACCAGCACATTGCCTTCTGTCGGCAGCCTAGTCCCTGCTGATTCCTGGGCCTTGAAAAAAGCCAGGCCGAAATCCTGGTCAATACCCATTACCTCTCCTGTCGCGCGCATCTCCGGGCCCAGGACCGGGTCGACTTCAGGGAACATATTAAAAGGAAAGACCGCTTCTTTTACCGAAACATATGGAAGCTTGCGCTGCGCCAATTCCGGAAAATCGCTTAATTTTTTGCCCAGCATCAAAAGCGTAGCGATACGCGCCAGCGGGATACCGACTGTCTTAGAGACTAAAGGCACGGTGCGCGAAGCGCGGGGATTTGCCTCCAGGATATAGACCTCGCCGTCGCAAATCGCAAACTGGATATTGATCAACCCGGCTACCTGCAATTCCCGGGCAATCTTTTTTGTCCACGCGTCAATTATCTTTAATTGTTCCGGCGTTAACGTGCGCGAAGGAATGGTGCAGGCGGAATCTCCGGAATGGATGCCGGCATGCTCGATATGCTCCATTACCGCCGCCACAAAAGTCTCTTCCCCGTCACAAAGCGCATCCACCTCGCATTCAGTTGCTTTTTCCAGGAAGCGGTCAATAAGCATCGGGTATTCCGGGCTTACCTTGATTGCCTCTTTAGCGTATTTAACCAGCATCGCCTCGTCGTAAATCACTTCCATGCCCCGGCCGCCTAATACAAAAGATGGCCTGACCATTACCGGATAGCCGATACGCCTGGCGATCTTCGTCGCCGCTTCCAGGGAAAATGCAGTGGCGCCTTCGGTCTGGCGTATCCCCAATGCAATCATTTTTTGCCTGAACAGCTCGCGGTCTTCGGCAAAAGCGATACTCTTGGTGCTTGTACCGAGGATTTTGACACCATTTTCCTCAAGCTCAGCAGCGATATTTAAGGGAGTTTGGCCTCCGAATTGCACAATCGCGCCTATCGGTTTTTCTTTTTCCCAGATGGCCAAAACATCCTCTGTGGTCAATGGCTCAAAATAAAGTTTATCGGAAGTATCATAATCCGTAGAGACTGTTTCCGGGTTACAGTTGATCATGATCGACTCAAAACCTTCGTCGCGCAACGCAAATGCCGCGTGTACACAGGTATAATCAAATTCGATACCCTGGCCGATACGGTTAGGCCCGCCGCCCAGGATAAGGACTTTCTTTTTATTGGAAACAGGGACCAGGTCTTTACCCGGCGTATAAGTAGAATAATAGTAAGCGGCATCTTTTACCCC
>JAQUAP010000040.1 GCA_028687205.1 Candidatus Omnitrophota bacterium
TCCTCCAGGAAAAAATAAAATTAATCGCTTCGGGCAGGACCGATGCCGGCGCGCACGCCAGGGCGCAGGTCGCTAATTTTTTTACCCGCTCAAAGATCGCCCTTTCCCGTTTAAAGCTGGCCCTGAACGGAAACCTTCCCGAAGATATCAAGGTTATCCGCTTAAGCGAGGAGGGACCGGGTTTTCACAGCCGCTTTAAAGCAAAATCCAAAGTTTACCGCTATACGATACTCAACCGCGATTATTCTTCCCCTCTTTTAAGGAACACGGTTTATTTCTACCCGCATCCCTTAGACGTAAAACTTATGCGCAGGGAAGCCAGGGTTTTGCTGGGCAGGCATGATTTTGGCGCCTTTTGCGCCAGTCAGGGTAGAGATAAGAATCAAGTCAAGAAAATAAAAAGAATAAGCATCGTTAAGAAAAATAATTTTATCTATATTGATATTGAGGCGGATGGATTCTTGTATAATATGGTCAGGAATATCGTCGGGACATTGATCGAAATAGGCAGGGGAAGCGCCGGAGCGGGCTCTCTGAAAAAAATATTACTCTCGCGCAGGCGCGCGCTTGCCGGTCCTACTATCCCGGCAAGGGGCTTGTGCCTTTTAGAGGTAAAATATTAACCCATGATGGATAAATACGCAAAAGGCGTCTCCTGGAATTTTTTTTCCGGCATTATCATAACCGGCCTGCTTGCCCTCCAGTTTGCCCGCTGGTTCGTCCTACCGCATTTCATGGATATTTATTACCATCTTCTCACCGCGCAAGGGTTTATCCAGGCCGGCGGCTACAGCGGCTGGGACTTTTGGCAGTACGCGCCTGTCGGCAGGCCGCATATTTACCCACCGTTTTTCCACCTCGCGTTAGCCGGTCTTATGCAGGCCGGGCTCAGCCCGGTTATCCTGGCTAAATTATGCGAAGCGCTCATCCCGGTTATCCTGTTGGCGGTTTTATGGAAATTCATCAAAGATAATTACAGCCAGCAGTTAGCCTTTTTTGTCGTGCTGCTATTCTTCTCGTCAGTTTCTTTTTACCTTTCTTTATTGAGCCATATCCCGGCGAGCCTGGCTTTCATATTCGGGATTTTATCCTTAAGCCAGCTGTTTAAAAAAAGGCTGCTGCGTTCGGCGATATTGTTGAGCCTGGTTTTTTATACGCATATCGGCATATCCTTATTTTTCGCGCTGACTTTTCTAATTTACGGCTTATTAAACAAGGAGCTCAGAAAACGCGCCATAGGAGTTTTAATTACCGCGTTAATCCTGGCCCTTCCCATTATCATCAAGGAGTTAAGCGTCTTCAAATTCATACGCACATTCGGATTCAGCCTGCATGAAAAATATTTATGCCAGATTAAAATATTAGAGTCTATTTTAGCGCTGATTGGATTATTCCAGGCGCTAAAAAAAGGGAGAGAGTACCGTCTTTTTGCGGCGATCTTCCTGGCGAGCCTCATATTTATAATTTACCCTTACCGTTTTTTATCAGCCGAAGGATATTTTCCGGTAATACTGCTTGGCGCGTTTTGCCTCTCCAACTTGTACCAGAAAATAAACCGGCGTTATTTCATCCCGGTCATCGCGGTATTTATCTTCTTAGTTTCGCCGACGTTTTCCATGTATAAGGAAGTAAGGGAGACAAAGGTAGATTACCGGATTAAGTTTTTTGATACGACTTTCCTGAATTTGCTGCTTGCCAGGAGCGGTATATTCTGGTTTCCCCAGGAGTATATTTCCGCAGCTAACATGGTGGAAGCCAATTCTGCTCCCCAGGACATAACTTACTGCACGCTTAATTTTTTAGGACTGACGATATCAAGCATAGCCGGCAGGCCAAGCGCAAATGCCCTCTTGCCGGAAATAAAAAAAGCGGAAGATTTTAATCCTTTTGCAAGTTCAAAAATAATCGTATTTACCCGCATTGACGACGCGCAAGCAGTGGAGGCAGCCGTAAAGCGGCTGAATTTAGTCAAAGTCGGGGAAAATAAGTTCTTTCTGGTATATAAAAATACCGCCTGCCAGGCCAGGGCCGGCGTAGTAAAGGCCAGCGTTCCGTTTGGGGCGATTATCTGCATAGCGGCATTGTTCCTGTTCATCTTCTGGCAGGCAGCGAGGCTCGAGGGATTTTTAGATAAATTCATAAAAAATATTTGACTTAAAGCGTAAATATGTTATACTTAAAAATCTATGAAAAAGACCTACGTGGCTAAAAAAGAGGATATCAAGAGGCAATGGTACCTGGTGGATGCCAAGGACAAGATATTAGGCAGGCTTGCCGCCAAGGTAGCGTCTATCCTGAGAGGCAAGCATAAGGCAATTTTTACCCCGCATATAGATACCGGGGATGCCGTGGTTATAATTAATGCGGCTAAAATCAGGCTTAGCGGCAGGAAGCCTAAGCAGAAAGTCTATCGCAGGTATTCTGGTTATCCGGGCGGCTTAAGGGAAGTTTCTTTCGAGAAGATGTTTGCGCATAAGCCTGCAACCGTAGTTAAGCTGGCAGTCAGGCGCATGCTTCCCGGGGGGACATTAGGACATGAAATGTTAAAGAAACTTAAAATTTACGCGGATGATAAGCATGCGCAGAAGGCGCAGAATCCGCAGGTTTTGGAGGTCTAAGGCAGAGAAATGAACGCAACGGTAAAATATACGGCAGTAGGCAGGCGCAAAGAGTCAGTGGCGAGGGTTAACCTTATTCCGGGTAAGGGGGACTTTACCGTAAATAGCCGGCCCTATGAGAAATATTTCTTGCGGGAAACAGACAGGATTATCGTCAAGCAGCCTTTAGAGGCGACGAATAATATGAATAAATACGATGTTATTGCCAATATAAACGGAGGCGGACTTACCGGCCAGGCAGGGGCTTTGAGGCTGGGGATTTCGCGCGCTTTGATTTCCATGGACCCGGCCTTAAAAGATTTATTGCGCAAACAGGGTTATCTGACCCGCGACCCGCGCGCAAAGGAACGCAAGAAGTATGGCCAGAAGGGCGCACGCAAACGCTTCCAGTGGACTAAGAGGTAGACTAGATTATATAGTTTTGGAGTTAGAAACCCCGCTGGGATCAGCGGGGTTTTTTATTATACTCTAAATGACCCTGTCAAGTTTCCCGCTCAGGCTTTGATTTTGCGGTTTGGCTCCGCAGCGCTGAAAATTTTCGCCGAGTGCTTTCGGTTTACGGCTCACTCCCGGAAGGACTTACGCGAGGTGCAATTCCTCCGTTCGCCGTAAATCCTTGCACTCATCTGCCGAAAATTTTCTAATGCGCTGCTCTGCCAAAACCGCAAAATCTTAATACTGGGCGGTTAAACCTGCCAGTGTCATTTTATAAGCGGATGGCTTGGCTTGGTTCCGAGCAGGGCATATGGAGTCCAGCAAGCAAGTGTCCCAGCGAGGAACAAGGCAAGACAGACGCTTAGTACAGGACCCGCGTAAGGGTATGGGTTTTGTAGTATGACTCCGACGAGAAAGTGCTTGACTACGACGGGATTTTATTCTAAGATTAAAAATATATTTACAGGAGATAATGCTATGCTCAAGGTTGGGATAGTGGGTGTAACCGGATATACGGGAGAAGAGCTCATTAGGATCCTGCTTAGGCATCCGGGAGTTAAAATCAGCGGGCTTTTTTCAAGCAGCGCCTGCGCCAAGCCGATTACGGAAATATTTCCCGCCTTCGCCGGTAGGCTGGATTTAGTCTGTCTAAAACCGGAGAGCAGGGATATCGCCGCTAAGTGCGACCTTATATTCCTGGCCCTGCCGCATACTACTTCCATGGATTTAGTGCCGCAGCTGATTAAGGCGGGTAAAAGGGTCATTGACCTGAGCGCCGATTACAGGCTTAAGGACCTTAAAACCTATGAAAAATTTTATCAGTATAAACATAAAGATAAGGCGAATTTAAAACACGCTGTTTACGGGTTGCCTGAATTATACCGGGCACAGATTAAACAAGCTAAGATCGTCGCTAACCCCGGGTGTTACCCGACGGCGGCAATACTGGCGTTAGCTCCGCTGGCCGCTTTAGTCCCGCTGGATTTTAGTTCGGTAGTCATCGATGCCAAGTCAGGCGTAAGCGGCGCCGGCAGAAAGAAGACCGAAGAATTTTTCTCTTCGCCGGACAAAGAGGATTTTAAGGCTTATAAGGTTGGCGTGCATCAGCATACCCCGGAAATTAACCAGGTTTTATCAAGGTTAGCGGGTAAAAAGGTGAAGGTAACCTTTGTGCCGCATCTATTGCCGGTGAAAACAGGCATATTAGAGACGATATATGTGCGGAAAAGCCAAAAGCCAAAAGCCAAAAGCCAAAAGTTAGTTGAATTATATAAAAGATTCTATAAAAAAGAGCCTTTTGTGAAAATAAAAGCTGAGGGAGAATTCCCGGGCTTAAAAGATGTGGTGGGGACGAATTTTTGCGATATTGGGATTAAAGATAACCCGGAGAGCGTGATTATTGTTTCCGCTATTGATAACTTGATCAAAGGGGCTTCGGGTCAGGCAGTGCAGAATATGAATATAATGTACGGCTTTCCGGAGACAGCAGGTTTAAGATGAAAACTTATAAAAAGGGGATTTTACCGCCTGGTTTTCAGGCCAGCGCTATATCCTGCGGTATAAAAAGGTCAGGTAAGCCGGATTTGGCTTTATTTTTTTCTGCAAAGCCTGCTCTGGCCAGTTGTGTATTTACGACTAACGATATTCTGGCTGCGCCGGTAATTTTAAGTAAGACTCACCTGAAGAATAACAACCGGTTCCAGGCAATCATCGCCAATAGCGGCAATGCGAACTGTTTTAACGCTAAAACAGGTTTAAAGGACGCCAGGGAAACTACGCGGGTTTTAGCCAGGGCCTTAGGCCTTAAGCAGGAAAGTATCCTGGTCGCCTCAACCGGGATTATCGGCAAGAGATTGCCGCTCCTGAAAATTAAGCGGGGTATCCCGAAGTTAATTAAGGGTTTATCTTCCCCGGGCATAGATAAGGCGGCAAGAGCGATAATGACTACCGATACTTTTGCTAAAAAGTTTTCGCTAAAGTTCAACGCGGGCGCTAAAGAAATTACGGTATGCGGGATAGCCAAGGGTGCGGGGATGATCGCGCCCAATATGGCTACCTTATTAGGTTTTATTTTTACAGACGCGCATATCACCCAGGCAGCGCTTAACCAGGCATTAAAGATTGCCGTGAACAATTCTTTTAATTGTATAACCGTGGACGGCTGTATGAGCACGAACGATACGGTTATGCTTTTGGCAAACGGAGCAGCCGGCAATGCCAAGATCCACGGCGGCAAGAATTTGGATTTATTTGTCCGGGCATTAAGCCTGGCCTGTCTTGAATTAGCGAAGATGATTGTCAGGGATGGCGAAGGCGCGAGCAAATTTATCAAGATTAGCGTAAAATACGCCAGGGACCAGCAAACAGCCAGGGCCGTAGCCTTAAGCATAGCTAACTCCAATCTTTTTAAGACCGCCGCGTACGGAGAGAACCCGAATTTCGGCAGGATTGCTTCCGCAGCCGGCTCAAGCGGAGCAGGGATCAGGGAAAAAGATTTAAAAATAAAGGTAAGCCCCCTGAAGAAGAAAGAGATAGATGTTGAAGTCGCGCTTAACCAGGGAAGCGCAAGCGCCGTGGTTTATACTTCAGACCTGACGCCTGAATATATAAAAATAAACGCTGCGTATAATTAAGAAAGGATTTAAATGGAAGAGGCAATCAGGAAGGCGGATGTATTAATCGAGGCCTTGCCGTATATCAAGAAGTTCCATAAGAAAATAATCGTTATCAAATACGGCGGCAGCATATTAGGCGAAGAGAAGATACGCAAGGGGGTTTTGGAAGATATCGTCTTCCTGAATTTTATGGGCTTAAAGCCCGTCCTGGTCCACGGCGGCGGCCCGAACATCAGCGAGCGCATGCGCAGCTCCGGTAAGAAGACTGAATTTGTGGACGGTATGCGCGTTACCGATGAAGATACCCTCGCCCTCGTAGAAGAGGAGTTGCAGGCCTTGAACGATATTATCGTACAGGAAATCTCGGAATTAGGCGCCAAGGCTGTCGGCCTTAACGGAAAAAAAGCGCAGCTTATCCAGGCGGAAAAGAAAAAAGCAAAGATAGATTTAGGCCTGGTCGGCCAGATCACAGATATTAATAATGAGGCGGTATTAAGCGAACTGGAAAAAGACAAAATCACGGTCATCCTGCCTATGGGGATCGGCAAAGACAAAAAGACTTATAATGTCAATGCTGACGAGGCTGCCGCGAGCATTGCAGGTGCGTTAGAAGCGGAAAAATTTGTTTTACTGACGAATGTCAAAGGTATCCTGCGTAATCCCGAAGACCCGCATTCATTTATCTCGACACTGACCACCAAGGAGGCCGCGGGGCTGGTCGAGGACAATATCATACAGCAGGGGATGATCCCGAAAGTCAGGGCCTGTATCGAGGCTTTAAAAAAAGGAGTGAAGAAAACACATATTATTGACGCGCGCATCCCGCACGGCCTGCTCCTTGAGATATTTACCGACCAGGGTATCGGGACGGAGATTGTTAAATGAAATTAGAAGAAGTTTTTGCAAGTTATAAAGAAAATATCATGCCTACTTATACCAAGGTTCCCCTGGTATTTGTCAAGGGCAAGGGCTCTAAGCTTTGGGATATCCATAACCGGGTATACCTGGATTTTTTCCCGGGCTGGGGCGTGGGGAACCTCGGGCATTGCCATCCTAAGGTGATGCAGGCAGTGCGGGACCAGATCAGCAAATTAATTTTTATCCCGAATAACTATTACCATATACCCCAGGCAAAATTAGCCAGGGAGATCGTTTACTGGTCTTATCCGGCAAAGGTATTTTTCTGTAATTCCGGGGCAGAGGCAAATGAGGGGGCGATTAAATTCGCCAGGAAGTTCGGGCAAGGCAGGTTTGAAATTATCACTTTTGAAAATTCTTTTCACGGCAGGACCTTAGCTACGCTTGCGGCTACAGGCCAGGCTAAATATAAACAGGGGTTTAGCCCTTTGCCGGAAGGTTTTAAAATCGTTAAATTTAACGACCTGGAAGCAGTAAAGCAGGCGGTGACTGATAAAACCATTGCCGTAATGTTAGAGCTTGTGCAGGGTGAAGGCGGGATAAATGTCGCGGATAAGGATTTTGTTGCGGGCTTAAAAAGCCTTTGCGCGCAGAAAAATTTACTGCTGATCGTAGACGAGGTGCAGACAGGCATAGGCAGGACAGGAAAACTGTTTTGCTGCCAGCATTACGGGATAACCCCGGATATTATGACTTTAGCCAAGTCATTAGGCGGCGGCCTTCCGATAGGAGCGATGGTGGTCAAAAAAGAGATCGCCGATACTTTAGGCCCGGGAATGCATGCTTCAACCTTTGGCGGCGGGCCGGTTATTGCAAAGGCAGCCCTGGCAGTATTAAAAGCAGTGCAAAAGGAGAAATTGCTGAAGAATACCCGGGCAATGGGGGAATATTTATTTACCGGACTTAACGCCTTAAAAGAAAAATACCCGGCCATCAAAGAAGTAAGGGGTTTGGGTTTAATGGCGGGAGTGGAATTAAATATAGAAGGCAAGGGTATCGTTGAAAAATGCATTGCGCAGGGATTGTTGATTAACTGTACCCACGATAAGGTGTTAAGGCTTATGCCGGCGCTGAATGTAACCAAGAAAGAGATAGATAAGGCAATTTCTATTTTAGGGACGGTTCTCAACTCGTGCGGGAACTGTCCCCGGGGAGGGGACAGTTCTGCTTTGTCTTGAGAACCGTCCCTATCTGGATGAGGAGAAAAATGAAAAAAGACCTGATTTCAATCAAGGACCTGGCCGCCGCTGAAATCCTGGATATTTTTTCGCTTACGGATAAGCTAAAGAAAAATAAAGCTAAATTCAGCAAGGTTTTGGCAGGTAAGACCCTGGCGCTGGTTTTTCAAAAACCTTCCAACCGGACACGGGTTTCTTTTGCGGTGGGGATGTTCCAGCTGGGAGGGAATTCCCTGTATCTGGCGCCTGATGAAATAAACCTGGGCGTGAGAGAATCTATTGCCGACGTGGCCAAGACTCTTTCCAGGTATGTTGACGGCATAGTCTTAAGGACATTCGAACATAAGAACTGCCTGGAGCTGGCTAAAGAGGCAACTGTTCCGGTGATTAACGGCTTATCGGATTTTTCGCATCCTTGCCAGGCCCTGGCGGATTTATATACCGTGCAGGAAAAGCTGAAGAAGCTAAAAGGCGTAACCCTGGCTTATGTAGGAGACGGAAATAATGTCTGTAATTCCCTGCTTTTTACCTGCGCCAAATTAGGCGTGAATATGAACGTGGGCTGCCCAAAAGGTTACGCGCCGGATGCCTTGGTATTAAAAGACGCTAAAACATTAGCAGAAGCCAGCGGCGCAGGGATAAATTTATTTAACGATGCCTTTAGCGCGGTAAAGGATGCGGATGTGATTTATACCGATGTTTGGGCAAGTATGGGGCAGGAGGATGAGGCGCAGAAAAGAAAAGAGGCTTTTAAGGATTTTCAGGTAAATAAAAATTTAGTAAAAGCAGCCAAAGCCAATGTTTTAATCATGCACTGCCTTCCCGCGCACAGGGGAGAAGAGATAACCGATGATATCCTGGCCGGCAAAAACGCCGTTGTCTTTGATGAGGCGGAGAACAGGATGCACGTGCAGAAGGCGATTTTAATAAAATTATTAGGGAGATAATCAGATGAAAAAAGTAGTGCTCGCATATTCAGGCGGCCTGGATACATCCTGCATCATCAGATGGCTAAGGGGGCAGGGTTATGAAGTCATCTGCTTTATGGCTGACCTGGGCCAGGGGTTAGGCCAGGGCGAGAACCTGGAGGCAATTGAGTCGCGGGCATTCGCCGCCGGAGCAACCAAGGTCTACATCAAGGATTTACAGGATGAATTCGTGGAGGATTTTGTCTTGCCGGCCTTGCAGGCTAATGCCGTTTATGAAGGGAAATATTTATTAGCTACCGCCTTAGGCAGGCCCTTAATCGCTAAATACCTCGTGCAGATAGCGCATAAAGAAAAAGCCGATACAATAGCCCATGGCTGCACCGGAAAAGGAAATGACCAGGTAAGGATTGAAGTGGCCGCAGGCATACTTGACCCACACTTAAGCATTATCGCGCCGGTAAGGAGCTGGGAATTTAAGTCGCGGGAAGAAGAGATAGAATATGCCAGAGAGCATAATATCCCGATAGACGTGACCAAGAAAAAGCCTTACAGCATTGACAGGAATATCTGGGGCATCAGTATTGAAGCGGGCGTATTAGAGGATTTGGCGCAGGAGCCTCCGGAAGACGCGTATATGATTACTAAAAGCCCGAATGCCCAGGTAAGCTACCCTAAGTATATCGAGGTTTATTTTCAAAAAGGGGTGCCGCAAAAAATAGACGGCAGGGCTTATAAATTAAAAACGCTGATTAACCACCTTAACGAAGTCGGCGGCTACCATGGCATAGGCAGGTCGGATATGGTTGAGAACAGGTTAGTCGGCATAAAATCCAGAGAGGTCTATGAAGCGCCGGCAGCGACGATTTTACATACCGCGCATAAAGAATTGGAGGCGCTGGTATTGGACAGGGAGCTGGCGCATTTTAAGGATAGCATTGCGTTGAAATATGCGGAGCTGGTCTATAACGGCCTCTGGTTTTCTCCTTTAAAAGAGGCGCTGGACGGTTTTGTTAAGTCCACGCAAAAGCAGGTAAGCGGCGCAATCAAGCTGAAATTATTTAAGGGCAATTGCGTGGCAGTGGGGAGAAGGTCAGCCTACTCGCTTTATAAAAAAGAGTTGAGCACTTACGGTAAAGAAGATAAGTTTGACCAGAAGCTCGCCGAAGGTTTCATAAAGCTCTGGGGCATGCCGTATAAAAGCCAAAAGTAAAAAGAGGTAAGCATGGCAAAAAAATTGTGGGGTACAAGATTCGGAAAAAAGACAAGCAGCTTAACGGATAAGTTCACCTCCAGCATAGCTTTTGATAAGAGGTTGGCTTTGTATGACGTGCTCGGCAGCATTGCCCATGCCAAAATGCTAGGCAAGCAGGGGATAGTGCCTAAGCCCGATGCCGCATTAATGGTCAAGGGGCTTAATGTCATTATGCGGGATTTAAAAAGCGGAAAATTTAAATTTGACTTAAGTGCCGAAGATATCCACTCCAATATCCAGGAAGCGCTTTTTAAAAAGATAGGCCAGGCGGCCTTTAAATTGCATACTGCCAGGTCCAGGAATGACCAGATAGCGCTGGATGTAAAAATGTATATTAAAGATGAAATAGACAACCTGGCAGGGTTTATTGCCGAGCTGCAAAAGGCAATTTTAAAGCTTGCGCAAAAAAACTCTAAAGTGATTATCCCCGGCTATACGCATTTACAGGTAGCGCAATGCGTGTTGCTGGCGCATCATCTTTTAGCTTATATCGAAGGGTTAGAGCGGGATAAGCAAAGGCTGCAGGATGCTAAAAACAGGCTGGATACTCTGCCATTGGGCGCCTGCGCGTTTTCAGGCACCGGCCTGGCGATTGACAGGAATTTTGTGGCGAAGAAGTTAGGTTTTAAAAATGTGACCGCCAATAGCATAGATTCTGTCAGCGACCGGGATTTTATTATTGAGGCCCTGGCGGACTTGGCGATCCTCTCCGTGCATCTTTCCAGAATGGCTGAGGACCTCATCCTCTGGTCCACCAAAGAATTCAGCTTTATCGATATTGATTTTTCTTTTTGTACCGGTTCCAGTATTATGCCGCATAAAAAGAACCCGGATATACTGGAATTAATCCGGGGCTCGGTCGGTAAAATCCAGGGAGACCTCTCTAGCGTATTGATATTAATGAAAGGCCTGCCTTCTTCGTATAACCGGGATTTACAGCTGGATAAACCGCCGCTTTTTGACGCGGTGGACACGGTTAAGGATATTTTAGAGATTTTTATCGCTTTGTTTGAAAATGTTGCCGTTAAGAAAGAGGAGATTGCCGGGCGGCTGAGCGATGAGTCTTTGTTCTCGGTAGATATCGTGGAGTACCTGATAAAAAAAGGCGTATCCTACAGGGAGGCGCATGATATTGTGGGTAAAATGGTCAGGGATTGCCTGGATAAGGGTAAAAAGATATCCGGCTTAAGCAGTTTTGAGCTGAAAAAATATTCTGCGAAACTTGAGCCCGACGTTAAAAAAATATTGAATGCCTGGGTCTCGGTAAACCTTAAGCAATCCTTCGGCGGTACCAGCCCGAAACTGGTAGTCGGGCAAATGCATAAATGGCAGCAAAGGTTAAAGTAATCAGGACGCAAGGAGGGCCTATGCATAAAAGATTAATTTTATTTTTAGTTTTAATCTGCTTATGTTTACCGGCGGCCTTTGCCGAAGATACCTTGACCATAACTACCTATTATCCTTCTCCTTACGGGGTCTATAAAACCTTAAGGCTATATCCAAATGACGATAATACTCCCGGAGGAGAGTGTGCTAATGAAGGAGAGATTGTTTTTGACAAAAGCGAGTCTCAATTATATACCTGCAGAGGGACACCTTCGCTTACCTGGCAGGTAGTAGGAGGAAGCATTCCAGCCGGAGCCGTGTTGGCTTTTAACCTGGATGCTTGCCCTTCCGGTTGGACTGAATATACTTCGGCAAGAGACAGGACTATTGTCGGTTCGGGAACTACTTATGCGCGCGGCGCAACTGGCGGAGCAGCAACCCATACGTTAAGTACTGCTGAAATGCCCAGCCATAGTCATGGATTGACCGGGTCCACCGGTGGTGATTTATTCGGTTCAAACCCTGCTGCCGGTACTTATCATCCGAGTGGTTCGTGGTCATTGCCGAGGGGAACCGATAATGCAGGCGGCGGCGGCGCGCATAATAACATGCAGCCATATATAGCGCTATTATACTGTCAAAAAGATTAAATCAGGGTAACGGATTAGCGAAAAATGCACGAATTTAAATACAGAAGGAATAATTTATACTGTGAAGATGTAAGGGTCGGCGATTTAGCCGCAAGATTCGGCACGCCGCTTTATGTCTACAGCTATAAAACCCTGCTTGACCATTTCCTGAAATTAAAAACCGCCTTCCGGGAGCTCAACCCGCTTATCTGCTATTCGGTAAAAGCAAATTCCAACCTGGCGCTGCTTAGGTCGTTGGTGAATGAGGGCGCGGGCCTGGAATGGCTAATACAGGCAAACTTGAACATCTGACCGCGCTCTTTGCAGGACCGTTCACAGATGGAGAGATATTCCCGGCAGGATTTGGAGTCTCTTCTTCTCAACGGCGCATCGGTTGAGGAAATCCGAGGGACCACATATTCCTTAGGGGTGGTGCCGGGACTGGCAACGCTGTACGATTCGTTCGGTCCTGCAGGCAGGCCGGGGACTTCTTCCCCGTGGGCCAGGTAAAGGCCGGCACAAAGGAAGGTCACATACAAGCCGGTGGCATAAAAAAGGATGATTTTCATAGGAAGATCCTTTTCAGCAAGCCGAGCAGGAAGCACAGGGCCAAAAAGGCCAGGATAAGCAACCGGCAGCGGATCATGGAAAACGAGGGCATGATGGTCATTTGCATTCCTTCTTGATGATGTTGAAAACAAGGAAGCTTATGCAGACGATGACGGAAACCTCAATGAATGGAACCGCAAGGTGGAGCAGTTCGCCAAACAAGGCACCGGCATTGAAGCCATCGGGAAGCTGGATAATGGTTTGAGCAGTTGTTTCTTCCATTATCGATCCCACTTGATGGCTGCAGCGATGACGA
>JAQUAP010000041.1 GCA_028687205.1 Candidatus Omnitrophota bacterium
GTACTCAGCCCTGGCCTCCTTAAATTTACCCAGCTTAAAATATAGATTGGCCAGGTTAGAGCGGGCCTCGAGCAAATCCGGATTAATTTCCAACGCCTTTTTATATTCTATGATCGCCTTAGCGTAAAGATAGCGGTATTCATACTGTAACCCTAAATTATTATGCGCCTGGAAACTGCCGGGAGAAAAACGGGTTATTTTTTCATAAAAAGCCGCCGGGTCGCTCCACTCAAAGTTCCGGTTAAACGTCAGCAGGCCGTAAAAAGCGCCCAAGCCGATGACGGCAAAAATAAACAGCCCTTTCCTTAAATACCTGCGGAAGAGATAAACGATGAGCATGAAGAAACTTATGGACGGCAGATAAATGAAGTGCTCGGCGATAAAAGCGTTAATCGGCAATATCCCGGACTGCGGGAGAAAAAAAACTAAAGACCAGCACAACATCAGGGCTGCCCGCTTATCGGTCCTTTTATCTTTTAAAATATAAAAGCAGGCAACGCAGATTAACCCTAATACGAACCAGTTTAAGAAAAAGCCTAAGAAATCCGCCGGACGGGTTATCGTCCAGCTCATATGCAGGTTGAGCGGAAAAAATAATAATCTCAAATAGGTAAGGATTACCTCGGGTAAAACCGTAATCCTTAAAAGCAGGGGATATTTGGTTAAGGCCGGAGGATGCATGCGGGCAAAGCTTAAAAAACTAACCCGCAATAATAAATATACTAAATCTATGACCAGGAAAGGCAGGAGTAATTTTATAAAATTGCCTGCCTTCTTTAGCTCTTCCCGGCGGTAATAAAATAAATACGCCAGGATAAGCAAAGGAAAAACTACGGCCAGTTCTTTGGATAACAAAGCCAGGATAAAGCTAAGCCAGGATAAGAAACGGTACCCCCGCATAAATAAAAGCAGCGCCGAAAGCAAAAACAGGCCCAGCAGCATCTCCGCCCTGCCGGAAAGATAAGTAACCGCCTCGGTATGCAGGGGATTTAAGGCAAATAATAAAGCCACCGCTAACGCTGAATCTACCTCCTTAAAGATGGCGTAACTAAGCAAAAAAACCAGGAAGGCAACTAAAGCCTGCAGGATAATGTTGGTCAGATGATACCCGTAAGGGTTCAACTGCCAAAAATGATAATCCCACATGTAAGAGGCCGTCTGCAGCGGCCGGTAGAAATTTGAGCCAAAGTTTACCCCGGAATATAAATCGCTGGTGAAGGCTGACGGCAGATTCTGCCAGCTGCGGATAACCGGGTTCCTGACAATCAGGGCTTCGTCGTCCCAGATAAAAGGGTTCTGCAGGGAATTGGAGTAAAAAATTACGCAAAATCCCGCGATGACGAAAATAATCAATACGAGCAGGGTAGTTTTGAGTTTAGGCATAATGCATAAAAAAGGAGGAGAAAATTTCTGTCCTCTCCTCCTTCTTTTCATTTTTCATGAGAAGTCTGCTTTTTATAACGGCGTAAACATTCCCCCGGTAGTAGCGGTGTAGGTCACCGTTCCGGTTGTGCCTGCTGTAACCGGATTAGCTACTAAGGTATAGCCGTTCGCAGCCAAAGTGCAGCGATATTGATAACCTTTAGAAGTAGTAACCGCGCCGGTTGCATCAGCGCAAAAAGAGCCGGCTGTATTGATGAAGGCGGTTAATTGCGCTACCGTAGCCGGGTAGGCGCCATTATTGGCGGCGGCGTATCTTTCACAGGCCGCTGACAGGTTACGGATGTTTTCCTTGGCTGCTTGCGTATTAGCAGTCATTTTCGCGTTTAAAAAGTTAGGCACAGCTATAGCGGCTAATAACGCGATGATGGCGACGATAATCATGATTTCAACCAGCGTAAAACCCTTTATCTTCATTATCTAAATCCCCCTTTCTAATTTTTTATTTATAACACCTGCCCGGTATTTTGTCAAGCATACAATCGCCGGAGATACCTTTAAGCCTGACAAAAACCAGTTTATTTTTTAAGCTGCGGCGGGATTTTAACCAAACCCTGATATAATTATCGCTGTAACCCTCCCAATGCCCCTTAATCTCTTTTGATTCTCCCTCAAAAAGCACCGGCAGCCTGGCCCCAAGAAAACTCTTTTTATAATCTTTAGCGCAAAGCTCAGCGCAACTTTTAAGGCGGTTAATCCGTTTTTTGATGATTAACGGCGAAATCTCCCCGCATAAATTTGCAGCGGCGAAAGTCCCTGCCCTCCTTGAGTAAGGGAAGATGTGCACTTTTAAAGGGGTAACGCGCTTAATCAGCTTTAAGGTATTGCCAAAATGCCTCTCTGCCTCTCCCGGAAAGCCCACCAGGCAATCCGTCGTCAGGCTAAGCCCGGGAATTTTTTGTTTTAATTTTTTAATGAGTTTAAGATAATAACCGCGCGTATACCTGCGCCGCATTTTTTTCAGGATTTCATCGTCGCCGCTTTGCATGGGGATATGTAAATGGCGGCAAAGTTTTTTAGAGGCAGCTATTTTATTAATTAACGCCTCCGAGACATCTCCCGCCTCTATTGAACTCAATCTTATGCGCAAGATACCGCCTATCTTTTCCAGCGCTGCAATCGCCTCAACCAGGCCCCTCTTTGGCTTTAAATCCCGGCCGTAAGCGCCCAGGCAGATCCCCGTGAGGACGATTTCTTTAAAGCCGTTTTTGGCCAGGCGCCTGGCCTCTTTAATTATTTCCGCCAGGGGCCTGCTCCTTGAGCGGCCGCGCGCCAAAGGAACCTTGCAATAAGCGCAGGAATTATCGCAGCCATCCTGAATTTTCAGGAATGCGCGGGTATGGGACTGGAAATTGCTTATCCCTTCGGCAAAAAAACTTTTTTCTACGATCAAGCTTATCCCTTTTATTTTGGCTAACTGGCGGCTCTCATTTTTAACCAGGCAGCCGGTAACGATAATTTTAGCCTTAGGATTTTCATTAATGCAGCGCCGGATGGCCAGCCGGGACTTATGGTCGGCATTAGCGGTAACCGTGCAGGTGTTGATAAGATACGTACCGGCTTTCCTGGAAGCCCTAAGCTCTTCCTTAAAACCATGTTCAAGAAAACGCTCTCTTATGCTCTGGGTATCGTATTGGTTTACTTTACAGCCTAAGGTAAGGAATTTAATCGTGGGCATATAGTTTGATGCAGCTGGCTAAGGCGATGGCCGCGGTATCTACGCGCAGGACCAGGTCGCCGAGGGTAACCGGGATAAACCCCGCATCCATGGCTAAATCTATTTCCCTATCGGAAAAATCGCCCTCCGGCCCGATCAAAACTAATATATTATTACGCGGCTTAGAGCTGTTAAGAATTTCTTTAAGGCCCTGCCTTGCCCCAAGCAGGTGGGGAATCAGCTTTAAATCAAACGCCGAAGATAACGCAATTACCTCGTCAAAGGCCTTAACCGGCTCGATAATGGCGAGGTTATTCCTCTGGCTCTGCTTGCTGGCGCTAAGGGCGATCTTTTTCCAACGTATAAGGCGCAGGGCTGCTTTCTGCTTATCCAGTTTCACAACCGTGCGTTCTGTTTTTAAAGGGATTATCCTGTATACGCCCAGTTGGACAAGTTTATCGACGATGTCGTCCATCCCGGATTTTTTAGGTATGGCGCAGGCAACCGTTAATTTAATTTTTTCTTCCTTGCGGCCTGAGGCTGTTTTATTTTTGATACCCAGGTAAATTTTATTCCCTACCCCGGCGATAATGCAGGCATATTCATTTCCTTGTTCGTCAAAGACGGTTACCCTTTCTCCCTCTTTAAGCTTGAGGACATTTTTGATATGGTGCGCCTCCTCCTTATCGCCAATGATTATTTTATCTCCCGTGATATCTGAAGCCTGACAAAAAAACCTGTTCATCTAAAACGCCCTCCTGATGAGTTGCCACCCCGTTATTATGATGATTAAGCCGCAGATGACATTAAATAACCGCGCGTAATTGCGCTTAACATTTTTTAGAAATCCGGGCAGTAAACCGGTTAACCCCGTCAAAATCAGCAACGGGGATAAGCTCGTGCCTAAACCGAATGAAACAATATAGAATAAATTCTCAAAAGCATTCTTAGCGGTTAATCCGGCATAGGTCAATATGGTTACGAGGGGCGCGCAAGGCAGGATACCTATGGCCAGACCCAATATAATTATGCTCTTACGGTCTTGCTCCAGGATATTCTTGTGTAAAAACTTACAGGGAGCCAGGTCCAGGTTTCTATCTAAGAGCATAAGCGCGCCAAGTAAAATTACGAACACGCCTGCTACGCCCAAAATAGGCCTGTAAAAAAAGGCGAGTTTTGCAAAAATCAATCTCCCTAAGAAAAAGAATAATAACCCCAAAACCAGATAGACAGCTATCCTGGAGAGCGAAAATAATACGTAAGTGCCTATGCCCTGAAGAACATTTTTTCCGGTTCCGGCAACATACGCCAGGATGAGCGGGCCGCAACTGGCTAAACAGGGCCCCCAGCCAAACGAGAGCCCTAAGATAAAACTGCCGGCGATTATTTTAATCACTCTTTAAGCTCTTTTTCTGAAAATACTTCGGCGGTAAAGATATAGATCTCGGTAGATTTATCTTTCCAGGCGTCCGCGGCTAAGCCGGCTTTATGCAGGCAAAGGTTTGACATAAATTCTTCCTTTGACCAGCCGGTCTCCGTCGCTACCTGAGGAAGGAATACGCCGCTGCGCAGGCCTTTACGCACCAGAACACCGTGCACACCAAGCTGGATTTCACCGGGATGAGCGATTTTTTTCATCGGGCTTAAAACCGATACCTCGATATCAATATCTTTTAGCTCCCCCAAAGCTACGGGATTAAAACGCGGGTCTTGCGTCGCCGCCTCAACTGCCATATCCCTGACGGTTAAATACAGAGGCCCTGCACCGATGAGGTTGCCGATGCAGCCGCGTAATTCGCCGCGCTCATTTAAAGTAACAAAAGCGCCCATAAGCTGCGCCAGCAGCGGATCGCTTTCACTCACTTCTAACTTCCTGCCTGTTTTTAAAAAAGTCTCTATGCTATTACGCGCAATCCCAAGTAATTTTTTTCTCTGGGTTTTATTTAACATGGCTTCTCCTTTGGGTTGGTCAATGGCACAGCTGGCATATCCTACGGTCCAGACACCTTTTTTCTTACTGCCTGTAACTTGCGCCGAATTGGTATATTGTAAAACCTTGACCTTATCATGGCCAAGGCCCTTAGCTAAAATCAGCGCGCTTACTACCCCAAAACCTCCGCACAGCTGCATCTTCTCGTCGCGTAAGGACCAGTAAAGGCCTTCGCTATCCATATTTTTTATAGCCGCCAGGGTAAGGCTATCCATTGCCTTGGCTTCCTCATAATCGTAACCATGGTACATGTCCGTAGAAACAATGATTAACGCGTCAGCGCTCCCCGCGAGCGCTTCTTTAAGCAAGGATGCGATTTTTTTACAGTCATCTAAGGAACAGTCGCCTAAAATCACCGGTACAATCTTAAAACTGGCAAGCGTCTTTTGCAGAAACGGGAGTTGCACCTCAATGCTGTGCTCCTCTTTAAATGCCTCCGGGATAAAACTTACCTGCGGCTCCTTGCCAAGCAGCCTGCGGGTAAAATCAGTATCCACCGCGATTTCACCAAGGGGCGTTTTAAATACACCGTCGGGATAAACAGACGCGCCGCTAAAAGGATAGCGGTGGCTTGTCCCAAGGATAATGACTGTCTTATAAGGTTGGCCTTTAATAAGCTTATAGCCGAAGGCGGCTACCTGGCCGGAATAACCGTATCCGGCATGCGGAGAAATAAGCGCGAATATCTTCCCGTCTAATTTTTCAGGGTTTGCCTTTTCTAAAAATCCGTCCAGCATTAAAGAGAGCTCCTTGGCGTCTGCGGGATAAAATGCGCCGGCAACGCAGGGTTCTTTTACGTTCCCGGCATAACTGACAGCGTAAAGTAAAACAGCTAAGATTAATGCGCTAGTTCCAAACGCCTGCGATTTTTTTCCCACAGAATTTACACCTTCCTTCTTTTAAATTATTTTGCGCGATAAAATAACCCCGGCGCTCGATAACGATTTTTCCGCAAGCAGGGCAATAGGTATTTTCTGCCGGGTTAGCCGGGAGATTACCGATATAAACATAATTTAACCCGCAGTCAATAGCTATGCGCCTGGCCCGCTCAAGAGACTCTACCGGCGTAGGGTTAAGGCTGGTTAGTTTATACATCGGGAAGAATCTTGAAAAATGTAAGGGTGTATCGGCGCCCAGGTTATCTTTAATCCAAAGGCACATCTTCTTCAGCTCGGCCGCATCGTCGTTAAAACCGGAAAGCAGCAAAGTGGTTATTTCAATATGCACCCCTTCCTCTTTTAATATTTTAAGGGAATTTAATACCGGCTCAAGGCGGCCTTCGGTTAATTTAGTATAATAGTCGTCGTTAAAGCCTTTTAAGTCAATATTGGCTGCGTCAAGGTATTTAGCTAATTCCCGCAGGGGCGCTGCGTTGATGTAACCGTTTGAATGCATAATATTTTTTATTCCTTGCTTGCGGCCAAGCTTTGCTGCCTCTAACATATATTCATAAAAGATAGTCGGTTCGCTATAGGTATAGGCAATCGTCGGGGCTCCCGATGCCTTGACTTTTTCTACCAGGTCAACCGGCTCAAGGTACCTGTATTCGGCTTCTTCGGGCCTGCTCTGCGAGATCTCCCAGTTCTGGCAGAATTTACATTTCAGGTTACAGCCGGCCGTAGCGATAGAGTAGGCGGAGCTCGACGGAAGAAAGTGGAATAAAGGCTTCTTTTCTATGGGGTCAATGTGTATGGCTACAGCCCTGGCATAGACCAGGGTGTACAAAATGCCGTTATGGTTCTGGCGTACTCCGCAATACCCGCGCCTGCCTTCCGGGATTACGCAACGCCGGGGGCAAAGCTGGCATTGGACTGTTTTTTGATCAAGCCTTTGATAGAAAGACGCCTCTTTTAATTGCTCAAAGCTGCCCAGGCCAGGGAGAAGTATGGAAGAGAAGATTAAAGTAAAAAAGAAAGCTATGCCGATAGCCAGCCGGTTAATATTTTTCATATAAAAATGGAGCTGAGGAGGATCGAACTCCTGGCCTCCTCGTTGCGAACGAGGCGCTCTCCCAACTGAGCTACAGCCCCATAGAGGATAAATTTAACATACTTTACTATTTTGCGCAATAAAAAATAGCAGTTCTATCTAATTACTAATTAGTTGAAAGAGAAGGCAGGGTGAGAGTGGTAGACATGTTGACGCTGGGGTTAGTCGAAGTACCGCAGGTCTTCGAAGGATCCCAACAGCCAGTAATACTAACATTCATATAGTTACCTTTGGTGAAATCTTTAGCGGCGGAAAACGCCGTTATATCCTTAGCCAATACATCCTCGCTGCCGGAACATACGGCGCAGGCTGCGTTAGGGCATTGATTACAATAAATAAGAGTATTATTGCTAAGATTATAGCTAATCCAATAATCCTCTCCCCCCGTATCCCTTAAACCATTGCCATTGGTATCCGTAAAAAAAGATAAAGTGGTAGTGTTGGTGGAATCAGGGCTGATATATACGGTAGTATTCGCTCCGTAAGATGTCTCATTACCTGTTGCATTAGAGGCATTTTTAGTTATGTGTTCAAGGCAGCGCGAGACATCATTCTGTACCTTAGCCCGCTGGTCTGAAGAAATAATATGGTGACGGCTGAAGATATCGATATCATTGATAGCTAAAATTACCACCGCCAGCAATATTATGGCGATTAATAGTTCAATAAAAGTAACGGATTTCAGGCGGGAAGGCATTATTCAGACCAATTGACTGTAGTTTTTACTCTCTTAACAGTAGTGTTATTAGAAACATTGGTGATGGTATAGGTTGCGGTATAACCGCCGCTGGTCGCGTTAGCTAACAAGTCAGTGCCAAAACAACTGGTATTCCAGGTATCTTGCCTCACAGAATATTGTAAAGGGTCGAGAAACTGCTTGCCTATCTCTCCTGCGCTCATGCGGTAACGGCTATGCTGGATAAATTGCCTGCCGGCGATAAAAACATTGACCAGGCCGGTGATAACTAAGGCAAGTATCACCATTGAAATAATGATTTCGAGCAAAGTAAGCGCTTTTTTATTCAAGGTATCTTGTTTTAGATGCAACCTTCACCTGGAGAAGGCTCTGCGGTATCAAAAACTGTATTGTTTAAAGTATAGGTGCAGTTGCCGCTTTTAGCCGCAGCGGTAATAGTGGCGTTCTTGCTCCCTTCGTCGCCGGCAGTCGTAACATTATAAGACCAGTTCTGCGTATTTAACAGAAGGTTAAGCACAGAGTTACATCCTACTGTGCCGTTAGAACAAGTCGCAGCGCTGGTACAGTTACAATCATGATAATCGCCGGTCTCCATACGGTAGATCCTCTCTGCTGCGGCAATCAGCTTAACGCTGGAAATGGCCTCTCTTTGTCTAGAGCGGAGTTTTGATTTATTATAGTTGGGGACGGCTATTAAGGCAAGCGTGATAATAATGGCGACGACCAAAAGAAGCTCTACTAAAGTAAACCCGTCATTTTTTCTCATCTTAAGGGCATGATGGCGCTTCCCCAGCGCTCTTGTTCCCGCCGCTAATACACATATAATAATCTACCGTCCCGGCACCAGCTTTAGCCACAGCCTGCACATATTCGCTGCTTGCCGCGTTATCCAATGCTGTTGAAAAATCAAAATTGTTGCTTGACGGCGCAGAATCGTATCTATCCAGGTCTGACCAGGTAGTGGTATAGGCGTCATTTTCCGCATAATAGCCGCTCTCTGCGGCCACAAGATCGGATAAGACTGAATATGCTTCTGCGGAGCGCGCCTTTTCTATAGCGGCATAATACCTGACCAGGGCGACTGATGCTAAGATAAGCACAATCGCCACTACTATAATTAATTCTATTAAGGTAAAAGCAGAGGGGTTCTTTTGCATCCCTTTAATCAATTAACTTAGTTTCCTTAAGGAGAGCAGCCTGTGCCGTCAGCCGCAACATCGCCGGTTGATACCGTCATATTATAGGTGCAGGCCCCTGGCCCGGGCGCGGAAGTAATGGTAGCAGCGCTATAAGTATAAGTAAAACTACGCGAACCTGGCTCAGATACCATCATAACGGCATCACCATCAATAGTTACCGTGATCGGAAAGCCGCTGGGATAAAGCGCGTTAGCCGCATAATAACCCAGCATCGCCTCTCTTATCGAGCGCATCGTAGAGTAGGATTCGGCCCTCCTTGCCTTTTCAATGTTGGCAAAATAGCGCGGGATAGCCGTGAGCGCCAGGATGCCGACGATGACGACGACGATAATGAGTTCGATTAAGGTAAAAGCCCTTCTTGTTCTCTTGCTCATCTCTACCCCCCCTTTTTTTCTGGATTTTATTTTATACTACTACACTTTTTTAAAAAAACAAGCTTTATTATTTGTTCCCTATCTGAGAAATTTCAAATATAGGCAGGAACATACCGATAACCATTATACCGATAACTGCCCCGATAAAGACGAGCATAATAGGCTCAAACATGGAAACAAAACGGGCCAGGAAGGTTTCCAGGTATTCCTGGTAAAATGTATCAAGCCGCTTAAACATATTGGATAATTCGCCGATCTCTTCGCCTATATTAATCATCTGCACAGCCATCGGGTCAAAAAAGTTACTTTTCTCTAAAGCCTGGCCCAAGGGCTTACCTACGCGCACGTCATCCTTAATGTTGCGTATAATATCTCCCAGGACAAGGTTGTCTACGCTGCGCTCAGAGATCTCTAAGGAATATAGTATCGGTACGCCGCTTTCTACCAGGGTAGACATTTCAGAAGTGAAACGCTCAATGACTAAAGTACGGAAGAATTCTCCAAAAAGAGGCAGTTTTAAAAGCAACCCTTCAAACCTTTTCTTGCCTTCTTTGGTTGAAATATACTTACGCAAAAACCAGAAGCCCACGCCTAAGGCGGCAATAATAATTAAGAAATACCCCCGGATAAATTTGCTTACCTCTACTAATATGACCGTCAGAAAAGGGAGCTTAATGTTAAAACCGCTGAAGATATTGGCAAAGGTGGGGATTATTTTAATCGTCATAAATAAGAGCGCGCTTATACCCGCCACAAAGAGTATCGCCGGATAAATCAGGGCCGATATAATCTTCTTTCTAAAGGCCCCGTATCTTTCAAGGTAGGCTGCCAGGCGCGACAAAACAACGGCCAGGTTGCCGCTTGCCTCGCCGCTTTCTACCAGATGAATCCAGAATTCCGAAAAGATATCGGAATGCTTGGCCATCGCTTCATGAAAGCTCAGGCCTGCTTCCATATTCTTCTCTAAATCCTTAATCACCCGGTGCAGGCGCTTACTGGAAACCTGGTTAGAGATGATATCCAGGCTCTTTAAAATAGTCACGCCTGCGCCAAGCAGCGTGGCTAACTGGCGGCAGAAAAGGGTTAAATCCTGTCCGGTAATCCGGTTATGCTTAGGGATAAATTTACCCCTATATGTTGCCTGTGCGCCGGAAGGAAGAGGCGTATCTTTGCTCTCTTCACTGGTAATACTCACCACCAAAAGATCCTTAGACTGCAGCCGGCTGATTACCTCATCCTGGCTTACGCCTTCCTCAACCCCGTCAACTTTTGTCCCGGCCTTATTTCTGGCAACATAAAAATATTTAGGCATTATTCCGCTCCCAGGGTAACTAAAAGCGCGTCCTCCAGAGAAGTCGAGCCTTCCTCAACTTTCTTTA
Source organism: Candidatus Omnitrophota bacterium (assembly GCA_028687205.1). Lineage (GTDB taxonomy): Bacteria > Omnitrophota > Gorgyraeia > Gygaellales > Profunditerraquicolaceae > UBA6233. Next base: position 10,726 of record JAQUAP010000041.1, read on the forward strand.
ACGCGGATTCATACAGAGTTTGCATGCCATTAGCCTTAGCCGCTTCCCTTATCTGCTGGAGCGGCACCTTCTGGCTGATCAAACTTTTTATCTCTTCGTTGATAACCATAATTTCGGAAATACACATCCTCCCCTTATGACCGGTATTATTGCAGGCTGCGCAGCCTTTAGCCCGGTAAATTAATTCCGCTTTTAATTTTATGTTCTTGAGCTCTGCCGCGCTGGGTTCATACGCTTCTTTACAATCCGGGCATAATTTCCTTACCAGGCGCTGGGCGATTACCGATATTAAAGAAGAGGCAATCATGTAGGGCTCAACGCCGATATCCATAAGCCGGCTTATCGCCGTAGGCGCGTCATTGGTATGTAAGGTGCTTAAAACTAAATGGCCGGTAAGGGCAGAACGTATGCATATCTGGGAGGTCTCCAGGTCGCGTACCTCGCCGACAAGCATTATATCCGGGTCCTGCCTTAAGAAGCTGCGTAAAGCCGCGGCAAAAGTCAGGCCTATCTCGGGCTTGACCTGTACCTGATTAATCCCCTCCAGCTTATATTCTACGGGGTCTTCGATAGTAACAATATTCTTGGTCGGGCTTTTTATTTCATTTAAGATGGCGTATAAGGTAGTAGTCTTACCGCTGCCTGTTGGCCCGGTGAGGAACATCAAGCCATAAGGCGTAATGATACTTTTACGCATAAGCTCAAGCTGCTTGAGGTCAAAACCTAATTGATTAAGGTCAAGGACTACCTGGCTGCGGTCAAGTAAGCGCATAGCCACTTTCTCGCCATATATCGTAGGTATGGTAGAAACGCGGATGTCTATGGGTTTTTCTCCGATCCTCACTAAGAACGCGCCATCCTGAGGCAGGCGTTTCTCGGCAATGTCCAGTTTGGATAAAATCTTAATACGCGAAATAATCGGCAGGTGTAAGTGCCTTGCCGGAGGAGGTATCTCATATAATTTACCGTCAATGCGGTACCTTAAAGATATCTTATCCTTAAACGGTTCAATATGGATATCTGAGGCGCGCTCATCGATAGCCTGCCGGATAATCAGGTCAACTAATTTTACTACCGGGGCTTCTTCTGCCCGGGCAACTAATTTATCTAAACTTAACTCCTGGTCGGCAGCCCCTTCTACGGCTGCGGATTCGGAAGCGAATTCAGCAACCGGGACATCATAGCTGGCCTCTACCGCCTGTTTCAACATCGCGGATTTACCGTAAAAACCATCAATTGCCTTAACGATATCGGATTTAGTGGCAATCACCGGGTTAATCTCGCAATTAGTCAATCTCCCTAAATTATCAATAAGGATTAAATCCAGGGGGTCAGACATAGCTACGGTCAGTGAGCGTAAAGTACGCGATAAGGGAAGGACGGAATTCTTCATGGCAAAATCGTGCGGGATAAGCCGCTCAAGGCCCTGGTCCATTGCCGGCTTAAGCATGCCTGTAACAAAGGAGAAATACGGGACATTGAGCTGCTTGCCTAAAACCGCCACCATCTGGTCTTCCTTGACCATGCCTAATTTAATCAGGGTCTCTCCCAGCCTTCCTCCCTCCTGGCGCTGGGTGCTAACTGCTTGTTCTAATTGGGCCTCGGTAATCAAGCCTTCTTTAACCAGCAGTTCGCCTAATTTTAAATATTTGTCTTTATTCAGCATGGATAAAAAATAATTAGCGCTTTACCTCAAAATTATTCAAGTAGGCGCTGATACTCTGTTGCCGCGTAAGGGCAAGGGCCTGCGTCTGCTCTCTTAACGGAAGCGTTGCTTTTTTAACCGGAACTGCGCCGGATTTTGTGTGTTTCATGATATGCGGGGTAATAAAAACCAGCAGTTCGCGCTCAGTGCCGGGGCTTACATTTTTGTGCCTGAATAATGCGCCCAATAAAGGGACATCGCCCAGGATAGGAAGCTTGGTTATGG
>JAQUAP010000042.1 GCA_028687205.1 Candidatus Omnitrophota bacterium
ACAGATGCGCGCTGCCCGAGGACAAAAAAGAATAATAAGAGTATAATAAGCGGTTTTTTGAACATATTTTTATGCTAACCCATCCCTTCTACCCGGCTTGCGGTTAAATACCGTAATAAATAAAAGAAATAATAAACATGCGGTAACCAAAAAATCCCCGTGACGCTTGTAAAATGAAGGCTGCCTGCGGATAAATATATCCCGGCTTTTATAGCCTGAAGTAAATAGCGGGTTAGCTTCTCTGCCAACCAGAAAAACAACCCTGCCTTGCGGGTCGATAAAGCCGGATACGCCGGTATTCGCCGCGCGCACTAGAGTTACCCTGTTCTCTACCGCCCGGAATACCGAGGCAGCCAGGTGCTGATAGGCCTCGGAAGTCTTGCCGAACCAGGCATCATTGGTGATATTAACCAGAAAATCTGCCCCCCGGTTGACAAACCCCCTGGCTAACTCCGGGAAAATATCTTCAAAACAAATCAATACGCCGAATTGACGCGGGATGTTTAAATCCTGATGCCGCAGGTTAAAGAGGGTATATTTTTTACCCCTGGCGATATCGCCGATAGGGGCAATTGTCTCTAAAAAACTAAAAACATTCCTGAAGGGTATGTATTCGCCGAACGGTACAAGATGAAGTTTATCGTATCGCTCTAATAATGCGCCGTCTTTAGATAATAGCAGCGCGCTATTATAATAGAGGCCAGCGCGCTTGGTGACCGCGCCAAAGACTAAAGGCCTGGCTGTTGTTTTGACATAATTGGCCAACATCCCATAATAGGCAGGTTCTTCTTCAAGGACAACCGGCAGGCTAGCTTCCGGCCAGATAATTAAATCCGGGGTATCTTTAAGCGCCGCTGCCGTTAAGTTAAAATACCTGTTCATAACAAATTCCCTGGCGCTTATCTCCCATTTTAATGCCTGAGGGATATTTCCCTGAATAACAGAAATCCTTAGCGCACGCTGCGTTGCAGCAATAGGTTTTACAGATGCCAGGCGAAGATAACCGTAAGCTAAGATTAAAGAAAAAAGTAAAGTTAACGTAACAAGCGTCATTTTTAACCGCCTCCATAACCCTGTCTTTAGCGACCAGATTATTTCGACAATCGCCACATTCGCCAGCATGACTAAAAACGAAACCCCCCAGATTCCGGTAATGTCTGCGATTTGGATGAGCGGTAGATTAAGATACTGGGAATAGCCTAAAAGCGCCCAGGGGAATCCTGTCAAGAGGTGGCTGCGGCAATACTCGAGCAAAACCCAGGCTGAAGGGATAAATAACAGGATAGATAGCCGCGAATGCCTCGTGTAAGGCCGGATAACTAAACCGAATAACGCAAAGTATAAAGCCAGGTATAGAACCAACAGGATAGTTCCGGTTAAAGTAACATTTACCAGCCAATAAATAGCGCCTGCCCAGAAAAATATCCCGGTAATAAAGAAGAGGAGGAATGTCTGCTTTAGGGACTTATTGTTCAGGCAGAGAAAAAGCGGGACAAAGGCAAACCAGGCAAGCATCCCGCATTGGTTGAACGAAAATGAAAGAGCCAGGAGCAACGCGCTAAAGAAAGATAAGCCTAACGCGATCACGGATTGCTTTTTTATCTGCCGCAACATTTTTTATATTTCATTGGCTTGCCTGTTGCAGGATCTATTTTTCCGCACGGGCAGGGGTCATTGCGTCCGACTTTGGGGTGAGATAATTTCACTTCGCTATCAACTTGTCTGGCCGGGCCCTCTAATGACGTAATCTCGGGATGGCTCAGTTCCTGATGCACGGAGCTAAAGACCCCCCTGAACCTTTCAGGGTGGGCCGGCTGTAATTTGAAAATCGCTTCCACTGCTTCCTCTTCAATGGAGCCCACCATTTGCGTAAACATATCAAAGGCCTCGCGTTTATATTCTACCAGCGGGTCGCGCTGCCCGTAGGCGCGCAGGCCAATCCCTTCGCGCAAACTATCCATGGCGTACAAATGGTCTTTCCATTTGGCGTCAATAATCTGTAAAAATACCATACGCTCCAGGTGCCGCATCAGCTCCGCGCCGATGGAATTCTCTTTACCCGCATAAAGCCCGGAGACCTGCGTAAATAATGCTTCCTGCAGGTTCGTTCCGGGCGAAGGATTAATCTTATCCTGGGCAAGCTCCAGGCCGAATTTTGATTTTAGTGCCGTAACCAGGCCTTGTGTATCCGGTTCGCTTGCCAGAGAAACCTCGGGGATATAACTATTAATAAGGTTATCGATAATCGCTTCGACTATCTCCAGTATCCTTTCTTTTAAACTGATGCCTTCCAGGATCTGATGGCGCTGGCCATAGATTATCTCCCTCTGTTTATTCATGACATTATCGTATTCCAGGAGCTGTTTCCTGATTTCAAAGTTATGCTGCTCCACGCGCCGCTGGGCAATTTCAATCGAACGGCTTACCCAGGGATGCTCGATAACCTGGCCTTCTTCCAGGCCTAACTTCTCCATGATCCCGACGAGCCGGTCAGAGCCGAACAGGCGCATCAGGTCATCAGCCAAAGAAACGTAAAATCTGGATGAACCCGGGTCACCCTGGCGGCCGGAACGGCCGCGCAACTGGTTATCAATCCTGCGCGCCTCATGCCGCTCGGTACCCAGGACATGCAGCCCGTTTAACCCTACTACCTGCTGATGTTCAATTTCGGTTTCCTGCTTATATTTATCCCATAACTTCTTATATTCTTCCTGGTAATCAGGGCTGTCGGATTTAAGTTTCTGCCTGGCTACATTCTTGGCCATAAATTCCGGGTTGCCGCCCAGCAAAATATCCGTTCCGCGGCCGGCCATATTGGTAGCAATGGTTACGGCTTTAAACCTGCCTGCCTGGGCGACAATCTGCGCCTCTAATTCGTGGTATTTGGCGTTCAGCACCTGGTGCGTTATGCCGCGGCGCTTGAGCATTTCAGAGAGGTGCTCGGATTTGTCTATTGAAATGGTGCCTACTAAAACCGGCCTGCCCGCGTTATAAAGCTCGACGATCTCTTCTACTACCGCCTCGAATTTCTCTTTTTCGGTCTTATAAATCCGGTCGGCGTAATTTGTGCGGATAAGCGGCTTATTTGTGGGTATGACGACGACATCAAGCTGGTAGATATTTTTAAATTCATTCGCTTCGGTAAAAGCCGTTCCGGTCATACCGGCTAACTTTTCATACATGCGAAAATAGTTCTGGAAGGTTACTGTGGCCAGGGTCTGGTTCTCGCGCTCAATCTTCATCCCCTCTTTTGCTTCCACCGCCTGGTGCAAACCGTCCGACCAGCGCCTCCCCGGCATCATGCGGCCGGTGAACTCATCAACAATAATGACTTCGCCGTCTTTGACCACGTAATCCACATCCCGCTCGTAAAATTCCTTGGCCCGCAGGGCAGCAATGGTATGGTGGCGGTATTCGATGGTTTCGATATTATGTAGGCTCTCTACTCCCCAGAGCCCGGCGGCCCTGGTTTCGCCGCTATCGGTAAGCGCGATGGTCTGGGCTTTTTCATCCGCCACATAATCAAAGCCTTTACCCAGGTCTATGCCTTTATATTTTGCGTCTATCTCATCCTTTTCCGTAACGCGCCTGCCGGAGAGCTGGTCAGCTATCTTTTTGGCGGTAAAATATTTTCCGGTGGATTCTTCGGCCGCGCCGCTGATAATCAGCGGGGTGCGCGCTTCATCAATCAAGATAGAATCCACTTCGTCAACGATAGCGTAATAAAACGGCCGCTGCACCAGTTCCTGCAGGGAATATTTCATGTTATCGCGCAGGTAATCAAAGCCAAACTCATTGTTCGTGCCGTAGGTGATATCGCAGGAATAAGCGAGTTTTCTTTCTTCATCGGACATCTCGTGCTGGATAACTCCGACGGATAAGCCTAAAAATTCATACACCGGCCCCATCCATTCGCGGTCGCGCCGGGCGAGGTAATCGTTTACCGTAACCACATGCACACCGCGCCCTAAGAGCGCGTTTAGATACGCCGGGAGGGTGGCCACCAGGGTCTTTCCTTCGCCGGTAGCCATCTCCGCGATCCTGCCTTCATGCAAGATAATGCCGCCGGCAATCTGGGAATCGAAATGGCGCAGCCCGATAGCTCTTTTGGCCGCCTCCCTTACTACCGCGAATGCCTCAGGCAGGATACCTTCAAAAACCCGGTTGCGCGAAAATTTTAATTTTTCTTTCAGCTTCTCTTTCTCCTCCGGGATAGCCACAGAAAGCATGGCTGCTTCTAATTCACGCAGCTCCTGCTCATAAGCCTTAGCTTTTTTTAAGATATGCTCTTTAAATTCCAGGGTCTTCTCTTTTAACTGCGCGTCCGAAAGGCTGCTGATCTTAGGTTCAAGGGAATTAACCGCATAGATTATACTGCTGACCTCGGCCATCTTATTCATTGACGGCTGCGGCATCTCCTCATGTAAAAAAATATTTACGCCGGGGGCTTTACGCTTGATCTGGCCCTGCTTAGCCCCTAAGATTGTCTTTTTAATGAATTTTAACATTATTTTGGCCTGCTTTTTTGCAGCTTCAGGTGCGCCGCGATAAACTCATCCAGTCCGCCGTCCATTACCTTGGCCACATCACCGGTTTCGTAACCCGTGCGGTGGTCTTTGACCATATTGTAAGGATGCATAACATAAGAGCGGATCTGGCTACCGAATTCTATCTTTTTCTTGCCTCCGGCATAGTTTTTAAGCATCTCTGCTTCCTGCTTTGTCCTTTCCAACTCATAGATACGCGCCTTTAGGATTTTTAGCGCGGTCTGTTTATTCTGATGTTGTGAACGCTCATTCTGGCACTGCGCCACTAACCCTGTCGGGATATGCGTAATCCTTACCGCGGAGTCAGTAGTATTTACGCTCTGGCCGCCGGCGCCCTTGGAACGATAAACATCAATGCGTAAGTCTTTTTCTTCCAGCTTTACCGCGATGTCTTCCTCAACTTCAGGAATTATGTCTACCGAAGCAAAGGAGGTATGCCGGCGTTTATTCGCGTCAAAGGGGGATATGCGTACTAAGCGGTGCACACCGCGTTCCTCCTTTAGGTAACCGTAAGCGTATTCTCCCTCCACTAAAAGCGTGACATTCTTGATACCTGCTTCTTCGCCGTAGAGCACATCCAGGGTTTTCGCCTTCCAGCCGCGCTGTTCGGCAAAACGGGTATACATGCGAAAAAGCATCTCTACCCAATCGCAGGATTCCGTGCCGCCGGCGCCGGCATTAATGCTCAGAATAGCGTTGTTCGGGTCAAACTCTCCCGCAAGAAGAGTTTTAAATTCTAAGCTGCCTACCTCGCTTAAGAGGGAATTAACATTCCGGTTTAAATCTGGATATAATGCGTTATCCTGGGGGTTAAGGATATCGGCGAGTTCCTGCAGTTCCTGGTATTTCTGAAGCGCGGCGAACCAAGGCTCAACCGTGTTCTTTAATGTTTTTAACTGCCGGACTATCCTGGTAGACCTCTCGCTATCATCCCAGAATCCGGGCTCGGACATCTCAGCGGCTAAATCCGCGATAAGCTTCTTTTTATTATCGATGTCAAAGATAACCTCTTAGTTGTTCCAGGTTAAGCTGGATGCCTTTAAGATTGGACTTCAGCTCATCTAACATCTTATCTCCTTAAATATTTTAGCTCTTTTTTATGCCCCGCAGCGCAAGGAGTAGTTCGTCTTTACTGTCGGCAAAATCGCCCGCCTGTTCTTCGCTGATCTTACCCTCTTTTACCAGTTTAACCAGGGATTGCGTGAAAGACTGCATCCCAAAAACCGCGCCGTCATCAATGAATTGCGGGATCTCCCAGATCTTGCCTTCGCGTATCAAGCGGCTGATAGTAGGGGTAAGCAGCATAACCTCGTAAGCGGGGATCCTTCCGGCGCCGTTCTTCGCGGGAATCAGCCTTAAAGACATTACGCCTTTCAACAGGCTGGCTAACTGATTCCTGACCTCCTGATGCTGATGCGGAGGAAAGAAATTGATAATCCTCTCTACGCTCTGCACGGCATTAATGGTATGCAATGTGCTTAATACTAATACCCCTGTCTCCGCCGCGGCCAGGACGCTGGACATTGTCTCGGTATCGCGGATGTTACTGATAAATAAAATATCCGGGCTTTGCAGGGTAAAGGCGCGTAAAGCCGCCGGATATGACGCGACATCGATACCCAGTTCTCTCTGGTTAATCAACGATTCCTTATCTTTAAAGGTAAATTCTATCGGCTCCTCAATAGTCAGGATATGTTTTTTACTGTTAGTATTGATGTACTCTATCATGCTGGCAATGGCGGTAGATTTTCCGCTGCCCATACTGCCGGTTAAAAGGACCAAGCCCCCTTTTTCCATGCAGAGTTTCTTCAGGACATCTACAGGCAGGTTTAATTCCTCGAATGTCTGCGTGACATTATTCACCCTCCTTATAACGATGGAAGGCCAATTCCTCTGCATGAATATGCTTACGCGGAACCGCAGCCCCAGTTCTTCCACGTAAACCGCGAACCCCAGGTCTAAATTATCTTTAAAGAACTCCCTCTGCTTAAGGGTAGTTATCTCCTCGGCTGCCTTGATCACATCATCAATGGTAAGCACCTTATCGTCGATAACCAGTAATTTACCGTCTACCCTTAAGCGCGCAGAACCTCCGGCGCGGTAGAATAAATCCGAGGCGTTGCGCTTAACCATCTCCTGCATCAGTTCTTTAATGCCCATATGCCTAACCTCCCGTCCTGTATGCTGACCCTGCTTACTAACGGCCTTTATTTATGCTCTTTATTATATCATTTTATCCCTTTTTGAGTAGGATTAAATTCCATGTACCTGCCTAATGCCAGGTGCGTCTGGGCATCCAGCGCCGGAAGGGAACCGATAATCAAGATTATAAAAGGAACCATTACCCACTCCAGTATCATGACCACATTTTTCATCCAGCTGACCCCTCTTGGCCGGGGAGGCAAAATTATGCGGCTTAAGACTACCCAGACAAGGCTGGCCAGAAAGGTGAAATTAAAGAGTAGCCCGGTTATCTTAGGCAGGTTGTAGCCGATGGCCATTTGATTAAAAAAAGCCCCTCCCAGGATAATCGGCAACGGCCCGATGAAAACCAGGATAATCGCCCAGACTGCCCAGGTTACGTGGCTCTCTAAGAGATGAAACGACCTTCTTATTTTTGTAACTAAAGGTATCTGCCTTTCGTTTAAAAAACCGCTGACTAAAAACGGGAAATTCTCGATTCCCCAGGCCCACCTACGCTTTTGTTTATATTGCATTTCAATCGTCTTGAAGAAGTTGCTGGAATACGCCACATCCATGGAAACGGTATTATATAAAGGAATGACCCGGTAATCACCCTTATAAAAGAGGAAGGCCTTCCAGTAAATTACCGAATCATCCGAAACCATATCCACGGGCCAATAATCTATATCGACCAGGGTCTTAAAACTCATGCTATGGCTCGAGAATGTGACAAATTTCTCCAGGCGCATACTTTCAATCATCTGGCAAAAAGAGGAGCTTATTTCAACCAGCCGCGCAAAAGAGGGCGCCTGCCAGATATTATTGTTGTAAACCGGTATCGGCTGATAGCTGGCCTGGTGCGGTTTAGGCGAAGTCAAGAAATGGTAGCTGAGGCATCCGAAATATTCTTTATCCACGCAGGTATCCGCGTCAAAACAGGAAACAACCACTTCTTCATCCTTAATGCCTTCGCTGCGCAGTAATTCTGCCGCCCTTTTTGCCGCCCAGGTGGCATTGGCGCCCTTGGTCCTGCTCTCGCCGCTAATGCCATCCGGGTGAAAAGTAGATAAGTAGCGGAAAAATTTAACCTTGAATTCTGATTCTAATGCCGCGGCAGTCCCCCTGGCGCCGGGATTACGCTCTTCAAAGGCCATGACCACGATCATCCTGTCTTTAGGATAGTTGCATTCCTGCAGGGCTTTCAGGGATGGCCTTAAAACATCCAGGCCTTCTTTATACACGGGGAAGATAATCAAATGGTAGAGGTTATTGGCTATGCCTCTTACCTGCAGCCGGTGGCATTCTACCAGCCAGTTTTTTTCCTTTTGCCGGTAAAGCCTGTGATGCGCCATAACTAATAACGTAGTAAGATAGACCGTGCGGATAATCCAATAGAAATCAAAAATAATAATGATAACGGCGCAGGTAACCGGATTGAAGATAGCTAATAAAATAAGCAGGGTAATTATGCCCCAGGAGAGGAAACCGGGAATAACCTCTAATATCCTTTTTATCCTTTTATTCTTTTCCATTCTGCCTCAATTTTATCAACTCATTTAAAAGGGCTGCTTTTTTATTTAACTCCAGCTTATAGACATTATCATAAGAGACGCCGTCTTCGCCTGTCTGGGAATCCATAAAATAGAGGGTGTCGTTGTCGACGTTATAAAAAACTTCCGAGACCCCGCTGTTTAAGTTTACCAGGTTGACCGGGCTGGAATTAGCCTGGGCTTCCGTAACCTTGATATTTCTGTCGGTCACCAGGACAAGGTGGTAGCTGTCCGAATGCCAGAAGACATTATGTATCTGCTGCCCGGAAAAATCCAGAAGAACCGGCGGCTGGATATAGAACGCCTCCTCTTGCGGCTTCGGATAAAACACGGCAATCTGATGCGCGTTGAAAATAAGCATCTTTTCCTTGTCCGGAGATGTTTTCAACTCCTTAGGGAAAGAAACGAATCCGGGCGGAAGACTGCCTAATTCCTTGAACCTCTCCCCCTTTAAATCGGATTCGTAAAGGATAGTTCCTTCCTGATTGAGATAATAAATCCTGCCGTTATCCTTATCCGCCCAGAAACGCGCTACCTTATCCTGGTTTAATTGTTCTATATTCGAGCGCGTGGGGAAAAGGATGATTTTCTCTAAGCGCACTACCTTGCGCGGCTCGACATTAACCTGAAAAAACCAGGGATAATAATATTTCAGTTCTAATTTGATATTATATGAACCGGGTAGAAGCTCGTTAATGGTTGCCGGGGTCTTATCGTTCAGGAGCTCGCCGTCCAGGTAGATACTTGCTCCCTGCGGCTGCGTTTTTAAGCTGATGATGCCGGTCTTGGCAAACTTCAACGTGCGCGGGTTAAACTTATAACCCAGCGAAGAAGACAAAATGACCGGCAGCCCGGTAAAAAATATCGCTACGCTTAAATAAAAAAGGATCGCCCTTATTCTCTGGTCGTTAGACACTTTGCTATCTGCCTTTCTAAATCTAAAATTAATTTTTTTCTTCTCGCGCCGAAGCTGTACCCGCCTGATATATTATTACTCTTTATTACGCGATGACAAGGAATAATTAGCGGGTAAGGGTTATGCTTCAAGATTGTGCCTACTATCCGGTAGGCGTTCTTATTTCCTGCTTTCCGGGCCACCCATTTATAGGTGCGCACCTGGCCTAAGGGTATATTTAAAACTATTTTATAGACTTTCCTGGCAAAAGGGGTCATCTGCCTATAGTTTTCTTGCGCCGCAATATATGGTGGTATGAAACAGCAAACCTGTGCGCTTCGTCGCGTATGCGGCGGAACAGGTTCAACGCCGGCGTATCCGCGGTTAATTTTAGCGGCGCAGGGCTTTCCCCGGTATAGATATGCTCTTCTTCTTTGGCAATGCTCGCTAAAGGAATATCCAAGCCAAGATTCGCTAATTCCCTGGCGGCAGTCAAAAGATGGGCCCTGCCTCCGTCAATAAGGATTAAATCCGGCAAGGGGGATTTTTCCCTCACTAATCGCGCGTACCTGCGCTTTATGACTTCGCTCAGCATAGCGTAATCATTAATCCCGGCCACAGTTTTAATGCGGAAGCGGCGGTAATTATTTTTATCCGGCCGGCTTTTTAAAAAAGTAACCAGGGAGCCCACAGCCTGTTCACCCGATAGATTAGAGATGTCAAAGGCCTCTATACGCTCAGGAAGTTTAGGCAAATGCAGCAGCCCCTGTAAGTCCCTTAATTCGTCAATACTGTTTAAACCTTCCTTAGCCTGACCCAGAGAGCTTAAGGCGCTTAGCTGGTCGCGTAATTTCCCCGCAGCCTCAAAATCCAGATTTTTCGCTTTTAACTCCATATCCTTGGCTAATCTTTGCATAAGGGAATCGGCCTTGCCTTCCAGAATAAGCGTGATACTGTTAATGGTCTTGGCGTATTCCTGCCTGTTGACAGCACCGATACACGGCGCAGGAGAAAGATGCAGGCGGTAATATATGCAGGCCTTGCGGGGAAGGACCCTGCAGCTGCGGTAAGGGAAACTGTGCCGGATAATCTTTAAAGCTTCCTTAAGCAGCTTAGCGCTCGTATAAGGCCCTAAATATTTTGCGCCGTCGTCTTCTTTTTTGCGCGTGATATAAACAGCCGGAAACGCTTCCGGCGTAATCTTTACATAGGGGAAACTCTTGTCATCGCGCAGCGAGACATTATATTTAGGCTTGTGTTTATGGATCAGGCCGGCTTCCAGCAGTAAGGCCAGACTTTCATTAGCGCAGGTCCGGCATTCAATATCCCTGACCTTGCCCATCAGGGCGATTGTTTTAGCGGCCAGGCCTCTGGATAAATAGCTTGTAAGACGCTTCTTTAGAGATTTAGCCTTGCCGACGTAAAGAACAGCTCCGGAAGCATCTTTCATAAGATAGACCCCGGCTGCGTTTGGCGCAGCCGCAACCTTCTCTTTTAATACCTTAAAATTATTCATCTATTATTAGCGGATGACTTGCTTAAACATAATCCAATTCCAGAGCTGGCGCATCTCTCTGACCCTGAAGATAAAACAAAAAATAATGTAGGAAATTACCCCCGCCGTAATGCTGGCTGCTAAATTCAGAAATTTATTAACGTTGAGCTTCCCCGCGAAAAAACAGACTATCCCCATGCCTAAGGAAGCTGCCAATACGCGCAGGAAAGAAAACAGTATCTCCCTGCTTCCGAAATAGCCGATCTTTTTTTCCAGGAGAAAAAATAAGATAAAAAAGGTGATGACCCCTGAAATAGAAGTAGCCAGCGCGATACCGGCAATCTTCAACGGAAAGATTAACGTCGCGTTCAGGATAATATTCAAGATCAGCGATACGGCAGCAATTTTGGTGGGCGTAACCGTATCCTTCAAGCTGAAAAAACAGGACTGCAGTATTTTGGTCCCGCCGTAAGCAAATAACCCCAGGCTATAGAAAAACAGTGCCCGGGAAGTGAGTCCAGCGGAATAAGCGTCAAACCTGCCTCCTCCGAATAGAGTTATAACCATGGGCCTGGCTAAAACCATGAAGGCTACTCCAGCCGGCAGCATGATGAAAAATACCGCGCGCAGCCCCCAGGAAAGCGTACGTTTCAATTGACCTTGCGCTTCTTCCAGCGCCTGCGTGGAAAGCGTAGGCAGGATAGCTTGAGAGAGCGCGTTGCTAAAAACCCCTAAGGGAAATTGAATCAACCGATATGAAAAATAGAGGACGGCTACGCCTCCCTCTCCCACAATCCAGGCTAACGAACCGAATATAGAGTCGACAAAATTATTCAATTGATAAATACAGGAACTCAAAATGCGCGGCAGCATTAATTTTCCTATATTTCTTGCGGCAGGGTGGTTCAGGGTCTTAGGGATTTTGAGGCGGAACCCCTTCTTATAAAGCACCGGTAGCTGAATGGCCAGCTGTAAAACCCCGCCGACCAAAATCCCCCAGGCCAGGCCACAGATCCCTTCTCCGAAGAGGATAGCGAAAACGATTATGGATATATTTAAAAGGCAGGGCGCAAACGCGGAAACAGCGAAATTTTTCAAAGAATTCAATATGCCCATGGAATAGGCGCTCAGGCTGATCAATAAGACATACGGGAAGATAATCCGGTTGAGCTTGATGGTCGCGGCGAGTTTCTCCGGAGAGCTGATAAAGCCCGGGGCGATAAAACGCACGATGACGGGAGAAAATATTATGCCCAGAATGGTAATGGACATAAGTATTATCAGGAGTAAATTTAATACGACGTTAGCCAGCTCCCAAAATTCTTCTTTTGAGTGCCGGCTGGTATATTCGCTGAAGACCGGGACAAAGGCGGCATTGGTCGCGCCTTCGCCGACCAGGTCCCGGAAAAGATTGGGGATGCGAAAGGCGATGACGAACGCCTGGGCATAGATATAGACGCCAAAAAGGCGGGCAATGACGATATCGCGCAGGAACCCCAACAAGCGCGAAACAAGCGTAGCCAGGCCGATTACCCCTGCGGACCTGGCAACGCTCCGGTTAGTTGTGGCTTGCGGATATTTGCCTGTTGACATAAATAATGAAGTATGCTAATTTATTAAAAAGGAGAAAATAATATGCCCAGACGCAGAACTTCAGTCAAGCGAACACGCGCAGATAAGAAAAAACACCTGCAAAACCTAAAGATCAAGCAACAGCTTAAAAAATCAATCAAGCAATTCCAAAGCCTGCTGGTAGCCAAGAATATTGCCGAAGCTAAAAAATTCCTCTCCCAGGTATTTTCCCAGCTGGATAAGGCAGCGAAAAAAAGAACTATTCATCCCGCAACCGCTAACCGTAAAAAATCCCGGCTAATGAAACGGCTGGGCAAGGGCGCAT
>JAQUAP010000043.1 GCA_028687205.1 Candidatus Omnitrophota bacterium
AAAGGTAAGCCATTCTGCGGTCGGTTCAGGCAAACCTTTTAATTTTTGGTTAAGGTAATGCAGGACAAGAATGCTTACCCAGTCTTTGGCCGCGGCATTACAGGAAACCGACAAGACTCTTTTTGCCGCCAGGTCAATACTATATTCATCGGCCAGAAATTTAACCGCTAAGTTGTTTGCCGGCTTTAACTTAGCTAAATCCTCCCAGGCCTTGGTTAAGGCTGCCTCATACCCCATCTTTTTTATTTTACTATTTTTATTAGATAAATCAACCATTTTAGATTATAATGTCCCTATGATTTACGACCGGTTCCAACAGGAGGCGATTGACTACATCAACCAGGGCCATTCGGTTATTGTCTCGGCTCCCACCGGCGCAGGCAAGACCGCGATTGCCGAGCACATTATCACGACCTGCATTGAAAAAAACATCGGCGTAATCTACACCGCGCCCATTAAGGCCCTCTCCAACCAGAAATTCCGCGATTTCCAGGCTCAGTTCGGGGATAAGATCGGGATATTGACCGGCGATGTCTCATTAAACGCGCTTGCGCCGGTCTTAATCATGACCACCGAGATTTTTCGCAACAAAATCCTGGATGAACCGGGGAGCCTTGAACGGTACTCCTGGGTGATCTTTGACGAAATCCATTACATTGACAATCCTGAGCGCGGCACAGTCTGGGAAGAATCCCTGATATTCCTGCCCAAACATATGAATGTTCTCGGATTATCCGCTACTATCCCGAATATCAAGCAATTCGCCTCCTGGATTGAATCCGTCCATAATAAACCGATAAAAACCGTGGTTGAAGAAAAACGGCCGGTGCCTTTACATTTCTTTTTCCAGGCGGGAAACGAGATCGCCGATAAGATCGACCACTTTAAAAGGATGCGTTTTGCTAAACCCAATAAATTATTCGGCCTGATTAATTACCTGCGCGCTCAAGAAGGCCTGCCCTGCATATATTTTGTCTTCGGCCGCCGCCGCGCGGAAGAGCTGGCTGAGGAGCTGGCCTGCTCTAATTTCCTGAACGGCCAGGAAAAAACCCAGATACTGGAAATGTATAGCGCGCTATGCGAGCGTTTTGATTTAAAAAACGACCGTACTGCCCAGAATTTATACCAGCTGGTGCAAAACGGGATCGCTTACCATCACGCCGGCATGCTTCCCACGTTAAAAGAGGTAATTGAGAGGCTTTTTACCAGCCGGCTTTTAAAGGTTATCTTTACCACCGAGACATTTGCCCTCGGTATTAATATGCCCAGCCGCTCGGTTATCTTTGATGAGTTGCGTAAATTCTACGGCCGCTATGTGCGGAACCTTAAGACGCGCGATTTTTACCAGATGGCCGGACGCGCAGGCAGGCGCGGGATAGATACCGAAGGCTTTGTCTATTGCCGGCTTAATTTCCAGAGGATACGCCTGGATGAAGCCAGGCGCGTAATTTACGGCAAGCCCGAAGAAGTACGCAGCCAACTCAATACCTCTTACGCGACGATATTAAACCTTTATGAAAAATATAAAGATGATTTATTCAAAGTCTATCCTCTATCCTTGCACTATTTCCAGTCGCGCAAAAATGAACAAAAAGAAGCGCTGCGCCTGATCGAGGCTAAATTAAGGCTGCTTAAAAACTCCGGCTACATAGATAACGGCAGCCTCACGGAAAAAGGAAAATTCGCCAAGAGCGTCTACGGTTATGAATTAATCTTAAGCGAGCTCTATGAGCAACAGGTGCTTGAACAGCTCGACGAGTTCGGCTTAGGGGTGGTGGCCGCAGCCTGCGTGTTTGAGCCGCGCAAAAACCAGCGCCTGCCTTCCAATCTCTCTAAAAACACCCGGCAGATTAAAAAAATGTGCGAGGAGATTTACGACGCGATAAAGCACAAGGAGCAAAAATTACGCATTTACCCTTTCAGCAAGCTTCCTTATTTTCATATGAGTACGGCAATGGAGGCGTGGCTGCGCGGGACGGCGTTTGATAAGACTTTGCGTTTCAGCGATACTGACGAAGGGGAAGTGGTGCGCTATTTCAGGATGAGCGTGCAGGTCTTACGCGAGATTTCCGAGGCCAAAGTATCTTCCTACCTGTTGAAAGACAAGATCAAAGAAACTATCCGCGTAATCAACCGCGACGTAGTGGACGCGGAAAAACAATTGCGCGAAGGTTAAAATTTAGGGACGGTTCTCAAGCCAAAGCTAAACTGTCCCCCCAACTGGGGACGCTTTAAGATTGAGTTGAGAACCGTCCCTATTTTGTTTTGAGATAATCCTCTAATATCTTTTTGTGGTCAAAGGCAAAATCTATTTTTTCTATCTCGCTTAATTTCACTACTTTTAATCCTGCTGCGTCATCGCCTGCCCGGGGTTTACCTTTAGCCTTAGCTATAAAAACAGTCGCAATGGTGTGGAAACGCGGGTCGCGTTTAGGGTCGGAATAAGTATGGAATTGTTTTATTTCTGTGAGCTCTAAATCCGTCTCCTCTTTTGCCTCCCTGGCTACCGCATCCTCTAAGCTCTCCCCATAATCCACAAAGCCTCCGGGGAGCGCCCAGCCAAAAGGAGGATTTTTTCTTTGGATAAGCACTACGCCCCCGTCTATTTCAATCAGGGCGTCAACCGTGGAAAAGGGCCCGTTTTGCAGTTTATAAAGGATATGCTCAAGGTATTTTATGACCCCCTGGTTAAAAATATCATAAGCTTCCTGGTCGTAAAGGCAAAAAGTAATTTCTTTGAGCCCGGATTTTCCTTCTCTTAAATAGCGCCAGACCTCCTGCGCCATAATCTTGGCAGAGGCTAATAACGGAAAACCGCCTACTCCGCAGCCTAATGCCGGGAAGGCGATAGACTTTACGCCTAATTCATCGGCGACCCTTAATGAATTCCCGCAGGAAGAGCGTATTTTTACTTCACCGGTCTTAAAATCCATGCCCATGGTCGCGGCGTGGATGATATATTTTGCCTTTAAAGCGCCGGCGGCAGTAAAGATCGCTTCGCCTATTTCGATGGGGCATTTTTTTACTGCCTCTTCCTCAATTGCCTTGCCCCCTTTTTTCTTAATCGCTCGAGCTAGCCCACCGCCCATAACGCCCTTATTATTCGCGGCGTTGACGATGGCGTCTACTTTCAGCTCAGTTATATCCTGCTGAACAACTTTTATTTCGCAATTTTTAATCTGCATTCCGCCCTAGCCGTTTCTTTTTTGTCGTTCGGGGTTTAGGGAAATTTTTTATTGATGCCAGCGATTGCCTTAAGGCTTCCTCGGGCAAATGATATTCAAACAACTTGCCGCTTAAGAATCTTTCGTAGCCTGCTAAATCCATCAGGCCGTGGCCGCTGTAATTAAAAAGGATGGTTTTTTTCTTGCCCTCTTTTTTGGCCTTAAGCGCCTCGTCAATAACGCAGGCAATGGCGTGGCTTGTCTCGGGAGCGGGGATCATTCCTTCGGTTTTAATCCAGAGCATGGCTGACTGGTAGCATTTTATCTGGTCATAGGCTGCCGGCTCAACCAAGCCGTCGATAATGGCCTGGCTGACTAAAGGCGCCATGCCATGATAACGCAGCCCCCCGGCATGTATAGGCTCCGGGACAAAGCTATGCCCTAAAGTAAACATGGGAAGCAGGGGGGTAAGCCCGGCTGTGTCGCCGAAATCATAAGCAAAAGGCCCGCGGGTCAGCGTCGGGCAGGCGGTAGGCTCAACCGGTATGATTTTGATTTTTGCGCCGTGGATCTTATCGTAGAGAAAGGGAAAAGCTATTCCGGCGAAATTACTTCCTCCGCCGACGCAGCCGATAATAATATCCGGCTTCTTTTCCCCGGCTAAAGCCAGTTGCTTCTTGGCCTCTAAGCCGATAATCGTCTGGTGCAGCAATACGTGGTTTAATACGCTGCCTAAAGAATAACGGGTCTTGCCGCTCTTATCTGAAACTGCTTCTTCTACCGCTTCGCTGATCGCCATCCCCAGGCTTCCCGGGGTGGACGGCATCTTCGCTAAAATTTCTCTTCCGGCACTGGTCTCATTGCTGGGGCTGGCCACACATTTTGCCCCCCAGACCTGCATCATCGTTTTGCGCAAGGGCTTCTGGTCAAAACTGATGCGCACCATAAAAACCTTGCATTCCAGCCCGATGATATTGCAGGCAAAGGCCAGGGCGCATCCCCATTGCCCGGCGCCGGTTTCCGTGGTTAATTTTTTTATCCCGAATTTTTTGTTGTACCAGGCCTGCGCTACGGCGGTGTTGGGCTTATGGCTGCCGGCGGGGCTTACGCTTTCATCCTTGTAATAAATCCGCGCCGGAGTTTTCAGGTATTGTTCAAGGTAGACTGCCCGGCGTAAAGGCGCCGGGCGCCAGCGGTAAAGAATCCCTAAAATCTCTTCCGGAATATCTATCCAGCGTTTGGTGGATACCTCCTGCTCGATTAAATTCATCGGAAAGACTTTAGCCAGCATCTTAGGCTCTAAGGGGCTGCCGTCTGCCCCGAGCGGAGGAAGAAGCGGAGTGGGTAAATCCGCGGCCAGGTTATACCATTTTTTGGGGATATCCCTTTCGCTGAGGAATATTTTATGGCTAACCATATTACATTACAATATCCAGGCGGAATTCAGTGTAGAACCCGTTCTTAAGCGCGACCTTGCCCAGGCTATCCTGCCGGTATTCAATAGCGCGGTTAAAGACCCCGCCCAGAGAGAACGAACTCTCGATATATTTATTTAACGCATACCTTATGCCCGCACCCGTGCGTATCTCGTTATAATTAAGCACCGCGTTCTTATTAAATTCGCCCTGGTTTACCTTATATTCCTCGGCGACCCAGGCCCCTTCGGCAAAAACCGTCCATTTCTTATTCAACGCATAAGAGATCTCCGGGTTACTGGGAATAATGTTAAAAGTAAGCTGGTCATTAGGCCTGTAGATAAGACCGGCGATCGGTGAAACCGCGGGCTTAGAACCGGGTTCATACTGCGCTCCCAAAACAAAGGTCCACTTCTCATCCGGCTGGTAGATCATGAAATAGCGTTGATTCAGGTGAAACGACTCAGAGCGGAAATTCCAGTTATCGGTGTAAAACGAAGGCGCCAGGCCGATAGTGAAATAGGTTTTATCAAAGTTAAAGAAAGGGAAAGTAGCTTCCGCGCCAAAGGATACTGTCGTCAATTGCGTCGGCAGCTTAACGGCGGTAGAATTATTTATCGTGATATATTTAGAGCCGATGGCGAATTCGACAGGAATTTTACCAAAGGCCTTCACTTGATAGCTGTACTCTGAAGCCACGGACGCTAACCCGACTTTACCCGACTGGTTTTTAGCTCTTGAGGCGGGATAAAAACGCGCGCGGGTATCCCATTCCTGCGCGTAAGCCTCTTCCGCTACTATAACTGCCTTACCTAATTCCTGACGGTAGCTTTCTATGGGAACAAGATTAGGTTCCTGGGCTTGTCTAAACGCCTCTTCCTGCGCCCAGGCTTTTCCATCATCCGCATAAACATTTGCTATAAACGCTGAAGCAAAAACGCAGAGTAACGCCAGGACCAAAAACTTTACCCTTCCGGCTTTTTCCATAAACATTTACTTCCTCCTTTTTGTTTTATTAGTTTTTCTAATTATACCATAAATATTATAATTTTTTAAGAAAAGTATCGGCTAACCCCTGGATAATATCCGTTACCGCAGCCTGAAAACTGTATTTCGGTTCTTTAAGCGTACCGCTGACAACAATCACCGCGAATTTTCCGGTCTCGCTGATTATCGCGGTAGTGACATCTTTAAAAGTGCCGCTTAAGGGGATCTGTTCGCTGAGAATATCGACATTAAGCCTGGCGTTAAGGGAATTATCAAACCCGATCCTGACCGGGCCGGAGAGGTTAAGCACATTGCTTTTTAATAACAGGTTTTCGGTAGAGATAGATTTATCCTGGATAACAAAGGAACAGGCCCCTTCATAGAAGATGATATTAGCAAACTCCTGGGAGAATAATAATTTACCCAGGCCCTTGAATAAATCCAGTTCCCAGAGCCTGCCCTTGGTAATGGCGATCCTGCCTGCCCCCAGCGAATTAGCCGGGTCGCTTAAAAATCCGTTTGCCTTAACCTCTCCCTGGATAATCCCTGAGATATCTTTATTTTTGGCCGGGGTATCTTTTTTCAACTCTTTAACCTCTACGCCTTGCAGGGCAGCGGTAAACCAATAAGGGGTGTCTTTAGAGCTAAGGTTGACGGTAAAAGCTGCTTCCAGTGAACCGCTGTATAAAGACAGGCGGGCACTCTCGACGCTGGCTAAGCCGTTGGCCTGGGCATAACTGACAAATAAATCCGTCCCTCTTAAACCGTACAAAGAAATCGCCTCGCTAGCCAGCCGGGCATTGATAACGTAACCTTTCGGGTCATTAATATTGCCGAATAAATTAAATTGCGCCTTAACCTTACCTTCCGGCCTGGCCTTAGCCAGCTGCTCTTTAAGTTTAGGTAAGACGTATTTTAAATCTTTTAAATCAACGCTTAATTCTCCGCTTAAATCAACATTGGTTACGCGTGGATTTACGTTATCAATATTGCCGGCCAGGGAAAAAGCGGAAGCAAAATAATACCCTGAACATTTAGATACCTTAAGCAGCTTATTCTGCAAGCTTAAAAGAGAGGCTAAGGTAAGCGTATCGGATTTTAAGGCGATATCCAGGAGCGGAAACGCCTGGCGCGCACCCCTCGTAAAAGTTATCCTGCCATTAATATTCTGAATAGGCTGCTCTAATTTTACTAACTTCACATCGGCATTAACTACATCCAGCCATAGCGTCAAGGCAGGGCCGCCTGCTTCTTTAAGCTTACCCTCCCACGCTAAAGACAAATTACCCTGGCCATTCATTATCCCCGGAAAATTAAATTTTAATTTATCCTTTAATACAGCCTGTAAGACCTCCAGGCTAAGGCCGGCGTTTGCCTTGATGCTCAGCGCGGGGTCATTAAAATTATTCAGGATTACCTTGCCGCTGACAGGGATACCGAAAATAGCGGCGGTTAAATTTTCCGTGCTTAGCCCTAAATTATTAAAAACCACGTTGCCGCCAAGCGCGCTTAGCGTATCAATAAACTTCAGTCCCGAGATAAGGGCGTTGGAAATCTTGCCGCTCCCGGAATATTGAAGTTTTCTATCACTTAAGCCATACGCTAAGTTGACTCTTAAGGCTGTATCCGCCTTAACGGAAATATTCTTCTGCTGAATATTTAAATTCTTACCCTGGGCCTGGGTATCGGCATAAAGGATGCCGTCTTTCATCTTAATATCAGAGGCCAGGCTAAGCAATCCGGCTATTTTCAGGCCTGCCTTCTGATAATAAACCGAGAATGCTTCGGGAGAAAAATTATTCACGTTCAATTTTGCGCTTAATTCCCGCCTAGGAGGATTAAATACTCCGGAGGCGGATATATTTACCGGCTGGGCAGCCGGAATGAAAGCGGAAAGTTTGAACTTTACCAAAGACGGTAATGATAATTGGATAACGATATTAATATTTTCTAAAGAACTCTCGTAGGGCGGGCTGAAAGTCGCGTCCCGGAAAATAATTTTAGCTTTGGATATGCTAAGCCGGTAGAATAAGACAGTGAACCCTTTTTTGGTTTTAGCGGCAGGCGCTTTGGCCTGCGGACTGGAAGCGGGAGAAGGAGTATTAACAGGGGGCTCCCCCCGGGGGACAACTAGATCTTCCAGATTAAAAGTATTGTCTTTTCTTCTCTCCAGGAAAATTTGCGGCGATTTAAGGCTTATAAAGGGAATAGCGATCTTTTTTTCCAGCAGCGACCAGGGTAAAAATATGCAGGAAGCCTCTTTAACCTTAAGCAGCGCGGTTTCCTCCTGGTAGATACCCAGATCCTTTAAAACCAATCCCTTAAATATATTGACCCTGACCGATTCAAGGGTAACTTTAGCATTGGTACGCTCTTCTATGCCTTGAATGATAAGGGATTTGATTTTTGTGGGCAGGAAAACATTATTCAGGTAGATTATGCCGCCGCTAATCAGAATAGCCAGGACGAGCACAATGATAATTATCTTTTTCATTTGACTAATCTTGCCGCTGCCTTAAGGGCCTCTGCCCTGGTTTTTAGCTTACCGATCGCCTGAAGCTCTTCTATCTCGGCTAAAATTTTACCGATTAATGGCGAAGGAGAGAGCTTGAACTCTTTCATTATATCATTACCGTTAACCAACCGGGCTTTTTTCTTTTCTTTACTCTTCTTTAAGTTCTCCTGGATTAAACGGCTGACTACCCTTTCATGCCGCCGGCGGGAGATTGCCGTGGTCAAAGGCCCTTTAGTTGCCCGCTGGTCAGCTAATGATAATAATAAAACCGCTAATGCCTCAGCTCCCGCGTCCCGGAAAAAACGGAATCTTGCTCTTGGGCTAGGGTACTCGCTGTCGGCGAGGTACCCTGGCCGCAAATGGCAAAGAATCATCTTGCGTAGAGAATATAATTCGTCATTGGAAAGCCTGAGCCTCCTGGCGATATCCTCGCTTAAAATCACCCCCACCCTTTCGTGGCCGTGAAAAGTAATCCTGCCTTTTTTCCGGCGCAGGGTCGCAGGCTTACCGACATCATGCAGGAAGGCGGCTAATTTTAAGAGCTGCCTGCGCGACCTGTCCGCGGAAATATACGCATCCAGAAAATCGCGGATGGCTTTTCCCCTGGCCTCCTTAAAGATTAATTCTATCTGCCGGACCGACTCTAAGGTATGCTGCCAGACATCCAGGTGATGGTACGGCCCCTGGCCGATCCTGCGCATCTTCTTTATCTCGGGGAAAATAATCTCCAGTATTTTCAATTTATCCAAAGCCGCCAGGCAGGCATAAGCCTTCTCGCTGTCAAAGACCTTGAATAACTCATCACGTACGCGCTCAAAAGAAACTTTGGCTAATTTCGCTTTTTTGGCCCTTGCCTGCTTAAGCGTCTCTTTATCGATTTTAAAACCTAAACGCGCAGTAAAACTAAAAGCGCGTAAAATACGCAGCGGGTCTTCGCGGAAAGATTGCCTATCGACTACGCGGATTATTTTGCGTTTTAAGTCTTCCCTGGCTCCGTAAGGGTCTATCAGCGCGCTGCTTAAATCTTTAGCGTCAAAGACTTTTTCCAGTTCCAGGGCGATTGCATTTATAGTGAAATCGCGCTTGCGTAAATCTCCTTCTAAATTCTTGCCGCGAAAATCCGAAAAATCAAAGGTATATATTTTTGCGCCTGTTTTTTTTACGATACGGCAGGCGCCATGCTCCCGGTCTAAAACCACAAAGCCTGCCTTTAGCTTATTGGCCAGGCTGCGGCCAAAGCTTATTGCTCCCTTTTTAATGGCAAAATCAAAATCCGGGTTCGGCTTTTGCCTTGCCAGGATCAGGTCGCGCAAAATCCCGCCCACCAAATAAAGCTTTACGCGCCTGTTCTTGGCGAAATTATAAATCTCTTTAAGGATATCTTTATCTTTTGATGTGAATTTAAGCATAAGTATTGATATTTTGCCGAAGGGTGTTGTGAGCGCGCATTAGAAAATTTTCGGCAGATGAGTGCAAGGATTTACGGCGAACGGAGGAATTGCACCCCGCGTAAGTCTTTCCGGGAGTGAGCCGTAAACCGTAGCACTCGGCGAAAATTTTCAGCGCGCGAGCAATACCCTGAGAGCAAAATATCATTATTTGTCTTGATTGAATATTGCCGACTGTTTGATAATCTCGTCTTCGACAAATATGGGCGCGTGCGCCCTTACCGCGAGCGCAATGCTATCCGAGGGACGGGCATCAATCGCCTTTTCATTGCCCGTTGAGGTCTTGAGGATTAACTTGGCGTGAAAAGTATTCT
Organism: Candidatus Omnitrophota bacterium; assembly: GCA_028687205.1. Taxonomy (GTDB): domain Bacteria; phylum Omnitrophota; class Gorgyraeia; order Gygaellales; family Profunditerraquicolaceae; genus UBA6233. Next base: position 9,844 of record JAQUAP010000043.1, read on the forward strand.
CTTCTAATTTATCAATGATCACCTTCTCAACCGTCGCTTCCAAGAATTCTATGGTTGAATGCAGCAGGTCATGGGTTAAGGGCCGCGGCGGCGCAAAACCGCTGATCTTCATTTTTATTGCCGAGGCCTCAGCTAAACCAATAACAATGGGTAAGACCCGCTCCCCGTTTTTCTCTTTTAAGACAATCAGCTGGTCATGCCTCTTCTCGTCAATCACGATCTTGTTCAGTTCCATCTCTACCATCTGATTTTCCTTTTTACCTGGATTTAGCTGCCTGGCGCGCTCCCGGCTTTTCTTTTCCCAGGATATCTTTTAGTTCCACCATAAACTGGCCCACGTCTTTAAATTGCCGGTAGACCGAGGCAAAACGCACATAGGCGACATCGTCCAGTGACTTTAACTTCTCCATCACCAATTCCCCGATACGGCTGGAAGATACTTCGCGGTCGCTCTTTTTCTGGATCGCCCGTTCAACCCAGGTGACGATCTCTTCCATCTTTTCAATGCTCACCGGCCTCTTCTCGCAGGCGCGGATGACTCCGGCGAGGATTTTTTTGCGGTCAAACGGCTCGCGGCGGCCGTCTTTCTTGATCACCATGAGCGAGACCTCTTCGATATATTCGTAGGTAGTAAAGCGCTTGCCGCACTTGAGGCATTCGCGGCGTCTGCGTACAGCGGATTCCTCCGCGGTAGCGCGCGAATCCACCACCTTGTCTTCTTTATAACTGCAATAGGGGCATCTCATTCTATTTTATTTTATTTTCTTTACTTTTATCCCGGCTTCTTTTAAAAACTCCGCGGCCATTTTATCCGGGTAAGCCCCGGCAATCACGATTTCTTTTATCCCGGCGTTAATCAACATCTTGACGCAGATAACGCAGGGCTGGCAGGTAGCGTAAAGCGTGCTGCCTTTGACGCTTATCCCGTATAAGGAAGCCTGGATTAAGGCATTCTGCTCGGCATGCAATGCCCGGCAGAGCTCGTGGCGTTCTCCCGAAGGGATTTTAAGCTTCTGGCGCATACAGCCGACATCAACGCAATGTTTTAAGCCCGAGGGCGCGCCATTATAACCGGTAGCCAGTATCCTTTTATCTTTTACCAGGACCGCGCCTACGCTGCGGCGCAGGCAGGTTGCCCTTTTGGCGACGAGCCGGGCAACATCTATAAAATACTCATCCCAGCTCGGCCTTTGATGCAGAATCTTCTTTTTCTTCATTTTTCTTTCACTAACTGCGGGTATAACGGGAACCGCTTGGCTAAACTTAAGACTTCCTTCCTGATTATTTCTAATTTTTTAGGATTATCGCTTGCTTCTATCGCGCCATTAATAAACTGGGCGATTTTATGCATATGGAATTCTTTTAGGCCGCGCGTAGTCACTGCCGGCGTTCCGATACGGATGCCGCTGGTTACACCGGCGCCCTTCTTGTCAAAAGGTATCAGGTTTTTGTTCACCGTGATATTGACCTCACCCAATATATCCGAGGCGTCTTTGCCGGTAACCCCTTTTTCACTTAGGTCCACCAGCATTAAATGGTTATCTGTCCCGCCGGAAACAATGCGGAAACCTTTTTGCGCTAAATATTTAGCTAACTCCTTGCAATTCCTGACTACCTGCCGCTGGTAAGTGCGGAACTTCGGGCTCATCGCCTCTTTAAACGATACGGCCTTGGCTGCGATTACATGCATCAGCGGCCCGCCCTGGATCCCGGGGAAAATCTGGGCGTCAATCTGTTTGGCAAACTCCCTGCGGCAGATGATAAACCCGCCGCGCGGCCCGCGTAAAGTTTTATGCGTAGTGGAAGTAACAAATTCCGCGTAAGGGACGGGTGAAGGATGGACGCCTGCGGCGACGAGGCCCGCGATATGCGCCATATCCACGAATAAATAAGCGCCGACCTTATCGCATATTTTTCTAAAAACCTTGAAATCCATCTTGCGCGGATAGGCTGAAGCTCCGGCAAGGATCATTTTCGGCTTATGTTTTTTAGCTAAATCCATAATCAAATCATAGTCCAGCATCTCGGTCTTGCGGTTTACGCCGTAGCCGACCATTTTAAAAAACCTGCCGGAAAAATTATGCGGATGCCCGTGCGTAAGATGCCCGCCGCTAGCTAAGTCCATCGCTAAGACCGTATCCCCCGGCTCAACCGCCGCAAAATAAACCGCCATATTCGCCTGCGAGCCTGAATGCGCCTGCACATTAACGTGTTCGGCAGCGAATAACTTTTTGGCCCGCTCGATAGCCAGGTTCTCTACCGCATCCATATTCTCGCAACCGCCGTACCAGCGGTGGCTGGGGTACCCCTCGGCATATTTATTCGTCAGGACAGAGCCTTGCGCCTCAAGCACAGCCAGGGAAGTGAAATTCTCCGAAGCAATCAGCTCTAAATTCTCCT
>JAQUAP010000088.1 GCA_028687205.1 Candidatus Omnitrophota bacterium
ACGGGATTCAATCTTGGTCAGGTTAATCTTATACTTTTTGAAGGGTATAAGCATATCGTGCAGCGCCCCCACCTTATCTTTAATTGAAAAAAGGATGGATGTCCGGTCATCCCCGGTCTTTCCGGCGTCAGTCTTGCCGATGACAAAGAAACGCGTAATATTATGCGGCGAATCTTCGATATCGCGCTCGATTACTTTCAGTTTATAGACTTTACCCGCCAATAATGAAGCTATTGCCGCGCTATTTTTTTCTTTTGCGGCAATCTGGGAAGCACGCGTAGTGCTGGAGACTTCAATTTGCTCTGCCTTAGGTAAATTTTCCTGGAGCCAGATGCGGCATTGGGCTAAAACCTGGGGGTTAGAATATACCCGCTTGATTTTATCCTTTGCGCAATTCGCTAAAAGATTGTGCGCCACATCCAGGATTATCTGCGAACAGATTTTCAGGTCCGAATCTACCAGCATATCCAAGGTATGCGTGACCGCCCCTTCAATGGAATTCTCAACAGGCACGACGCCGTAATCCGCGGCATCCCTCTCTACCTCTAAAAATACATCCGTGATACTGCCGCAGGCCACATAACTTACCTGTGAACCGAATCTCTTTAAAGCCGCCAGATTGCTGAAAGATGCCTCCGGGCCCATATAGGCTATCTTCAAAGGCTTCTCCAGGGCAAGGCTGGAAGACATAATTTCGCGATAGATTGCTTCCAGCGCCCGTATGTCCAACGGCCCCTTGCTTAAAAGGACTGCCTTTTTTAAGACTTCTTTCTCGCGCTCAGGCGCGTAGATACTCCTGCCGCTTTTAGACTTTACGCTCGCGACGTCCAGGGTGATTCTGGCGCGCGCGTTCAAAAGCTGGATTATCTTTTTGTCTAAATTATCTATTTTCTGGCGTAAGTTTTTAAGATTCATCTGGTTCCTCCGCTTTCTTTTCTTCCTCTAACTCGATAGCCACAAGGTCTTTCTTCTCGGCCAGCGCCGAAAAATCTTCTATTTTAGGCAAATCATCCAGTGACTTTAACCCGAAATGCTCTAAGAACTGCCGGGTTGTGCCGTAGACGCATGGCCTTCCGGGGGCCTTTTTTCTCCCTGCGATACGGATAAGGTCTTTATCCGCCAAGCTCTTGATTACTCCGTCGACATTAACATTCCGCAATAATTCTATTTCGCTCCTGGTCAGAGGCTGCTTATAGGCAATAATCGCCAGCGTCTCTAAGGCAGGCTTGGATAATTTTTCGGTATTGCGGTCTTTGAATAGTTTCTTGAGGAAAGGCGCGAAAGGCGCCGCGGTAAGCATCTGGAAACCGCCGGCTATCTCGGCAATACGTATGCCGCGGTTAGCTTCCTCGTATTCAAGTTTTAATTCTTCGAGCAACCTGCGTACTTCATTTGCATCCAGGTTATCTAAAACAACTCTTATCTGCTCTAGGGCTAACGGCTTTTCGCTCGCAAAGAGCAGGGCCTCAATCACTGACTTTCGGTTATCCTGTGGGTTCATTTTAACTTTTTCTGTTTATATACCAGGTTCAAAAGCTCCTCGGTGGTATTGATATCCGCGGAGGCCTCCAGGGATTTTTTAATCATCTGCAAAGCTTCCGCGCGCTTGTATTCTAACTGTAAAAGGACAGCTAAGGCCTCTTCGGCAATATCTTTGGCCTTAACCGAAGTATCCTTACTCTTACGGTCCTGGATAAGCCCGAACCTGCCGATTTTATTCTGCAGCTTGGCAATGATCTCTTTTGCCCTCTGCTCGCCTATGCCGGGAAGCGATTTTAAAAAAACTAAATCTCCTTCGTCGATTGCCCGGGCAATCTCGGATATGGGCTTATTCAGCGCTTTAAGCGCCGCGCGCGGGCCGATACCGGAGACAGTGATAAAAATTTCAAAGAAATCTTTTTCAATATCGTTCAAAAAGCCGATTAAAACGGGTATACTCTTGGCCGGGTCAGACTGCAGGTAATGAAAAGTCTGCAGGCATATTTTACCGTCAGGCGCCAAAGACGCGTCTATCCGCTGCATGACCGTGGTCGGGACAAAGACCTGATACGCCAGGCCATTGGTATCAACCACTAAATAATTATTCCCTTTCTCGATTATCTTTCCCGCTATCCTGGAAATCATCCTTCGATTTGCTCCTTACTTTGCTCGTCACTTGCTCAGGATGACCCTGAGCCCGGCGAACGGGTCATATTTTTGGCCTCACAATATAACTATGGGCAATAGCCAAAGCCAAGGCATCCGTAATATCCGTATATTTAGGCAAACTGCTTAAACCCAACAACCCTGCCACCATCCTCTGCACCTGGACTTTAGAGGCTAAGCCCTGCCCCACTACCGCCTTCTTTACCCGCGTAGCCGCGTATTCTACCAAAGGTATATTTTTTGTAGCACAGGCTAAACAGATTACTCCGCGCGCCTGGCCCAGGATATAAGCTGTCGTGGGATGGCGGTAATGCGCGTAGATCTTCTCCAAAACTAAAACATCAGGAGAGGTATCGGATATTAATTTTACGATACCGCGGTATATTTTATCCAAACGCCGCGTGATTGTTTCTTTTGCCGATGTAGAGATTATCCCTGCCTCTACCAGGGATAGCCTGCTGCCCCTGGCCTGCACCAGGCCGTACCCCGTTATCGTTAAAGCCGGGTCAATCCCCAGTATCTTCATTTTTATTCTGCGGCCATACTCTCAATTATCTCATCCGGTATGTCAAAGTTGGCATAGACGTGTTCTACGTCATCATGCTCTTCCAGGGTATCGATCAAAGACAATAGCTGCTTGGCATCGTTACCGACCAATTTAATCGTCGACGAAGGGATCATGGTAACTTCGGCGTCCTGGGTTTTAATGCCTTTGGCCTCCAGGGCCTGTTTTACCTTTTCAAAATTCTGCGGCGCGCAAAATACTTCATAATTTTTTTCATCCGCTTTCATATCTTCGGCTCCGGCATCCAAAACAATATTCATCAATTCGTCTTCTTTGGCCTGAGATTTCTCTA
>JAQUAP010000089.1 GCA_028687205.1 Candidatus Omnitrophota bacterium
GTTGTGGCCGGATTTTGGCGCCGGGGATTTAAAAGAGGCGGTTAAGGAATACCAGTCAAGGGAGAGGCGTTTCGGAGGTATCTAAAAATGCTATTGAAAAGGATAATTACCTCTATTTTGCTTATCGCGATGATTACCGGGGTTTTATTTATTGACTGGCTCTGCGGCGTGGTCGTCACCCTTTTTATTATCGGCGGGCTGTATGAGTTTTTCAGCATGCTGGATAAGAAGGGGATAAACGCGTATAAATATTTCGGCATCGGTTTAGGCATGGTTATACCATTATCCACGATGTCCCGTTTTGAGCTGACTAAAGGCTGGGAACTCCTGTTTATTGTACTGGCATTATTATTCCTTATCCTGATGCAGTTTAAGCGCCGCCGTAATTCCGGCGCTATCGTAGATATATCCACTACCCTGTTTGGGATAATCTATGTCTCCTGGTTTTTCAGTTTTCTGATTAAGGTCAGGTATCTCGATGGCGGTATGGGGCTGTTGGCTGCGGTCTTATTGATTACCAAGTCCGGAGATATAGGGGCGTATCTGGTGGTCAGTCGTTTCGGCAAGCACGCGCTTTTGCCGCGCATCAGCCCGAAGAAGACGGTGGAAGGCGCTCTCGGCGGCCTGATTTTTAGCATCATTGCGGCATTAATCTGTAAGCCAATTTTTGGATTCGGGTATTTTCACCTTATAATGCTGGGTATCGGCATGGGCCTATTAGGCCAGTTAGGGGACCTCTCCGAATCCCTGATTAAGCGCGATTGCGAAGTGAAGGATTCAGGCAGGATATTCCCCGGGATGGGCGGAGTGCTGGATGAGATTGACAGCCTCTTGTTTGTCGCCCCGGTTTTTTATTTTTACATGAGCGCAATCATTAGATGAGAAATATCGCGATACTCGGGGCAACCGGTTCCATCGGCGAAAACACGCTTAGCGTGATACGCAACTACCCGGATAGATTTAAGGTCGTGGCTTTAAGCGTTAACGCGGATATAGATAGATTATCCGCCCAGATCAGGGAATTTAAGCCCTTAGCGGTCTGCGTAAATGACAAGGCTCGGGCAGCGGCTCTTTCAAAAAAAATCAAACCCGGCTTAAAGGTTTTTAGCGGCCTTGGAGGTTTAGAAGAATTAGTCAGGGATAAGCGCATCGACCAGGTTGTCTTTGCCATCAGCGGCGCAAGCTGCCTGATGCCCCTGGTGAGCGCGATAGAGAGCGGCAAAGATATTGCTTTAGCCAATAAAGAGGCTCTGGTTATGGCCGGGCCGCTCATCACGCGCCTGGCGCGTAAAAAGAAAGTGACGCTTATACCGATTGACAGCGAACAGTCGGCAATCTGGCAGTGCCTTGAAGGAGAAGACAGCCGGGCAATAAAAAAAATATATCTTACTGCCTCGGGCGGGCCTTTGCGTAAATTAAGCAGGCAGGCGTTAAAAAATATCCGCTTAAAGCAGGTGCTCAGGCACCCCAGATGGAAGATGGGCCGGAAGATTACGGTCGATTCGGCGACCCTGATGAACAAGGGATTGGAATTATTGGAGGCGATGTTCTTGTTCGGGCTGGATGCCGCTCAAATCAAAGTCCTGGTGCATCCGGAGGCCCTGGTTCATTCGATGGTTGAGTTTATTGACGGAGTTTTAATCGCGCAGCTATCCATTACGGATATGCGCATCCCTATCCAGTACGCGCTAAGCTATCCGCGCAGGTTAGAGAGCCGGCTTGGGGAAATAGATTTCTATAAACTGGCTGCCCTGCATTTTGAAAAGCCGGATTTTAAAAAATTCCCCTGCTTAGCCTTAGCGTATGAGGCTGCCCGTGAATTAGGGAGTTTGCCCTGTGTTTTAAATGCCGCTAACGAAGTGGCGGTAGCTGAATTTTTAAAAGAGAAACTAAAGTTTACGCATATCCCGGAGGTTGTCGCCAGGGTTATGCGCTCTCATACGCATAAGCTGAATCCAACATTAAGCGATCTCCTGCAGGCGGATGGCTGGGCCAGGCAGGAAGCAGCTAAAGCGATAGCGAGGTTAAACTAAAAGATGCTAGGCTTAGCCATATTCCTTTTTATCTTAAGCGTTTTAATCGTGGTGCATGAATTCGGCCATTTTATTATCGCCAAAAAAATAGGCGTGCGGGTGGAGCAGTTTTCTTTAGGGTTCGGCAAGGTATTATTCCGCAAGAAGAAAAGTGGCACGGATTATACGGTCAGCGCCGTTCCTTTAGGCGGATTCGTAAAAATGGCCGGAGACAATTTAGAGGAATATAGCGGCAAACCCGACGAGTATTTTTCCCAGGCCCCGGGTAAGCGCTTCTGGATAATCTTCTGCGGGCCGCTGCTTAATTATGTCTTAGGGATCCTGCTCTTCTGGATGATATTTTTTATCGGCTACCCTACGCTGACCACTAAAATAGGCGGGCTGATCGATGATTTCGGGGCTAAGCAGGCGGGATTACAGGCCGGGGACGTCATTACCGCCATAGACGGCCGGAAAACGGAAACCTGGGAAGACATACAGAAGGTGATTTATACCCGGAAGACAGCGGAAGCGGTAGATGTTTCTTTCTTAAGGCTGGGCAAAGAATCCACGGTTAATGTCAGGCTTAAGGAAAAGGTCTTAGAAAACCAGATCGGCCAGAAGCGTAAAGTCGGCCTCCTGGGCATCAGCCCTTTTAATGAAGTAATTAAGGTAAGGCACGGGTTCTTTAAATCATTTGGCTTAGGGTTGCGTAAATCTTGGGACCTAACGGTGATGACCTATGCCGCGCTTGGCCGCCTGGTTACCGGGCGCCTGTCCATGCGCGAATCCATGACCGGGCCGTTAGGCATATTCTTTATTACTTCTAAAGCTGCCCAGCTGGGAGTGGTTGCGATATTGCACTTAATGGCGGTATTATCCATCAGCCTGGCTATTTTTAATCTTTTACCCTTGCCTATACTTGACGGCGGGCATATCC
>JAQUAP010000090.1 GCA_028687205.1 Candidatus Omnitrophota bacterium
GGAATTAGAAAAAGTCCTGGAAAGGCAGATTTTTATCCAGAAGGAAAATGCCGAGCGCCAGAAGATAGAGAGCGCGATTATTGAAGGCCTGATTAAGAAGGTGGATTTTAAATTGCCGCAAGGCCTGGTCAAGCGCCAGCTTGAAGATATGCTGCGCCAGAGCAAGGTGGATTTAGCCTTAAAAGGCGTGCCGCGCGAAAAAATAGAAGAGCAGGATGAAAAAATGCGTAAGGAGTTAGAGCCCGAGGCGCAGAAGCAGGTTAAGATTTACCTGGTCTTAAGCGCGATAGCCAAAAAAGAGAATATCGCGCTCGATGACCATATGCCGCGCCGGGTGATGGAGTTTTTATTCAGGGAGGCCAGTTGGAAGCTAGAATAAAGGAGGAAAAAATGGAGACAAAAATGCAGACTTTGGTTCCCATGGTTATAGAGCAGACCTCAAGAGGTTACGAGCGGGCCTACGATATTTATTCCCGCCTGCTTAAGGACCGCATCGTTTTTATCGGCACGCCCATAGATGACTATGTCGCGAATCTCATCATCGCCCAGATATTATTCCTGCAGATGGAAGATGTGGGCAAGGATATCAATGTTTACATTAATTCTCCGGGCGGGTCGGTTACCGCGGGCCTGGCCATTTATGATACGATGCAGTTTGTAAAATGTGATATCTCGACTTATTGCGTAGGCCAGGCCTCCAGCATGGGCGCGCTGCTTTTATGCGCCGGCACCAAGGGTAAGCGCCAGGCCCTGCCGAATTCAAGGATTATGATCCATCAGCCCTGGGGCGGAGTCCAGGGACAGGCCGAAGATATCTCGCGCCACGCCCAGGAAATCTTAAAGATGCGCGATAAAATCAACGAGATAATCTCGCACCATACCGGCCAGTCGCTGGAAAAAGTAAAAAAAGATTCAGACCGGGATTATTTCATGTCTGCCGAAGAAGCCAAGGCCTATGGCCTGGTGGACGAGGTGATTATGCCGCAGAAGAAAAAATAAAATCAGTAGGCAGGAGATAAAAAGGAGATTTGTGAAATGAGAAAGAATTATTTATTGACTCCGGGGCCGACGCCTTTACCGCCTGAGGTCCGCGCGGCAATGGCGCGTCCGATCATCCACCATCGCACCCCGCAATTCCAGGCCATCTTAAAAGAAGCGGCCGACGGGTTAAAGTTCGTATTCCAGACCAAAAATGACATTTTTATTTTAGCTTCTTCGGGCACCGGCGCGATGGAGGCAGCGGTGGCCAATATCCTCTCACCCGGCGATACTGCCCTGGTCATACAAGCCGGTAAATTCGGCGAGCGCTGGACAGAGATCTGCAAGGCTTATGGGATAAGCGCGGAAATCATTGACGTGGAATGGGGAAAGGCGGCAGACCCGGCGGATATAGAGAAAAAATTAAAAGCCAATCCCAGGATAAAAGCGGTATTACTTACCTTATGCGAGACCTCGACCGGCGTAGCCAATGATATTGCCGCCTGCGGAAGGGTAGTGAAAAATAGCGAGGCAGTACTGGTGGTGGATGCGATCAGCGGTTTAGGCGCGATTGACTTAAAGACCGATGACTGGTCGTGTGATATCGTCGTCTCCGGTTCCCAGAAAGGCCTTATGCTTCCTCCGGGTTTGGGTTTTATATCCGTCAGCCCCAAAGCAGCTAAGTTAATCGAGGGTTCCAGGAGCCCGCGCTATTATTTTGATTTAAGAAAAGCCAAGCAGGCGCTGGATAAGACCGATACCCCGTTTACCCCGGCGATCACCCTGATCGTCGCCCTTAACGAGGCGTTGAAGCTATTAAAACAGGACGGCCTGGAGGCAGTTTTTGCCAGGCATAAAAAAATGGCGGAGGCAACGCGTGCCGCGGTAAAGGCCTTAGGGTTAGAATTATTTTCCCCTAAAGACGGTTCGGATGTCGTTACCGCGGTCAAGGTCCCTGCCGGCATTGACGGAGAAAAATTAGTTAAGACCATGCGCGATACTTACGGCGTCACCATCGCCGGCGGCCAGGCAGAATTAAAAGGCAAGATATTCAGGATAGCCCATATGGGTTTTATCGAGGAGTTTGATATTATCGTCGGTATTTCCTGTTTAGAAAAAGTCCTGGCGCAGCTGGGATATAAATTCCAGATGGGCGCAGGGGTAAGGGCGGCAGGAGAAGTATTCTTGAAATAAGGAGCCAGAGATGATTAAAATTTTAGTCAGTGACCCGTTAGCGGATGAAGGCTTAAAAATCCTCAAAGAGGTAAAAGAATTCCACGTCGACGTTAAAACAGAATTAAAGCCCGAGGAGTTAAAAACAGCGATCCGGGATTATGACGCTCTTTTAGTAAGAAGCGCCACTAAAGTTACCAGGGATATCATCAATGCCGCGGAAAAGTTAAAGGTTATCGGCCGCGCCGGCGTTGGCCTGGATAATGTCGACCTGGACGCCGCGACGCAAAAAGGGATCATTGTCATGAATACGCCCGGCGGCAATACTGTTTCTACGGCCGAACATGCCATGAGCATGATCCTTTCGCTCTCCAGGAATATTCCGCAGGCAAATGCCTCTACCAGGAAAGGCGAATGGAAGCGTTCCAAGTTTATGGGCGTTGAGCTTTATGGCAAGGCGCTGGGTATAATCGGTTTTGGCAGGATCGGCAAGGAAGTGGCCAAGCGGGCCCTATCTTTCGGGATGCGGGTTTTGGCGTATGACCCGTTTTTATCGCGGGATGTCGCCGAATCCTTAGGGATCAAGGTAGTGGAGCTAAAAGAACTCTTTGAACAATCCGATTATATTACGGTGCATACCCCTTTAACCGATGAAACCAAACATATCATATCTACCGCGCAATTCGCGTTGATGAAAAAAGGCGTGCGGATTATTAAT
>JAQUAP010000044.1 GCA_028687205.1 Candidatus Omnitrophota bacterium
GACCTTAAATGCCGGGCTTTCGGCGGTAATGATTATCCTGGTGGTAATTATCTTCTTTGAATCGCTACGGAGCATCTATTTATTGAGGAGTAAACCATGAAAACAACCATATTCTATTTTAGCGGGACCGGCAATTGTTTAAAAGCCGCCCGGGATTTAGCCGGAGAATTAGGCGAGGCGCAGATTGTTAATCTTGCCGCGGTGATCGATAAGGAACTTGACCTGTCGGCAGAGGCGATCGGCCTGGTTTATCCGGTTTATGCTTTTGGCATGCCTTTGATCGTCAGGAGGTTTATCAAGAAACTAAAAAATGGCTCGGATAAATATTTCTTTGCGATTGTCACCGCTGGCGGTTTTGCGGCAGATACGCTTGGGCAAAACGCGCGGCTCTTTAAGTCTCAAGGGCAAAAACTTGCGGCAGGTTTTTTTATCCGCATGCCCGGTAATTACACGCCTTTTTATGAAATCTGCTCAATAGATGCGCAAAATAAAATGTTTGCGCAAGAAGGGGAGAGGATTAGAGAGATCGCCAGGATGGTTAAGGCGAAAAAACCCGGTAAAATAGAGCGCGGTAACTGGCTGGTTAACCGGTTCTTATCAGACATGATCTATACCTTGGCAGCGCCGCTTATGCCGTTTGAGGATAAGAATTTCCGGGCAGATGATAAATGCAATGGTTGCGCAACCTGCGTAAGGGTATGCCCGGTAAAAAATATCCGGCTCGCTGATGGCAAGCCGCAATGGCTGCACCGGTGCGAGCAGTGTTTTGCCTGCCTTCACTGGTGCCCGCAGGAAGCCATCCAATGCGGGAAAAACACTTCCAAGAGGAAACGTTACCATAACCCCGCAGTGAAATTAGAGGATATCATCATTGCATGAAAAGTAAAAAATTATTTTTTCAGAGTTTTTACGTAAAAGTATCCTTATCTTTTATCCTTTCTTTATTATTTGTCGCGCTCTTGGGTAATTTTATCCTTTTCCGGTACGCCTTAAAGTCGCAGTTTAACCAGCTCAGGGATAAGCTGAAGGTAATCGCGCAAACCGCCGCGCTTTCAGTTGATGCCGTTGAACTGGGGAATGTCCCGCTAAACTCCCAGGGAGTAGATAGCCCTTCCTTTAAGAGCATCGCTTTGCAGTTGTCCAAGATAAAACAGGTTAACCCGGTGATCAAGTATATTTATATAATGAAAAAAACAGCTAAAGCCGGTATCTGGCAGTTTGTGGTTGACCCGGGGTTAACCTCTTTACCCGGGGATAAATACGATGCCGGCAGGTTTCCCGAGATGCTTAAGGCTTTTAGCGGCCCGAGCGCGGATACTAATTTGACGGTTGATGAATGGGGGAGGTTGCTTTCGGGGTACGCGCCTGTTTTTGATAAGCATAACGCGCCGGTTGCCGTATTAGGCATTGATATAGATGCTGCTGATGTTTATCTTGCGGAAAAAGGCCTGCTCTATAGGGGTATAGCTATCTTACTGATGGGCGTTATCTTTGCTTTAAGCCTGGGCTTTATCTTTTCCGCGGAAATAATTAACCCCATCAGGAAGTTAATTAACGGCACTAAGCATATAACAGAAGGGGACCTGGGGTATCGGGTAAAGATATCCTCTCAGGATGAGATTGGCCGGCTTGCCGCCTCCTTTAATGATATGGCAGCAAGCCTGGCCGAGGCCAGGGAAAAACTACATGCTTATTTTTACCAGGTAGTCCAGTCTATGGTGCGCAGCCTGGAAGCAAAAGATCCCTATACCCGCGGCCATTCAGACCGGGTCAGTGAATATGCCTACCAGATCGCGCTTGAGCTGGGGATTCCCCTGGATAAGGCGGAATTATTGAAGAAGGCGGCGCAGCTGCATGATATCGGCAAGCTGGGTATCCATGAGGATATCTTGAATAAGAAAAGCAGCTTGTCGGAGAGCGAAAGGGGCATTATCAATAAACACCCGGAGGTAGGGGAGGAGATCTTAAAACCCGTATTTCCGGACGCGCAGATGCTCTCTGTAGTCAGGTCGCATCATGAGCGCTATGACGGCAAGGGCTATCCTGATGGCTTAAAAGGCAGCCAGTTGAGCATATTTGCGCAGATTGTCACAGTCGCGGATGCCTATGACGCCATGGTTTCTTCGCGTTCTTACCGGGCAGGGTTAGCCGAAAAAGAGGCTTTGGCAAGGATCAGGGAAGGCGCAGGAACCCAGTTCAACCCCGCAGTTGTCCAGGCATTTACTCACGTATTGGCCCACCAAATAAAATAGGCGATTAGAGGCAAAAAATCCCAGTAGTTCCATATAGAAATCCCTACCGAAATGTCAAGCCTAAAATAAGGCGGTAAGTTTAAGTAAGCCAAAAATCTCTTTTCCACAGGAAAATAACCGTATAACCTAACTCATTATATACCAAAGCTTTATAGTAATCTAGCCAATATGCCTAAGTTAACATAAGATATATTATAGGAAGTTGAGCACAAAGGTAAAAGCAGGTAAATTTGGATAAAAAGGCTGTTTTTTTAAGTTTGGCTGGTCTGATTCTGCGGGAGATTACCTTCTTCGCGGGAGCTGATTACGTAATGGCCGCCTTGTATCTTTATAATATTGCCGTTAATCAGCGCGTTGGCGGTATCCTTACGCGCCCTTTTAAGTATCCGGCTAAAGGTCTGTTGGGATATATGCATGGATTTGGCTGCCTCTTTCTGGGGTAATCCCATATAATCAGCCAGCCTTAAAGCCTCAAATTCATCCATGGTCAGCTCTACCTCATCCGGCCTTCCAGGCTTACCCCTGGGGCTGAATTGGCTGATTTTAGGGTCCAGGCGCACTATCCTATACTTCTTTGGCCTTCCTCTGGTTTGCATACGAGCAGGGTTTTTACCTGAACTTACCGGGTTTTAACGCCGTATTTATTATGAGTACTGACCCTAAAATATCCTATTTTTAGTTTAGGGACGGTTCTCAAGCCAATCTTAAAGTGTCCCTTTAAATAGGGACACTTTAGCTTTGAGTTGAGAACCGTCCCTAGGATTATACTTCGTTTTCCTTAACCAGCTTACGGTAGTATTCGACGCATTTATGGCAGGTTTTTTTAGCTTCATGCCATTCAGGATGGTCGCGCCTGATCAGGTCTAACAGGTATTCTTCAGCCTTGATATGGGCAAGGCTGGCAAAATCATCGATATCGCGGTCGCAGATCTGGCAATGGTATTTCATCTTATGCAGTCGCTCCTCCAGCAGCACAATAGCTGCTCGCAGGAACCGCGTTTGGTGCCAAAACAATCAGTGTTGCCTTCGGTACGCTGGATTATTTTAATCAGGTCTCTCTTGGAGAGCCTCCAGGTATCCCTGATCCCTAAGCTTTTCGCCCTTTTTTCCACCTCTGAGAGCCTCACCCCTGCCTCCTTCTTACTAGACTTTATAGACTAAATCGTGCTGCCTGACCCTGGACTTGACCAACAAGCCGATTTCTTCCCCGATTTTAGCCGAATTCACCGGAACGCGGTCAATCTGCATCGAAGCTATAGTTTGGGTAAAATCTGTTGTATGGCCTTTAACCTTGATTGTGTCGCCGACTGCTAACGGGGCCTTTAATTTGACCACCGCAGCCTGGACATGCGGAAAATAATGCGTAATACTGCCGATGATATTTTCTTTAACTTTTTTCGCCCTAACAACTGCCGGTTTCTTCTTAGGTGCAGCTTTCTTAACTGTTTTCCTGGCGGGTTTCTTTTTCAGTACTTTTTTAGCGACCTTTTTCTTTAAGGGTTTCCTTTTAACCGCCTTCTTCTTTGCCTTTTTTTTCTTTAAGGCCATTTTACACCTCCCTTATTTTTTGCTGCCGATTTCAATCAGGGAATCAACCGAACCGTAAGGATTAACCTCTTTTAAAGGATTAGCGGGGTCTTCTATCCAATTACCGTCAATAACAAAACGGTAACGGTATTTGCCGCCAGAGAGTTTTAGCTTTTTGCTCCAGGCGCCGTTATCCTGGGCCATGCGGCCTGTATCGTCTAACTTCCAGTTATTGAATTCACCGGCCAGGTACACCTCTTTGGCTTGCGGCGCGGAAACTTTAAATACGACTTCGGTAAGTTTAGGCAATTCCTGCTTAAGGATGGCATGCATTTTCTTTGCTAAAGCCGGTTCTTGCGGCCTGGGGATGCCCTTGGCGATGATCTCCTGCGTAATAATCTCCCGGGAGAGGCTGTAATAGTCCTTGGCACCGCGGCAGTATTTATCAAAATCAAAGATATGGCTGCCCTGGTTCTGCGCCTCTTTCAGCTTTACGTTGACATGGATAATATTACTGAACAGCTTATCTTTAAAATCGCTCCTGATCTTTTCCAGCATCTTAAAGGAATGCGCCAGGCGCGAATCAAAGTTAGCGACCAGTATCCTGAAAGTGACCTCATGGCCAAGGCGGTCCCTGACCAGGTTAACGATGCTGATTAGTTGGCCCAGGCCTTCCAATGAAAACCTGCTTGCCTCAACCGGAATAATCGCTTCGCTGGAAGCCCGGATAGCGTTGATGGTAAGAATGCCCAGGTTAGGCGGGCAGTCAATAAGGATATAGTCATAGTTTTCTTTAAAACTGCTTAAGGCCTCCCAGAGGCGGGATTCCCTGCCGATTTCACCGGCTAACTCCTGCTCCAGGGTGCTTAAAATAATGCTGGACGGGGCAATATCAAAATCCGGGCTGATATTCTGGATGATCTCTTCTAATTTTGCCTTTTGATGCGTTGTTTTAGATAAGACATTGTAGATATTTGAGGAGGATTTAATATTCAGGCCCAGGGTCGCATGCGCTTGCGGGTCAAGGTCTATTAAGAGCACCTTTCTGCCGTTAGTAGCCAAAGACGCGGCCAGGTTAACTGCAGTCGTTGTTTTACCGCAACCGCCCTTTTGATTGGTAATCGCGATTATACGCATTATATTTCTTCTCCTCCTTCGATTCGCTTCGTTCACTCAGGATGCTTCGAATCGAATGCTGAGCGTAAGTCGAAGCATTTCTTATCTCATCAGCCGGATATTATCTATATAAACCATGCCCTTCTTGCTCGTTGTGTTCCATTCTTCAATGGAAAAAGAAAGGCTGGTAATCTCTGACCAATCGTGCATATTCTTAAATTCCGCCAGGTTAAGTTTAAAGTCATGCCACTTACCCGGGATATGTTTGATATATATCTCGGAACTCTCTTTAAAGGCATTGGTAAATTCAATCCTTAAAGCGATATTATCCCTGGGGTACATATTCCTCACCGCAAAAGCCAGCTGTTTAAAGCGGCCGACATTAAGGCGGTTTAAACTAATGGTATAGGTTTCTTTGTTTGCCGGGTCAAAATTGAAGTTTATTTTAGAGGTCCCGTTATGCAGGAAAAGCGCGGTCTCGGAAGGTAGGGCCTGCTTTTTGGCTAAAGAAGAAAACAAAGTAGTGGTCAGGCCGAAGACGATAAATATGCTTAGGATAAAGAGATTTTTAAAAAGCCTGACGTGGCTCTTATTTCTTTTTTTCTTCCTGGAAGAAGCATCCAGATAAATCTTGGCTAAATGTTCGTAGATATCCTTTTTATCCATATTAACTTTTTATTTTATAGCATAAAAGGCCTTGCCTGTCAAGTACTTAGCAGGATTTTAAATAATCCGGCAGGGTTACTCCAATAAGCGCATAAAAATTACTTAAGTGCCGGCGAAAGAGCCGGTCAAACGAACCGTCAGGGTCTTCGCCTGCCCACCAGAACCAATCGCTGCCTTCTAAAATATAAATTTGTTTCCAGGCTAACGCTAAACTCTCAGTTGGCGCCTCTGCCTTTAATTTATCCAGCTCTTTTCTTGCCTCAAGCAGCCAACTCCAGGCCTTAGCTTTATCGGGATGGTTCATCCACTTATTAAAATTGCCGTAGATCCAGGAACCTGCGCTTAAATGCTTAATTTTAGATTTAACCGGGTGGCTCTCCAGGTAGGCGCCTACCGTAGTTGTTTTAATCGAGCCTGATGCGGATAAACGTTGATAGAGCAGTTCCAGAAAATCGTGCCCGTCATTAGTATAATATTCCCAGGCGTTTTCTCCGTCCATGGCGATAGTTACTAAAATATCTTCATCCTCGAATGCCTTAGCTATATTGTCCAGGTGCTGCATGAAATCCGCGACGGCAGATTCTGTTTTCCAGGCATGGTACACAAAGCCGATCAGGTCAGAGAGGTTACGGTCGCGGAAGATTATTTTTAGCTCTCCTGCCTCCCTGCTTAATAAATGCGGCTGATAGAGCAGGCGGGTATCCCTTTTTTTCTTCTTTAGCGACTTAAAAAGGATAGCCTCATCGGTTACGATCCATTTTATCCCGGATTTAATGATCCAGGGAAGGATCTGTTCGCTGACGGATTCTTCCGACGGCCACATGCCTTGCGGCGCAGAATCGAATCTCTCCCGGTAAAATTGCACGCAGGCCTCAATCTGGGCCAAAGCGTCCGCGGGGTAACGGAATTCTTCTTTCGGCAGGATGCTTTGCAGGTTAGCTTCTTTAGCGGCATTAGTGCTGCAAAGCAGCGGCAATATGGGATGATAATAGGGCGTTACGCTTAATTCCACCTGGCCGCTGGCGCTGAATTTTTTATAATCAGGGATTATCTCTTCCAGGATAACCAGTTGTTTATCCAGCACGGTATGCTTATCTTCTTCGCTGAAGACCCTACCTTTAGCTGCAATATCCCTTAATTCCGGGATTTTCAGGCGGAAAGAAGGGTCAATCCAGGCCAGGTTAAAGCAGACCTGCAGGTCAAGCAGGTCCTGGGTATTGAATTCCTGGTGCCGGTATTTCTTAAAATATAACTCATAATAACGCGGAAAAAGCGAGATCACCTTTTCCTTATTGATAGAAAAGAAATTTTTTATGATAAACTCCCTGTCTTCCCGGGTTAATTCTTTCGCGGGTTTATATGAAAGCTCTAAGAATTTATCTTTGATATTACGGCTGGTATAATCTTCTACCTGTTCAAGCAGGCTTGGCACGACATTAAAGGTCTGGCGGATGGCAGGGAATTTTTCTAAAATCTGCACCATATCCAGGTAGTCCTTGACCCCGTGCAAGCGCACCCAGGGTAAAGACGCCTCCCGGGTCAGGAGGTCTTTATAATACGGCTGGTGCATATGGAAGATGAAGGCGAGGTTAAGCATATTTATTTAAAAAAAATCCTCGGGGGATATTCTCCCCCGAGGATTGGTGTTTCTACATAAGTTGTCTTAGAATACTACTTTCATGGAGCCAATTAACTGTGTAGCATCTCTCTCATCAACAGCAAGCGCTCTACCGGGCTTAAACCAACCGCCGGTTAAGGCAAACTGCACATCCTCGGTATAATCATAGGTAGCGGTTAAATCAATGGCATCACCAAGGTGCGTCTTATTGGTATAAGTGGTTGTGTAGTATGCATTAGTGCCATTATAGCTGAATGGGCTGGTAATCGTTTCTCCGGATTTAGTTTTAGCCACTTCATAATAGCCATAATTAGCATATACGGTAACATCATCCATCGGCTTGCAGCTGGCTTTCAGGTTGATTACGTTCATATTCGTGAAAGGCAGAAGCGTATAGGTAATATTGTTTAGCTTCTGGTCATAGAACATGGGATCCCAACCTGCATTTTTGTCATCGGTAGCCCTGCCTCCGGAAAGATAGGTCCAGGAAACGCCGATCTTAGGAGTAGTTTTTACCTTGGCAAAAGTATAATCTGCCATTGCCTGTACAGCATAGCCCTGGTGATTTTTCTGGGTTGTGTCGGTAGTGTTGCTTCTGCCAAACTGATAAGCAGCTTCTAAGGAAGCAGTCAGGTTTTCAATCGGTGTGCTGGAAACTAAACCGCCGATGGTGCTTACTTCATCAGACTTTCCTCCGGCTGCTGCGCTGCCGCCTTTATACTTATCGTTCTTGTGATAGTAATAAACTGATGCGTTAGTATTTTTGTTGATGGCATAAGAAGCATTGACGCCCATTAAGTTAATGTCGTCTTTGTTTCCCCTGTCTGCTCCTACAGCTGAGCCAATAGCAGACGTGTAGCTTTCTTGCCTTACCTTAGCATATAACAAATCAACGATGAGCGGGTCATAGTTTAAGGTGGCGCGTACGGCATCAAAGGCTTTTCTTAGCGTTAAGTCGCTAGGAATATTCACTGAGCCGGTTCCGGTCTTGGCATTACCCATAACCAGGCCATTGCCAAAACGGATTTCCTGGCGGCCAACAGTTATGCTTAAAGGAGAATAAAGGAATTCCTTTAAAGCAACATAGGCGAGGTCCAGGTCAATCTTATTGTCTCCGCCGGTGTTGGTATCATTATTACCATTCCAAACGCGTTCATTGATTAACCTTACGGTTGCCATAACATTGTCGGTAAGGTCAGCGTCAACGCGAATTCTGGCTTGCGTCATGAAGAGATTTTGGTTGAACTGGCTCTTATCTCCCAGTACGCTGTTAAACAAACCAAAGTGTTTTCTCCCCACCCAACTCGCCACGATGTCACCTGACACCTTGACGTTCTGTACTTCCGCGTAGGCAGCAAATGCTATGCCGACTACAAAAAGCAGCGTTAGTACTACGATTAAGCGTTTACTCATTTTCTTTCTCCTCCTTTTTTATAGGCTCTTTGATTTTTATATAAACTAGGTTTTAAGAAGTTATTGACCTAGATGATTTTCTTAATACTATAACACTTTGTTCTTTTTTAACATATAACTTGTTATTTGTCAAGTATTTTCTTATCTTTTACTTACTTTACCGCCGGCCTGGCCTTTTTCGTTAAAACCGGGGCTTTTGGCCCTAATGAGATGCTGATGGTTGCCTGGCCGCCTTTAGGCGCGATGTAGACAATGCAGCTTTCCGCCTCGCGTTCAAAATTCATGATGCAATCGCCATACTCGGTAAGGTTAAGCAGCGTCCAGCTGTACATCGGCATCTGTTCTTTATAAAAATTAACCACCTGGTCCAGGCTGGCCTTGCCCTGGTAGCGCAATAACCCGACGCGTATCCCGGAGCTTTCAAATGAATAAGAATCTTTCGCCTGTATTTTAAATCCGGCAGGCACAGGCAGGTCCCCAAACTTCAAGATTGACTGGGCTTGTAAAGATTGGGCAGTGCTCCCCTGTTTTTTGTCGGAAAGCGACGCGCAGCCCAGGATACCCGCCAGTAAAAATACCGCTGGCCCTAAAAGCAGCAACCTTTTCTTCATCTTCCCTCCTTTAATTTTAGGAAACCGGTCACATCCGCGTAAATTCTTTCCAGCTCTTCTTTGCTCAATCCCGCCTGGATACCGAGGTTAGCTAATTCCTCAGGGGCGATAATATCCTGCGGGGCGTGGCTGTCGTTATTGAGGATTAATTTTGCGCCGAATTTCCTGGCCTGCTTGATTACGTGGGCGTTGGTATCAGCGTGGCCGGCGCGGCTGGTAATCTCAAGGAAGACCCCTCTTTTTTTAGCCAAGAGCGTATCTTCATCGCTAATCAGGCCCGGGTGGGCAAGTATATCAATATCCGCTAAAAGCGCTAAGCGGTTAGTATCTTTTACCACCGGCTCAACCGTAGTCTCGCCATGCGCGATAATTACCTTGATACCGAGCCTCCTGGCGTCATGGGCCAGGGGTTTAAATTGCTCGGGAGGCAGGTGGGTTAATTCTACGCCGGAAAGGACTTTGATCGGAAGATTTTTCGGCCACCGGCGGCAGAACTCCAGGACCGCCTTAGCCATAGATTTAATATTGCTGTAGTCAGTATGGTCGGTAATAGCGATCGCCTTGTATCCTGCGGCCATGTAGCGCACCGCTACTTCCGAAGGAAGCAGCTGTCCGTCGCTTAATAATGTGTGCGTGTGTAGATTGTAATTATACATAATTTAAGTGCCCCTAAAATTTAGTGCCCCTGGCAGGAATCGAACCTGTCGCTGCGCTGCCTTCGGCAGCTTGCTCCCCAAAGGGGCGCTGCCCCTATGGCGCTCACTTACGTTCGCTGTTACCCCGGAAGCGTGGGGAAAACCGGTGTTTTCCCCACACCCCTTTTGGTTTGCTTCCTTTATATCAATCAATGCCCCTGGCAGGAATCGAACCTGCCACACGCAGTTTAGGAAACTGCTGCTCTATCCTTATGAGCTACAGGGGCAGCTAAGCTAATGTCCGCTAAACTTTACCAGCGAGAAAACAGGATACCCCTTTAATTTTTCCTTGCCCTTAAGGTCAACCAGCTCAATGACAAACCCGATCCCCTGGATCTTGCCTTTTAGTTTATTTACCAGGTCGATCACTGCCTTTACCGTGCCGCCGGTAGCCAGGAGGTCGTCAATAATCAGGATTTTTTCTCCCGGCTTAATCGCGTCTGCATGGATCTCCAGGGTATCGGTCCCGTATTCTAATTCATAAGTAGCGGAGATAGTCTTACGGGGGAGCTTGCCTTTTTTGCGCACCGGGACAAAGCCCGCCCCGATTTTGTAGGCAATGGCGGCGCCAAAGATAAAACCCCGCGCTTCTACCCCCACGACCTTATGGATCTGCTTACCTTTATATTGATTAATTAATAGCCCTACCGCTTTTTTAAAAGCAGCCCTGTCCTGGATCAAAGAAGTGATATCGCGGAAGATGATCCCGGGCTTCGGGAAATCAGGGATGTTTTTTATCGCTTGCTCTAAAAGCGGGTCATTTTTTTTGCTCATAGCTCTGCCTTTGTCCCTTCCACAAATTTCCTTATTTTCTTTAAAGCCGTTTCTTCTATCTGGCGGATCCTTTCCCTCGAGACCCCTAACTTCTTAGCTACCTCGGCTAAGGTATGCGGTTTTTTATCTGCCAGGCCAAAACGCATATCCAGGACCTCCCTCTCCCTGTCGCTCATAATCTCAAGCAGGTTGGCTACTCTTTCTTTGTCCAGGAGGTGCTCAATTTCGCTGTCCGGCTGGATAGAGGTTTCATCTTCAATCAGGTCTGAGACCTTGCCTTCGCTGTCTTCGCCGATAGGCGCTTCCAGCGATGAGGTGGAAGTGGCCATCCAGAAGTTTATCTGCGCTATTTTTTCTTTGGGGATTTTTATTTTCTTGGCGATTTCCTCGTCGGTGGGGATGCGTTTTAACTTTTGCGTTAAGCGCTCTTTATTTTTGCGCCACTTGGCAATCAGGTCATTCATGTATACCGGCACGCGGATCATCTTGCCCTGTTCCGAAATCGAGCGCGTAATCGCCTGTTTGATCCACCAGGCCGCGTAAGTTGAAAAACGAAAACCCTTACTGGGATTAAACTTATCTACCGCCTTCATCAGCCCCAGGTTTCCCTCTTCGATCAAATCCAGGAAAGGCGTGCCTAAGCGCTTATACCTTTTAGCGATATTGATTACCAGGCGCAGGTTAGCCTGGATCATCGCTTTGCGTGCCTGCTCATCCCCCTTCCTGACCCTCCGGCTTAAACAAATCTCTTCTTTAGCGGTCAATAAAGGGATATTGCGGATCTCTTTAAGGTATGTTCTTAATGCTTCCATGTTTTCAGTCAGGGACGGTTCTCAAGCTAATCTTGAAGTGTCCCCTATTTGGGGACACTTTTGCTTTGAGTTGAGAACCGTCCCTGTATCCT
>JAQUAP010000091.1 GCA_028687205.1 Candidatus Omnitrophota bacterium
TGCTCCTTTAACTTAAAAACCAGGCGGTTATACGAACGGATGCCCTCAAACACGCCGTCGCCGTAAAGCAGCCCGTGGTCAAAAACAGAGATCTTTGCCTGGCTCTTCTCGTAAAATTTTCCGTTGATATAAATTTTCATTTTACCTCCTAATTGACTAAGATACCGTCTTTTAAATGATAGACCTTATCCGCCTGATTAGTTAATTCCGCGTTATGCGTGACTAAAACTACGGTCATTTTATTTTCCACGTTTATTTTCTTTATCAGCGCGATAATCCCGCTGCCGGATTGAGAATCCAGGTTCCCTGTCGGCTCATCGCAAAAAAGCAGGCCGGGCTTATTCATCAGGCCGCGCGCAACCGCCGCCCTTTGTTTTTCTCCGCCGGAAAGTTGAGCAGGAAAATGATTTATCCTTTCTCCCAGGCCAGCTTCCTCTAATAACGCCAATGCCCTTTGCTTTAACTCGCTTAGCCCTGCCTGCGCCTCATCACTTATCAAGGCAGGCATGAGCACGTTTTCCAAAAGCGTAAATTCAGAAAGAAGGTGATAGAACTGGAAAACAAAACCGATTTTCCTGTTCCTGATCCGCGAGAGCTCCGCGTCGCCAAGCTGATAAATATCTTCACCCTGCAGGGTCACCTTGCCTTGCGTCGGGTTATCCAGTCCGCCTAAAATATGCAGCAAGGTGGACTTGCCTGCGCCTGACGGGCCCACAATGGCGATAAAGGCGCCTCTCTCAATCTTTAAATCCACGCCTTTTAAAACATCCAGGGAGCGCTTGCCGTCGTTATAAACTTTATGTATATTTTTAGCTTCTAACAAATGTCTACCTATTCGTACCTGAGCGCTTCCACGGGCCTTAACTTGGCTGCCCGGGATGCCGGATAAATAGTCGCAACCAGTATAATAACCAGCGCGGACATCACGATTAAAACTATATCCGGCCAGACCTCTATCGCCACAGGTAACCGGTCAATATAATAGATATCCTGTGGCAATTTGATAAATTGATATTTTTTAAGTAAAAAACAAAGGATTGTCCCGCCTACGCCGCCGAGCAGGGTCCCCAACGCCCCGATGATTAAACCCTGGTAAGTGAATATCTTCCTTATGCCAAAGCTGCTCATCCCCAGGGCCCGCAATATGCCGATATCCTTGGTCTTTTCGACCACCATCACGATCAGCGTGCTGATGATATTAAATGAGGCAACCAGTATAATCAAGGTTAAAATTATGAACATGGTCAGTTTTTCCAGCGCCAGCGCAGCAAAGAAATTCTGGTTAGCCTCCATCCAGGTCTTTAAATTATAGCTAAATCCTAACTGCCTGGCCAAATCCCGCCTCACCGTATCTGCCAAATCCGGATTATCCAATTTTATGGCGACCGCGGTAATCTGGTTCGGCAGGCCGAAGATATCCTGGCTGGTTTTTAAATCCGTGAACACCAGGTTAAGGTCATAATCATACATCCCGGAATTAAAAATCCCGGCTACTTTCAACGTATGCTGCTTACCCAAAGGCGATTGCAGGGTAAGGTTTGTCCCCAGCCTCAAGCCAAGGTATGCGGCCAACTCTTTACCGACAATAACGCTGCCTTCGGCCAGGTTATCCAGGCTGCCTGAGACCAGGTATTCTTTAAGCTTGGTAACCTGGCTTTGCTCGGACGGAACAATACCCCTTAAACCGACGGCAAAATACCTATTCTCCTCTTTCAGCAATACCTGGCCCTGGACATAAGGGCTGATGCCTTTAATGTGTTTACTAGCGCGCGCAACCTTAGCAATATTCCCGTATTCGCTATTGCCTATGGTTTTAAACCCCATTAAGTTAATATGCGCGTAATTACCGATTACCTTATCATGCAGGTCTTGATCAAAACCGGTCATCACCGCAATCACTACGATTAAAGCCATCACGCCGATAGCTATCCCTAAGATTGAAATAATGCTGATGAGAGAAATAAATTTTTCTTTTCTCCTCGTCAATAGGTAGCGCCAGCTGATCATCAACTCTGGTTTCATGCTATTCCTGCGCCGGGCGTAAAAGCGGAAATAAAATCACGTCTCTAATGGAGGCCTGGTCGGTAAGCAGCATGACTAACCTGTCCATGCCGATACCTAAGCCCCCTGCCGGAGGCATGCCGTGCTCAAGCGCCAGGCAATAGTCATCATCCAGGTTTTTCTCCTCTAAGCCCTTAAGCTCCTTGATTTCTTCTTCAAACCGCTTTCTTTGTTCCAGCGGGTCATTTAATTCCGAATAGGCATTGCCTATTTCAAGGCCTGCGGCGTATAACTCAAACCTTTCTGAAATCAGGGGGTAGCCTTTCTTCGTTTTGGCTAAAGGGCACATGCTGGTAAAATAATCCGTAATAAAAGTCGGGTTTAAACCCATCCCTTCTTCCAGGACCTCCTCGATAATCTTGGCAATCTGCGTGCGCGAAAGCCTGTTCACCTCTTTCGCAAAGCCCTTGGCTTTTAATTTCTTCAACATCGCCGCTTCGTCATCCCCGGGCAAAATATCAAATTTATCTTTTACCAATTCTTCGAAAGATACCCTCTGCCAGGGCGGAGTAAAATCTATCTGTTTACCCTGATAAGTAATCACCGTCTTGCCGCATAAACCCTGCACCAGTGAAACAATCAGCCCCTCAGCCAGGTGCATCATCCCCTGGCAATCAGAATAGGCCTCATAAACTTCTAACATGGTAAACTCAGGGTTATGCCGGGTAGAGACGCCCTCATTGCGGAAAGAACGGTTTATTTCATAGACGCGCTCAGGCCTCCGACTAAAAGCCGCTTCAGGTATAACTCCGGGGCAATGCGTAAAAATAAATCCATGCTGTATTCATTATGGTGCGTCTTAAA
>JAQUAP010000045.1 GCA_028687205.1 Candidatus Omnitrophota bacterium
CCCGCAGCTGCGGGCGCAGGGGTTTATCTTAACCGCGGGTATATCGACCCGATCTTAGCCATGCCGGTTATGTTAGGGGTTTTACTGGGTTCGCTTCTGGGCGCACGGCATTTATTTGAAGCCGAAACAAAAAATTTACGCATCATTTTCAGCATAGTTATCTTGTTGCTGGCCATCCAGATGATATACGCGGGGATAAGGGGGCATATTTAAAATGGCAGGGCAAAAAGAAGGATGGACAGACCGCCGGGTAGAGATATTTATCGGCAATCTGCTGAGGATAGGCGTTACGGCAGCAGCGATAATAGTTGTTTTGGGCGGGCTGGTTTACCTTTTTCGCCGCGGATTGGCTTTGCCGGATTTTAGATCCTTCCACAGCGAACAGATAGAGCTGCGCCACGTAGAGGGGATCGTAAAATACGCTTTTTCTTTTCACGGAAGGGGCCTGATACAGCTGGGGCTTCTGGTATTGATTGCTACGCCCATTGCCAGGGTCATCCTTTCCATATTCGCATTCTTGCATCAGCGGGATAAAATGTACGTTACGGTAACCTGCATCGTCTTGGCGGTATTATGCTTCAGCCTTTTTGGCATCAGGTAAAATAATGGGAGTATTACAGGGGCCGGAATTCTATATTTCTAAACGCATCGGGAGAGCGATTATGGATTACAAGATGCTCTCCGCGGGCGATAAGATCGCCGTGGCGGTTTCAGGCGGCAAAGACAGCCTGACTTTATTACGTATTCTTAATGACCGCCGGAAATTTGTGCCGGTAAAATACAGCCTGGTAGCCGTGCATATTGATTTGGGTTATCCGAAGTCAATCGCTAAGAAGCTGGAGCAGTATTTTAAGCAGGCAGGCATTGAATACCATATTGAAAAAGTGGATACCCTGCGTAAGACCGCTAAAAAAGATATCAATTGCTTCTGGTGCTCCTGGAACAGGAGAAAGGCGCTCTTTGAGGCAGCTAACCGGCTTAAGTGCACCAAAGTCGCCCTGGGGCATCATATGGATGATATTATTGAGACGATTTTACTTAATTTATTCTTCCAGGGCGAGATTTCGGCAATGAGCCCGAAGCAGGAGTTATTTAAAGGCAAGATCACGTTAATCCGGCCGCTGGCCTATGTTGAGGAATATATGATTAGGCGTTTTGCCAAAGAAGAAAAAATCCCGCATGGTACCTGTATTTGCCCGAATGCGGTTACTTCCCACCGCACCAAGATGGGCAAAATCATCCAAGAGCTAAAAAGGACCTGCCCGGAAGTAAAAAAGAATATCTTCAGGAGCGTAAAAAGGATCAAGAAAGATTATTTGCTTTAAGACAAAGAAGAGAAGTGCTATAATAAAAATATGATTTGGAGCATCGGTTTAGCCTTTTTAATCTTAGCAATAGGCATCATCATGCTGGTCTTAAAGATCTCTTCGCAGGTCAACGACCGGCTTAATCAGATGAACCAGACCCTCCAGGAAGCCAATAAGATCATCGGCTCAAACCTCGGCAGCGCGACAAGCGTATTTGGCAATGTCAAAGAGCAGTTAGGCAGGCTTGAGCAAACCAATAAGCAGATTGTTGACATCAGCAAGGATATCTCCAGCCTCCAGGAGCTTTTGCGCGCGCCCAAGTTCCGCGGGGCAATGGGAGAAATGCTGCTGACGAATTTATTATCTCAGGTCTTACCTAGAGACCATTACCTGGCGCAATATCGCTTTAAAAGCGGAGAGACAGTGGACGCGGTAATCAAGCTCGGCGAGCGCCTGGTGCCGGTAGATGCCAAGTTCAGCTTGGAGAATTTCCAGAAGATGCTTGAGACGCAGGATGAACAGGTAAAGGCATCTTTACGCAAGCGCTTTATTCAGGACGTCAAAAACCGCATTGACGAAGTCGCCGCAAAATATATCCTGCCGCAGGAGAATACTTATGATTTCGCGCTGATGTATATCCCGGCGGAGAATGTCTATTATGAAGTGATCATTAAGGAAGATATTTTTGCTTACAGCATGTCCAAAAAAGTCATCCCGGTCTCGCCGAATACCTTTTACGCGTACCTGGAAGTGATCTGCCTCGGCTTAAAAGGCCTCAAAGTTGAAGAGAACGCCAAGAATATCTTAAAATCTTTAAGCGCCCTGGGGATTGAAATAGACAGGTTCAAGGAAGACTTCAATAAGCTCGGCAGCCACCTGAATGATGCCGGTAATAAATACACGGATTCGCAGAAGCGCCTGGAAAAGGTGAGCGACAAGCTGATCAATATCCAGGATACCAAGCAGATCGGCATAAAATAATTTTTAGATCATGATTTTCAGCGTCCGTGTTATCCCTAAAGCAAGCAGGAACCTGGTTAAAGAAGAGGACAAGGGTTTTAAGGTCTACCTGACCAAGCCCGCGCAGGAGGGGCTTGCCAATGAGCAGCTTATCGGTTTATTATCGGAACACCTCAAAATAAAGAAATACCAGATAAAGATCATTAAAGGCGATAAGTCGAGGAATAAACTTGTTGAAATTAGCTCCTAAAGTTTTTAATCCGCCGGACAGCTTAAATGATCCGCGGTTGAGTAGCGCTTTTAGCCGCCGCGCTTACGGGAATATGTCTTTATCCTACGGCAACGCCGAAGGAGCATTAGATAACCGTAAAAATTTCTTAAGTAACCTGAATATAGATTATAAGGATTTGATCTGCGCCAAGCAGGCGCACGGGAATAATATCCGGTATGTCAACGCGGAAGACAAGGGAAGAGGAGCGCTGGCGTACGCTACCGCTATAGAGGATACAGACGGCTTTATCACTGACCTTAAAGGTTTGCCGCTGGCGATATTTACCGCGGATTGCTTATCCATCTTTCTCTATGACCCGCAGCGACCGGCGATCAGCTTAATCCACGCGGGTTGGCGCAGCTCTAAAGAAAATATCGTTTCCCGCGCGATAAAATTAATGCAGGATAAATTCCATACTCGTCCTGAACAATTATTCGCGGGCTTTGGGCCGGCTATAAGGGGTTGCTGTTATGAGGTCTCCGCGGAATTCAAAAATTATTTTTCTTCGGGATTAGTTGAAAGGGGAAGCCGCCTCTATCTGGACTTGGCAGGCGTAAATAAGCAGCAGTTGCTCGATCTGGGCTTGCGAGGAGAGAATATATTTGATTCCGGTTTCTGTACCTGTTGTGCGAATAGCGATTTTTTCTCGTTCCGTAAGGAAGGGGCGATGAGCGGCAGGATGCTTTCGGTGATGATGCTGAGATGATCCCCCAGCCGGTGTATAAACTCGGGTTTATTTTACATACCTATAATACTACCCTTGAGGCCGTGAAGAATTCTTTAGCTGAATTCGGGGAAGGGCTGGAAATTTCCGAGGTTGCGGATTCTTCCGAGAAGGGTAATAATTTTAAGGTCAACCTTAATACACAGGACCCCACGCTTGTATTTGACGCCTGCTCGCAGTTCGGCAGGATAAGGTCGGTTAAGGTTGAGGAAGAAGGGAGGCATTTATGAAAAAGGCGCTCGTAATTTATTATTCCCGCTCCGGCAACACTAAAAAAATGGCTGAACTTATTGCCGAGGGCATAAAAAAAGAAGCAGTAGAGGTTGCGCTGAAAGATATTAAAGATGTCAGCGCGGATGAGTTATTAAAATACGACGGCCTGGTTATCGGCTCGCCTACTTATTACGGCTCGATGTCCGCGGAGATTAAAAGTCTTTTTGACGAGACAGTTAAGTTCCACGGGAAATTAGACGGCAAAATCGGCGCGGCATTTTCTTCCAGCCGCAACCTCGGCGGCGGAAATGAGACTGCCATCCTGGATATCTTGCATGCCATGCTCATACATGGTATGATTATCCAGGGCGACTGGCAGGGAGACCATTACGGACCGGTAGCCATAGATGCGCCGGATCCCCGGTCAACCAAAGAATGCCTAAGGTTAGCTTCCCGGTTCGCTAAGCTGCTTAAAAAATGCACATCATAGTATTGATAACCGCGGCAAATAAAAAAGAAGCGGATACAATCGCCAGAAAGCTGATTAAAAATAAATTAGCAGCTTGCGTTAATATCATCAGCGGCATAAAATCCCTTTTCTGGTGGCAGGGCAAGCTTGACCGGGCAAAAGAAGCGCTTTTAATGGTTAAATCCAGGAAAGAAAAGTTCAATAAAATAGTTAAAGCGGTTAAATCCAGCCATAGCTATAGTGTCCCGGAAATAATCGCCATCCCCATAACCAGCGGTTTTAAGCCATACCTTAAATGGATAGATGATTCTCTCAGGTAGCCCGATTGATTATATTTTTGCTTTTGCCGGCGGAGTGCTGGTGAGCCTGACGCCTTGCGTGTATCCGCTTATCCCGGTTACCGTGTTTTATATCAGCGCTAAGAGCGGCAGCTCAAAGATAAAAGGTTTTATTTTAAGCCTGATTTTTGTCACGGGCTTAAGCGTTACCTATTCTATATTAGGCCTGCTTGCTTCGCTGGGCGGGATATTCTTTGGAAAGATAAGCAGCCATCCGCTGACGCTTATCGCGGTAGGCATTGTCATCATAGTATTCAGCATCTCTATGTGGCTGGATTTATTTAATATTGCCTGGCAGGGGCCGCGGGTTACGGTTAAGAAAAAGGGCTATTTTTCTACTTTTTTACTGGGCCTAAGCTCCGGATTAATCGCTTCGCCCTGCCTGACGCCGGCCTTAGCTTCCATCCTGGCTTATTTAGCGACTAAAAAAAATATTTTCTACGGGATGAGCCTCCTGGTGGCTTTTGCTTACGGCCTGGGCACAATTTTGATCCTTGCCGGCACCTTTAGCAGCATATTGCTCAACCTGCCCAAGTCAGGCAAATGGATGGAGTATGTTAAAAAAACCGGCGCGCTGCTGCTTTTATTGATCGGGCTTTATTTTATTTACAGCGGCATAAGGAGATTTTAAAATGAGAAAATATCTAAGCCTGGCGGGCATCTTTTTCCTTGCTCTTTTTTATTTTTTAACTACTGCTTACGCTGGCGAAGCGCCGGACTTTCAGCTGCTGGACTTGAATGACCAGAAGGTTTCTCTTAGCGATTATAAGCATAAGCAGGCAGTGGTTTTATTTTTTTGGACCACCTGGTGCCCGTATTGCCGGGAAGAATTAAGGATATTAAACGCAGAGCAGCAGGATTTAGCAAAAGACGCAATAACCCTTTTAGCGATAAATGTGGGCGAGTCAAAACATAAAGTAGAAAATTTTGTGAAAGGCCGTAATTTAAGATTCAGAGTGCTCTTGGATGAAACCGGCCGGGTCACCGAGATTTATGACCTGTTGGGCGTACCGAGTTATATCGTAGTAAATAGTTCAGGCCAGATAGTTTTTAGGGGCAGCCATTTCCCTAAGGAGATGTTGAAAGAATTAAAGGGTAAATAATATGCGTATAACTAAAGGATTAGCTACCGGCACAGGGAGCCTTCCGCACCTGGATGCGGATCAGGCGCTGGACCTTGTCTTTAAATACGTGCCGCAGGCCCCTTTCTGGCCGCAGCTGCCTAAAAGGGATTTTCGCGAAGGGATGGTGGTGCAATTCAGCGAAAACCTGCCTTGCCTCAAGCTAAAAGGAGGCAGCCTGATTTTTGAGCCTAAAGAAAAAGAAAAGGAGTTGGAGGCGTTCTACGAGAAAATCATCAACGATGACCTGGAGTATTTTAAGCTAAGCGCTGACTTTGCCGCGGGCTTACATAGATTTTACGCCAGGCTTAAAAATATAGATTTAAAACCGGTAGATTTTGTCAAGCTCCAGGTTACCGGGCCGTTTACCTTCTTGGCCAGCATAAAAGATGAGCAGGGCCGCCTGCTCCTGCATGACCCGGTTTTTAAGCAGGCCGCGATCAAGGCCTTAGCAATGAAGCTGCGCTGGCAGATCAATTTATTTAAGCTGTTCGGTAAGCCCATCATCGCTTTTATCGACGAGCCGTACCTGGGTACCTTAGGTTCAGCCTATATGACGACCAGCCGGGAGGATGTCATAGGGACCTTAAACGAATTCACGGAGAACATTAAGCAAGGTGATGCCTTGCTGGGCGTGCATTGTTGCGGCAATACGGACTGGTCGGTATTTACGGACCTGCCGGGTATTAAGCTGATTAATTTTGACGCCTTTAATTTCCAGGAGAAATTTGTCCTTTACGCGCAGAATCTAAAAGGGTTCCTGGAAAGAGGAGGGGTGATTTGCTGGGGTATTGTGCCTACGCAGGAGTTCAGCGCCGAAGAAAACGCGCAGTTTTTAGCCAGTAGGATGCGGCAGGGCATTGATACTCTGGTGAAAAAGGGGATAGCAGAGAAGCTGTTGTTAGAGCGCCTTATGATTTCTCCTGCCTGCGGCTTAGGGACATTTGACCCGCAGAAGGCAGAGCAGATCTTGAAACTCCTTAGCGAGACCTCTACCTATATTAGAGAGGGACGGTTCTCAACTCAAAGCTAAAGTGTCCCCCTCAAGGGGACGCTTTGAGATTAGCTTGAGAACCGTCCCTAAAAATATTTATTTGACAAAATAGCGGAAAGGTTATATCATACTTAGACATTTTTGCTTATCTTTTTTCGGAGCTTAAAATAGATGAAAGAAATAAGAATCCATGCCCGGGCAGGCCAGGGTGCGATTACCACCGCTTCCTTATTAGGCTATGCTTATTTTTTAAAAGGCGCCTGTCCCTACGCCTTCCCCAGTTTTGGCGCTGCCCGTATGGGCGCTCCCATGAATGCGTTTGTGCGCGTGGACTCCAAGCCCGTGCGCCTGCGCAGCCAGATCTACGAACCGGATTATGTGATTATCGTGGACCATACCCTTATGCGCGGTTATAACTGTTTTTCCGGCTTAAAAGAAGATGGCGTAGCCATCATTAATAGCCGGGAAGAAGCTGTGGAGGTCCCCAAGGTTAAGGCTAAACAAAAGGTATTTGTGGTCCCGGCAAACGAGATTGCTTTGAAATATATAGGTAAGCCTTTAGGGAATACCGCGTTATTAGGCGCTTTTTGCGCTGCCACCGGCGAGTTGACTTTAGACAATTTAATTGAGGCGATTAAGCATAGATTCAGCGCTAAGCTTCAGGAAGCTAACGTCAAAGCTGCTCAGGAAGGCTTTGATTTTGTAAAGAGCAAAATTAAGAGGTAAGTTATGTTCGGCCCGTTAATCTCTAAACCAGGTTCAAGCAGGAATAATAAGACCGGGCCCTGGCGCACTGAGGCCAGGCCTAAATTCTTAAAGAAGAACTGCATTGCCTGTAATATGTGCGTGTTGGTTTGCCCTGAGGCGTGTATAACCGGCCAGGGCAAGAATACTTATGATTTTGACCCGGAGTATTGCAAGGGTTGCGGTAATTGCGCGGAGATCTGCCCGAAAAAAGATATTGAAATGGTCAAGGAGAGATAGGGACGGTTCTATGCTAAATGGCTATAAGAATAGAACCGTCCCCAGCAATAGGAAGGGGTAGAGTGAAAGAATTATTAGAAGGCTCAAGGGCGGTAGCGGAGATTATAAAACTTTGTAAACCCGGGGTCATCTCTGCCTATCCGATCACCCCCCAGACGCACATCGTAGAAGAGCTGGCTCAGATAGTCGCTGACGGCAGCCTGTCCGCCCAATTTGTGAATGTAGAGAGCGAGCATTCCGCAGCCTCCTTAGTTTTAGGCGCGGTAGCGACAGGCGTGCGCGTTTATACCGCGACCAGTTCGCAAGGCCTGTTTTATATGGCCGAGGTCCTTTATAATATCGCCGGGATGCGCTTACCGGTAATTATGACTGATGCTGCCCGCGCGATATCCGCTCCCATCAATATCTGGAATGACCATCAGGACGCTCTTTCCCTGCGCGATTCAGGCTGGATTCAGTTCCACGCCGAAGATATACAGGAGGCAATGGATTTGCATCTTATCGCCTACAGATTAGGCGAAGATAAATCCGTAATGCTTCCGGTAATGGTCTGTATGGACGGTTTTATTTTAACGCACGGCTTAGAAACCGTGGATATGCCGACACAGGAACAGGTAGATAAATTCCTTCCGCCTTATAAAGCCCCTTATAAATTAGACGTAGAAAATCCTTTGACCTTAGGCCCCCTGGTTGACCCGGAATACTATATGGAAGCCAGGTATGCCCTTAACCAGACGCATAAAGAAGTTTTAACGCTGATCCCTAAACTAACCGCGGAGTTTGCGCAGGTTTTCGGCAGGACTTATAACGGCTTGGTTGAAGGCTACCAGCTTAAAGACGCGGAAAAGGTAATCGTAGCGATGGGCTCGGTCTGCGGCACGATAAAAGAGGTGGTTGATGAATTACGGGCAAAAGGGAAAAAAGTAGGCTTGCTTAAAGTTACCGCTTTAAGGCCTTTTCCGGCTAACCAGATTTACGAGGCTTTAAAGAATGCGCCGAAAGTCGCGGTGATTGACCGCGCGCTATCATTAGGTTCCTATGCTCCGCTTTACGCCGAGATAAAAGCGGCATTTTTCGGCAAGGCCAGGAAGCCCAAGGGCATAAATAGTTTTGTGGTAGGGTTAGGCGGCCGCGATATCACCAAGGACTCCATCAAAGAAATCTTTCGCCTGATGAACGGCAAAGAGAAGCAGGCGGAGTTTATTGATTTAAAACCGGAATTATTAAAGGAAAGTTATGAGTAAAACATTATTTGCTTCAGGGCATACCGCCTGCGCAGGCTGCGGCCAATCCCTGGCAGCGCGCCTGGTGCTTGACGCGGCCGGCCCGAATACGATTATCGTTAATAATACCGGGTGCCTGGAAGTTTTTTCCACCAAATATCCTGAGTCATCCTGGGAAGTCCCTTTTATCCATTCGCTTTTTGAGAACGCGGCCGCGGTTGCTTCAGGCGTGGAATCCGCGCTTAAATATTTAGGTAAGGCGGATAACATAAATGTAATTGCTCAAGGCGGAGACGGAGGCACCGCGGACATCGGACTACAAGCCCTTTCCGGGATGCTTGAACGCGGGCATAATATCCTCTATGTTTGTTATGATAACGAAGCGTATATGAATACCGGCGTGCAGAGAAGCGGGCTTACTCCTTTTGATACCAATACCACGACCAGCCCCGCAGGCAAAGCTTCCGTCGGGAATCTCCGCCCGAAAAAACCCATGCCTGAAATTGCCAATGCCCACGGTATTCCTTACGTAGCAACGGCGTCCAGCGGATTTGGACAGGACCTGCAGCGCAAAGTAAAGAAGGCCTTATCCATTAAAGGCCCTAAATATATACAGGTGCACGTGCCTTGCCCGTTAGGCTGGAGATATGAGACCAAATTTACCATAGAGGTGGCAAAATTAGCTGTTGAAACCGGGCTCTATCCTCTGGTAGAATATGAAAACGGCGTAATTGCTAACCGTAGGCAGATTACTCCTAAACCGGTTGAAGAATATTTAAAAGTCCAGGGTAGATTCAGACACCTGCTTAATTCGCCTGAAGAGATTAAAAAAATTCAGGAGATAGCAGATAATAATATAAGGAAATACGGCCTGAGAGCCGAAGCTCAACAGGCTTAAAAAGGGAAAAAGGAGGCAGGAATGGGAAAACAGGGAAGGGCGGTTGTGGAATTGAGCTTAAAGGACCTGGTTAAGGATTTAAACAAGGCGTATTGCGATGAATGGCTCGCTTATTACTTGTATTGGTATATGGCGCAGATTGTTTCCGGCAAGGCGTTTGAGGATATGAAAGAGATGCTGGAAAAGATCGCCAAGGATGAATTAGAGCATGCCACAGAGGTAGCGGATTTGATTATAAAGTTAGGCGACCAGCCTACGGCTAATCCGATGGATTTGGAGAAGAACGCGAATAACCCGTATCTTATGCCGCCGAAGAACACTGCGGACATTAACCGGATCATCCGCATTGTCACCGAAGCAGAGGCAGGCGCGATTGAAGTTTACAACAAGATCGCCAAGAAGACGCTCGGCAAAGATCATGTCACCTATCAGTTAGTTACGCATATCCTGTCGGAAGAGGTTGACCACGAAGAGATGTTTGAGAACCTGTTAGAAAGGTAAGAGGAGAAAAGCCATGGCCAAAGTTTCAGTTGATGCCTCTACATGCGTAGGATGCGGTTTATGCGAGCAGTCCTGCCCGGAAGTATTTGAAGTGCAGGGTGACGGGGTTGCCCATGTAAAGAGCCAGAATTGCGGGAGCTGTAATCTGCAGGAGATAGCGGATTCCTGCCCGGTCAATTCCATCAAGATAAGTTAAAAAATAGAAGGGGACGGTTCTATTTATTGGTAATTTTTAGAAAAACAGAACTGTCCCCTGTTATTTATTGCGCTTTTTTATTTAACTCTATAATAAACTCCCTGAATTTCTCTTCCTTTGCTTTATCATCAAGCTTGAAGGGGTCGGTGACCTGCTTATAAAGCTTATTTAACATGAGGTTGGCGCGCATCTGCTCTTCAAAGTCACGCGCCTTGAGCCGGAAGACATACTGGAGCGTCTGGTTGTATATCCTGTTGTCAAACCCGCCCTTATACTGGAAATAAGGCATACTTTCGATTGTCCGGACAACTTCCTGGTCACTGACTTTAATCCCGCGCCTCTTAGCTTCATACAGGAGGATAAGCCGTTCCCAGGCCTGGGCCTCAAGGTTCAGGCTTTTCTCTATCTCCTGGAATTGGTCTCCGTATTGCATGATTGCAGTAGTGGTTACAGCGCTTATGGCATCCCTGAATTCTATATTTGATACCGGACGGCCGAATATCTTGCCCAGCGGCTGGCTTTCTTCGCGGCTGCGGAACGCCCCGCCAAAGCCCCAGAGGGCAAAAGCAGGGATAATGATCAACGCTAAGCCTATCCAGACCTTTTTAGCTGTCTTCTTGTGGCGTAAAATTTTAAGCATAGCTAGCTCCTTTTTAAGTTTTATGACTATTATATTCTAAAGCCGCGAGATTGCAATTAAAAAAAATGAAAAAAAACTTGACAAGGCCTAATGGATATGTTATATTTTATCAAAATTGGTTGAGGTTTAATAAATTTCCGGTTTTCGGAGGACGACCGGAGATCTGCCACGTAATCAAATAATTAATTAAGCCGAACTGGAGGGTCAGTTCGGCTTTCTTTTTTGCCGAATTAAAAGGCATTTTAAAAAGTCTTTAATAATTATGACCCAGAAAAGAATAAAAAGGAGGCCGTAAAAATGTGGCGTAAAATCTCTTCCCTTTTAATCTCCCTCTGTTTAGCTTTCCAGCAGATAGGTTTTGCCAGTATTGCTACTGAGCTAAATGTTGCCGGGCATTTAAGCAGGATGTCCGGTGGCTTTGTCCAAGACCGCTTCAGGCCAGTGCATATCCGCTTTTTCTCCTTTGATAAGCAGAGTGACAATATCAAGGTCATGCTGGATAAGGGAGACCTAA
>JAQUAP010000046.1 GCA_028687205.1 Candidatus Omnitrophota bacterium
CCCCAGTTTTCTTGCAAAGGAGGGCTAAATTTATGGAACCCAGGTCGCAGCTTTCATAAGGAAGCAACGGCTGCTCGCCGCAAGGATTCGTTCTTTCAATCCTGCCTAATTTAGGGGTAGGTTTATGCTGGTTAATGCGGTCAATAAAGATAATCCCGGGTTCGCCATTCTTATGCGCCTGCTTGACTACCAGGTCAAATACTTTTTTAGAGTTTATTTTTATTACCGGCTTATGCGTGTGCGGGTCGATTAAATCGTAATCTTCACCTTTTTCCAATTTTTGCATGAAATCATCGCTGATCGCTACAGAAATATTGAAATTGGTGATTTGTTTATTGCTCTCCTTGCAGGTAATAAACTCCATGATATCCGGATGGTCAACCCTTAAAATCCCCATATTTGCGCCCCGGCGCGTACCTCCCTGCTTTACCGCTTCGGTAGCCGCGTCGTAAACGCGCATAAATGAAATCGGCCCCGAAGCAATACCGCCGGTTGTCTTAACAACAGCGTTCTTCGGGCGCAGCCGCGAAAAAGAAAATCCTGTGCCGCCTCCGGATTTATGGATTAAACTGGTGACTTTTAAAGTCTCAAAGATAGACTCCATGGAGTCGTCGATCGGCAGGGTAAAACAGGCGCTTAGCTGGCCGAGGTCCTTGCCGGCATTCATCAGGCAGGGCGAGTTCGGAAGAAATTCGAAGGCGGTCATGATACGGTAAAAATCATCCTCTAACTTCTGTATCTCTTTTTCATTTTTAACGTAAAGCTTATCGGCCAGGGCGATGGCCGAGGCGACCCGCCTGAACATTTCCTCGGGCGTTTCAATTATCCTGCCCTCTTCGTCTTTCTTCAGGTATCTTCTCTGTAAAACCTTCAAGGCGTTTTCAGATAACTTTAAGTCCATGGAGAACTCCCAGTAAGAATTAAAAGGTTGATTTATTTTTGACAGACAATAATAACACTGCCCCTTGGCCTTGTCAATAAAAAATTACAATATATTGTGGAGTAAGTTTTTAATTTATACAATGGATTGTGTAAGAACTTATTTTAAAGGCCGGCAAGATTCTCGGACCACCAATTCCGTCGGGAGGATAATCTTCTTAGGAGATGCGCCTTTTTTAGCATTCATTAAACGGTTTAATTCCTTAACCCCTTCTTCGGCCATCTTAATCAACGGCTGCCTCACGGTAGTCAAAGCCACCGGTCCGTACAACCCTGAAGGATTGTCGTCAAAACCGATAAGCGATAAATCAGCGGGGATATTTTTCCCCAATTCCCTGGCCACCGCCATTACTTCCAGGGCCATAGAATCCGAAGCCACAAATACCGCGGTAGGGCCTTCGGGTATTTTAAATATTTTCTCCGCCGCGCTCCTTGCCTGGCCGCGGGAATAATCCGTCTTTAATATATATTCCTCTCGGATAGGGATACTGTTTTCCTTGAGCGCCTCTTTATAACCCTCTAAACGCTTGGCGGCAGCCTGGGTAGCCACATCGCCGCTGATATGCGCTATTTTTTTATGCCCTAAGTTAACCAGGTAATTAACCGCATTCTTAGCCCCTCCGGAATTATCAATGGCAATGCAGCTTACCGCAAGGTCCTCAACATAATTATTAATCACTACGCAAGGGATCCCGGATTGGATAGCTTCTTCAACCTGGTGGCGCGTGCCGATAATATCCGAAAAGATTACCCCGCCTACGCCCCGCAGGTTTAAAGGTTCGCGGCTGTGGCTATCGGTCAGATGCAGCAATAAATCCAGTTTAAATGCTTCGCAGAGCGTGCCGGTTGCGCGGATTAATTCCAGGGCATAAAAAGAATAAAAAACGCCTTCATAGCGCGGGATAAGCAAAGCCACCACATTACTTTTGCCCGTAGCCAGGCGTTGGGCGAAGACGGAGGGCTGGAATTTTAATTCTTTGACGGCATCCGCTACGCTGGCGCGGTTTTTTTCCTTGACCCGGCCTACTTTATTGATTACCCGCGAAACAGTAGTGATGGAAACTCCGGCACGATGGGCGACATCTTCAATAGATATGTTTTTGGAGGGGCTTTTTTTAGTGCGTGTCATTGATAATGAAAACGTTGGCTAAATTACCTGACTGCATCGCCGATTCTCACCGCTTCGGCTTCTCTCTTTAAGTCGCAGGCGGAAATATTACGCCTGACCTGGATTACTTCAATACTGGCGATGGGCTTATCGCCTCTATATACCTTAAGGGCGTCTCCTACGCTCAGGCCTGCTTCCTGGCCCGCGTCTATAATCACAAAACCATTGTCCCTGTTCACGGCTACGATCTTACTGGGTGCGCTTGCGCCGGCGCTACCCGCCTTATTTACCGCGCCTTCAGGAAACGGCCTTACTACGATTGCCGGCAACTCTACGGAATCCCGTCCTTTAGCCACTTCTGTCTTAGCGTCGCTTTTAATCTCGGGAAGCTGCTGTTGTAAGTCGCTTAGCTGCGCGACTCCGCCGGTCAGCATCTTTTCCATTTCAGAAATCCTGCGCCCTAGCGTCTCTTTACTTTCTTCTAATTCCTGGATCTTTTTATCGAGGTTTATCTTACGGCTATTCAGGCTCTGTACCTGGCGGGTCAATAATGAGTTCTCGCCTTTTACCGTCTTGTAATTATTCTGGATTTGCACCTTATCGTTCTTTTCCCTGACTAATTCCTGGGCAATGCTGTTCATTAATTTCTGGCTATAATCAATCTGGCGCTTCAGGTCTTCATTCTCGCGTTTTAAGTTATTCAGGTCCAGCCCGAAACTCTCCTTTTCCCTCTGAAGCTGCTCATTGTTTATCTTCAGTGATTTAAAATCACTTCTTAGGCTGTTCAGCTGTAGCTCCAACTCTTCTTTGGTTTTTAAGATTTCTGCCCAATATTCGTCGGGGGTTTGGGGAGCGGTAACTTCCTGGGGCGTAATTGCTACCTGCCTGCTGGCTTGTTCTTTTAATTTTTCTTCCAGTTCTTCTTTTTCCTTGGCCAACGCCGCGTATTTCTTCTCCAGGTCTTCTCTCTGTGCGGAAATACCTTCTAAATCCTGGTTTAAAGAAGTAATCTTCGTCTCATAGCTGCGGATGGCAGAATTTAATTTATCCACCTTGGTGTTCAGGACCTTGTTTTCCACTTTCAGGTCGTCCCGCTCGCGTATCAGGCCCTGCCTTACGCTAAATGTCTGCATAAAAAGAACAAGGCAGACCAGGGTAAATATAACCAGACCCGCTATAATTAATTTTACCCTCTGCTCCATTTATCCTCCCTTATGGATTTAAAACTGCGCAAAGACCCTTTGCATTACTAAGCTCGCTGCTCCGAGAGCAACGGCATTTTCTCTTAATTGAGAATAAGTAATCTTTAAATCCTCGGCCGACTCCCTGAATGCCCACTCTTTTACCGTGGAACTTGCCCTTTTCAAGAATTCATCGCCTGCCTCCTCTAACCCTCCGCCGATAACTACTACTTGCGGGTTGAGCAGGTTAACCAGGTAGGCGATTTTAATGCCCAATCTTCTGGCGGCACTCTCAAGGGCCTTTAAAGCCGTGGCATCTTGCGCCCTTGCCGCGGCGAATACTGTTTTTAAATCTATGTTCTCTATTGCTGCCTGGGTAATCCTGGAAAACGCGTCTCCTTTTTCCGTGTCCCTGAGCAGGCTCGCCCTGACCTCTCCTACAATCCCCAGGTCTATATCCCAACGTTTAAGAAAACAATCATTGCCTGTCTGGCAATTAAAATTATCCTGTTCTTTGTAATTATAAATAGAGACTTCCCCGGCATAGCCTTGGGCGCCGCGGTAGAGGTCGCCGTTAATCATTATGCCGCACCCGACGCCGGAAAACATATAAAGGATATTCTTGTAACTTTCTCCCAAATCCAGCCAGTATTCCCCGAAGCAGGCGCTGGTGGCGTCATTCTCAATTAAGGTGGGCAGGTTGAATTCTTTTTCCAGCAATCCCTTTAACGGCACATCTACCGTCGCGTAGGTATAATAATTGCCGGTCTTCTGGGGCCAGTGAATCGAGCCGTCATTTTTATTAATCAGCCCGGCAACCCCTACGCCGATACCGTGTATGCTGGAGGCATATTCTTTTGAGCGCCTTAATATCTCGCGCACGATATCCAGTATAGACTCGGAAATTTCTCCCACCGAAGCCTTCGGCCGGCTGGCCTGGGTCTTGGTAATAATGTTCCCTTTGAAATCCGCCAGTAACCCGACCATGTTCATCAGGTTTAAACCCACGCCGATAACACAACCCGCCCTGGGATTTAAATCTAACAGGACAGGCCTGCGGCCTCCTTCAGAGACATCCAGTGATTTTTCAAAGACCAGGTTATGTTTGATGAATTCATCGATACAGCTGGAGATGGTGACGACATTGATGCCCATATCCCGCGAAATATCCGGCCGGCTTATCGGCCCGCGCTTCCTTAAAATATCCAATATCTCAATGTTGCGTCTTTCTTTCTCGCTGAGGGCTTCTTTCTGTAGGTCAAACTCGCGCATTAATGCCCGATCCTTTTCTCCGTGGCGGATATTATCAATTATTTATACTACTAATCAGATTATAAGTCAAGTATTTTTAACGGGTAAGCGAAAGAGGGGCGGATTATTTTTGCTTCTTAATTAACGTACGTCAATCAGGTCAACAGTGCGCTCACTGATGCCTTCTGGCGAGACTAAAACCAGGACAATGAGTTCTGTGCCGGCTGCTTTATAAGCAGTTTTAAATGCGGATTGGGTTACGGGAGGATTGGCTCCTCCCAGGTCGCCTGACCAGAGGTATCTTAATTCAACCTGCAGGCATCCGGCGGGGCCTAAAGATGTAGCGCAGGATAAATCAAGTTCCTGGTTTTTTTGCGGTTGATAATAACTGGATTTCAGGCTGAGCTTACTCATATCCAGTCTGGCGTATTCGCTTTTTAAGGCTGTATCCAGGCCTATTTTAATATTATACGCAAGAGGTTCTCCCTGCGTTATCTCTTTTACTCTTTCCCTGGCCAGCGCTAATCTATCCGGATCAGTATCGCCGACCTTTTGCAATAATCTATCATAATACGCCTTGGCTTCAGACAAAGAACCTTCCCATTGTTTTAACAAGCCTAACTGGTATAGGCTGGCTAAATCATAAGGCAACAGCGAAAGCTTTTCATTCAGTTGCCTGAAATAATTCCTGCCTGTTTTTGAATCCCTTAATATATAGGTATAGATAAGGCCTGTTTTATAAATCAGCTCGTCCTTGTGGGTGGAGCGGGGGAACCTATTGATTAAATCAATGTAAATATCCTTGGCTTGCGCGTAGGCCTTGGCTTTCTCTAAGTTGAACCCGCGCAGATACATCAATTCCTCGTCAAATACTTCCTTGCCTCCTATTTCTTCTATTTTTTTAAATATCTTTTCGGCATAATCCGTATCGTAAGGGGCGTTATCTTTATAAACGAAATCCCTG
The DNA here is from genome assembly GCA_028687205.1 of Candidatus Omnitrophota bacterium. Classification (GTDB taxonomy): domain Bacteria; phylum Omnitrophota; class Gorgyraeia; order Gygaellales; family Profunditerraquicolaceae; genus UBA6233. Next base: position 5,444 of record JAQUAP010000046.1, read on the forward strand.
GCTATTGCCTCTAATTCCTGGGCCATTTCTTCCGCTGGCAAAGCCGGAGAAATCCTTTTAATATAAATATCGTAGATATTCTCGGCTAATTCCAGGTTGCCTCCTTTATAAAAATCAGCGGCTATGCTTTTTAGCCTGTAGTCTTGTATCTGGGAAGCGGCTAACTTTCCGGCATAGATTTTATATGCTGCGTTGGCCTTAGATTTTTCAGCGTAACCAGAGAGCTTATCCGCAACCTCCTTGATTGCCCCTATATCTGCGTCTGACTGGGCGTAGGCTGAAACAGAACGCATCAGGTCTGCCAGCGCATCCCCCGCAAAAGTGTCTTCTTGGTCCTTATGGAATTGATAGGCCAGGAGTTTGTTGTAGAGAGCTAGCGGGTCCTGAGTAAGGAGGCCTTGGCTTGCCTTTTGGCTGTAATCCAGGAGCTCCTGGCGGTAATCATTACCTTTGGCAAAATACTCATCCCAGCTTTGACTTTCTTCTAAGTATTTGAGCTCTGAATAGCGGCTCAGGGCTATATAATAAGCTAAAGAAGGCTGGATTGTTTGATTAGCCGGGCAAAGGCCTTTTAATAAGGCGATAAAATCCGCGTAGCGATTAGCTTTAAAATAGAGGTCCTTTAAGTCTTTCAGGCAGCCGGGGCTGGCGCTGGTAGAAGCGCAGGCGCATTGGGTTAGTTCCTTAGCCTCTTTTGCCGCCTGGCTGAAAGCGGGAGCGTAAAAAATAAAGCAGAACAGGAATAAAGCCGCTGTAATTTTAAAAATTTTTTTCATCTTACCTCTTCCTTTTCTTGGCCGCTGTTAACTGCGGCTGCTTCCAGAATTCCCTGATTACATAATAGGCCTTGCGCGGAGTACGCAAGTCTAATCCTCCTGCCGGGTCTTTGGAAATAGAGACTATCCCAAACCATTCCTCATTCATATTCTTATTGCCTTCGGCCTTAATATCATAATAATAACTTCCGTTACTCCAATTAGAAGCCGTATCATGCACGCTCCAGCCTTCGGGGCTGTCCGGATTATGCTTCCACCACTCATCCGTCCATTCAAACATCGTCCCGCCTAAACAATTTCCCGCTCCTTTTTTATTCCCGGCGAGGTTTTCATAGATCTGGCGCCACTGCGAATCCAGGAAAAATGCCTGCATATGCTGGTCTTCCTTTTTTAAATAGGCGTCATAACAATCCGCGCCGAATCCGGAGATTAAGACCGGCTTATCAAAAGTCGCCTTTAATGACTTAAAAAGGATGCCGAAGGTCTTACCGCGGTAGATAATACAGGCGACCAGGTCTACGCTTTGGGCAAATTGATTGGCGTATTCCAGGCCGGCTAATTCGCCGTTACCCAAAGCCACCGGATGCCCAGGATCGATCTTGTGTATTTCTTCGGCAATCTCATTGATAAAAGAATAATAATATTTGGCGCGCAGGGCTTTTTGTTTCTGCGGGTCTGGCTCGCGGTCAATCTCCTCGCTTGACCAGGGGCTTACCCCGCCGCTGGCCAGGCAGGAATAATTATTCTCGTTCCCTAATATCCATAAGAGTAGCCCTGGCTCATCTTTAAGCGCACTAACCATCTCCAAGACTTCCTTTTTTATCTTGTCGCGGAATTTCTTATCCGCGTAAAACGGACAGGGGTACTCCCAGAAACCGAGCCAATCACCCATGATAGTCCGGATGCCGTATTGCTCATACAGTTCCCGGATGACTACCTTCGCCTTTTCCAGATCCTCCGGCGGCTGGTAGATCCTGATGGTGTTTACGCCCATCTCATGCATCAATTTACCGTCTACGAGCCAGAGCTTGCCGGGGTCAGACCACCAGTCATATTCGTGGTTCTTGCCGATGGAGATAGGATTATAGCAGACGCCTTTTACGACATAGGGCCGGCCGTTGACCATAAGCTGGTAATCCTTGTTCCTTAATTGCTTAATATAAACCTTTGGCCTGGCCTGGCAGCCGGAGAGAAAAAATAAAAAGACGACAATAACAATAGGGACGGTTCTCAAGCCAATCGTAAAGCGTCCCCTATGGGGGGACACTTTTGCTTCGAGTTGAGAACCGTCCCTAAGGTGTTTTTTATTCGTACTTGATTTCATCCAGATAGAAAGTAGCGCCTTCAGGATTATTATCGACATTAGCCGACCAGCAAAAACCGCCGATAATATACGACATATCCTTGCCTTTTAAATCAACCGTGTACTGTTTCCATTCTTTATCCAGGATGACCGGGCCGACAACCGCGCTGTCGGCATCAGAAAATTCACCCATAATCCCGCCGATTTTGAACTCTTCAATGCGTTCTCCGCCCTTGGCTCCGCGGGCCCAGAAAGTAAGTTTGCTTGCCTTGGAGAGATCAAACCCTGCGTCAACACTACCCCAGTTATTCGCCGGATTCTGCCACTGCATTCCTGCCCACTGTGCGCCCTGCGCAGCCCTGCCGCTGTAGACTATCTTAATGCAGGTATCGCCTAAATAAGGGTCTTCTTTCGAAGCGCCGTCATATTTTAGGTCTCCGTAATCGCCCATCCAGCCGGAAGGGATAAAATGGTTCTTGGCTGAAGAGCGGTCAGAGTAAATGTAGAAAGGCATCGCTTCCTGTTTCTTGCCTTCCGGCTTTAACCCTGGATCATACGAAAACTTGACATCGTCAAAGTAGAATGTCGCTCCTTCAGGATTCAAGTCGGAGTTTGTGGCCCAACCAAAACCTCCGTTAATATAAGAGAGGTCGCGACCTGCCAGGTTTACCGTATATTCTTTCCAGGCATCGGTCAGTTCGATCGGCCCCATTTCTACGCTTGCGGAATCCGGATACGTTTTATCTTTGTTGTTCATCCCGACCATTACCTTTTGCAACACCTCTCCGCCCTTGGCTCCGCGGGCCCAGAAAGTGAGCTTGTTCATTCCGTTTAAGTCAAAACCGCCCTTCCGGTTCCCCCAGTTATTCGCCGGGCTCTGCCAATAAACGCCTGCCCAACCCAGGCCTTGAGATTTTTTGGCGCTGTAAACAAACTGGATGCAGGTTGTTCCGCTCTTAGGGTTATCTGCTGACTGGTCATTCATCCTGATATCGCTGTAATCCCCAAGCCAACCAGAAGGAATATAGTGGTTATTCCTGGAGTTCTTATCGCTATAGACCACGAATTCCTTGTTTTCCTCGGCTGCTTTTTCTTCGGCTAAAGCAAAAACCGGCATGGCTAACGCCATTACTGCCAAAATTACAACTAACTTTTTCATCAAAACCCTCCTTTTTTAAAATTATGCAGTTACTTTTTTAGTTAATGCTCTTTTACTGTGAACTACCTCCTTCCTCCTCCACAGAGATCATTCCCATAATTTTTTATAAGTATAATAGGCCTTGCGTAAATGCCGCAGGAACGGGCTGTTCTTGCCGTCACCCTGCCCGGCAATCCCCAGCCATTCTTCGTACATAAAGCCGCCGGGAAACGGGCCTGCCCATAAACCCTTGATATCGTGGATGCACGGCTCGTAGGCCTTCCACCATTCATCCAGCCACTCAAAAACTACCCCGCCCAAGGCATTGCCCTCTCCGGATTGAAAAGCCATATTGTTGGCAATGTCTTCCCAAGAGCCCTTGTGATATGCTGCCTGCAGGGCTTCAGCTTCTTCGGGAGTTTTTCCTTCGACATAAGCCGGGCAGCCGAATTCAGTGATAAATACCGGTTTATCCGCCTCTTCCCTGACGCTCTTCCAGATCCGGCCAAAGCCGTAATCTCCGCGGTAGGCATTCACCCCGAATATGTCAATGTCGGGAGCGTCCTTGCCGAATTTATCCAAGAAGAGAAGATCGCCGCTGCCGATAGCTACGGGGTGTTCCGGGTCTATCTCCTTGACTACTTTGGCGACCTCATTGGCAAATTTAAAAAAGGCATCCGGTTCAGTATTGGCATTACAGGCATAGCCGTAGACATTCTCGTTACCCAAGAGCCAGAATAGTATGAACGGCTCGTCTTTGTATTCATTGACCATTTGTTTCACCGACTCGAGCATGTTTTTCTTATGCCCTTCATTATTGTAATCTGTCCCGGGGTTCCAGGGGGCGCCTGAACCGATGGCATATTTACCGAGGAAATCGCCCATAATCACCCGGATACCGTAAGTCTTATACATATCCCGCAGGACCTCCTTATTTATCTTCATCGGGTGATGGTATAATCTTATAGTGTTAGCGCCCATATCCTGCATCAACTTAAAGTCGCCTAATGGAGTTTTCTGCGGGTCAATGTCTAGATAAGAATCATACGGCCCGTCAGCCTTGCCATTATGGTTAAAATCATCTTCCATCCAGCTGGTAAGCGTGCCTTCGTCAGGAGATTGGCAGACCTTGGTCGGAGAATAAGTTATCCCCTTAATTACGTAAGGCCTGCCGTCAACCATAAGCTGCCAGTCTCCGTTCTCGTATTGCGCGGTATAAACCTTGCCTTTGCCTGACTGCCTTATAATCTTGGCCCCTTCCGGGCTGGGCTGAACCAGAGGCTTATCGTTTGAAGAAAGCTTAACGAACTTGCCGGGGTTAACTACCGCTATGTCGCTGGCAACATTGTTATCGTAACCATTTATTATCTTGATATCCGCTCCCTCTAATTTAAGCCCAAGCTGCGGATTATTGCGCAGGATAAAATTAATTTTGGCTATCGCTGCCTGCCCCACATACCAGGGGGTCTTAAAATAAGTGATCCCGTAGCTAGCCGGATAGTGCACTACGATAGCGTAATAACATTTAAGGGCATGCTTGAGCAATCCGGCTTTCTCTAAGATCAGGCCTTCATAAAACAGCTTTAAACCCTGCGGTTCCGGAGAAAGCGCCCATTTAAAGAACGCTGCCTCTAAGTCCGGCGAATGCATAAAATCCCAGATGTCGCCTTCCAGCCTTTTCTCTTTTCGTGCCTGCCTGAATGCCGGGTCTTTTCTGACCGACCCGGTGTTTGGATATATACCTTCACCTACTGCTTGGCTTAGGCCTTCCTGGTCGCGTATAATATATTTATAATCCTTGGTCCCCGCGCTGGTAAATTCACCGTATTTTTCATAATTCACGACCTCTTCGCTGCCGGGATCATACAGCTTGATCTTGGTTACCTGCTCGCTAACCTTCTTTTTTTCTTTCTCTATTACATTGGAGCCGGTCTCCATCTTTTTAATGCTTTGCGAGGAAGCCTCGGCGATCTTCCAAAACCAGCCGCGCTGATCCCAGGCCTGGGCAAAAGGGTACCTGTCGATGATTAATTGAAAAATCTTCTTTGCTTCTTGTAGCTTCTGCTGCCGCATTAAGCTCTCTGCCTGGATAAAATAAGCCGTGGCTACGTCATTTAAGGCCGAGAGGGCCTCAATTTCATCCTTAGCCTTAGGCAGCTCTTTTAAAGAAACTTGCTCTTTATCCGCCTCTTCCCTGTAAAGGTTAATGCACTGCTGGGTATAGCTAAAAGTAGCTGCGGTGTCATTTTTAGCATGCGCCTCCCAGGCCTTATCGATGAGATACTTTGAAGCAGGCCGGGGCTCTTCGGCACAAATAAAAGAAACAGCAAACCCAACAAACACGATAAACCCAACAAACACGATAAGCTTTCTCATATAATGCGCTTGCTCCTTAAGCCTACTCCCGCCTTTCCTCTTTTCGTCTTTCTTCCTCTATCCGCCTCTCCTCGATCCTTCTTTCGCCTCTCCTGCGCTCTATCTGCGTGCGGATCTCGTATGCCCTGGCTTCCGAAATATCAAAAGTAATAATAATAAAAATGGCGGCTAAAGACGACACGATGGGAATGCCGACATCACATATCCTCATCCAGAATAAGGCGCTCACCGTTTGCTTGGCGCCTAAAGCAACATTAAAACCGGTTACATTAAGTAGGACTCCGGAGAGGACTGATGCGCC
>JAQUAP010000047.1 GCA_028687205.1 Candidatus Omnitrophota bacterium
CCATTTGGGAGATACGTATTTTAAATTAAAAGAGACAGACAAGGCAAGGCTCAATTGGCAGAAGTCTTTACAGCTTGATCCAAAGCAGGAAAAGGTTAAAAAGAAATTAGAAGGTTTAGATAAAAATGCCGGCAGCGCAAAATCAAATTAAGGAATTAGAAGTAAAAGCCAAGCTCATCAGGCGCCTGATTATTCAGATGATTGCCAAGGCTGGCTCAGGCCACCCCGGAGGAAGCCTCTCCGCGACAGACCTCATCACCGTTTTATTCTTTTCCGTATTAAAATACGACCCGAAAAATCCCAAGTGGCCTGAACGGGACAGGTTCCATATGTCTAAAGGCCACTGCTGCCCGCTCTGGTACGCGCTTCTAGCGGAAGCGGGTTATTTCCCGAAAGATAAACTGATGACCCTGCGCCAGCTCGGCTCTTTATTGCAGGGCCATCCGGACAAGCGCACCCCGGGCGTTGAGGTTTCTTCGGGTTCGCTCGGGCAGGGCCTTTCCGTGGCCTTAGGGATGAGCCTGGCAGCTAAGGTAGATAAAAAAGATTACCGTATTTATGTCTTGCTTGGCGACGGAGAAATACAGGAAGGCAATATCTGGGAAGCGGCAATGGCTGCCAGCCACTACAAGTGTTCTAATATCTGTGCCATCCTGGATTATAACGGCTTCCAGATCGACGGAGCAGTGAAGGATATAATGAGTTTAGAGCCGCTCGCCGACAAATGGAAGGCTTTTGGTTGGCATACGATTACGATTAACGGCCACGATATCCAGCAGATCCTGGATGCCTATGCCGAGGCTAAGACAATCAAAGATAAGCCGGTGATTATTATTGCCCGCACCGTAAAAGGCAAAGGCGTGTCTTTTATGGAGAACACGGTAGATTTTCATGGCCGCGCTCCCACAAAAGATGAAACAGAGAAAGCGCTGAAAGAATTAGAATAGCATGGAAGCTTTATATCAACGCGATATTTACGGCAAGACCTTAGTTGAGCTGGGTAAGCAGAATAAGGATATTGTCGTCCTGGATGCTGACCTTTCCAGCTCTACGCGCACAGGATTGTTTGCCAGGGAATTTCCCAACAGGTTTTTTAATTTCGGAGTAGCAGAGCAGAATATGATGGCTACGGCTGCCGGCCTGGCCAGTTGCGGCAAGACCGTATTTGTTTCTACATTTGCTATTTTTGCTTCCGGACGCGCCTGGGACCAGGTGCGCAATTCCATTTGTTACAGCAATCTTAATGTGAAGATCGTTGCCACGCACGCCGGCATCTCCGTCGGCCCTGACGGTGCTTCGCACCAGGCTCTGGAAGATATCGCCCTGATGCGGGTTATCCCGAATATTAATATTCTTGTCCCTTGCGACGCTCCGCAGACAGCTGAGGCAGTCGCCTGCGCTGCCCAAACCCCCGGGCCGTTTTACATCCGCCTGGGCAGGCCAAAGGTGCCGACAATAGAAAATAAAGGTAAATTTGAATTAGGCAAGGCCCAGGTTTTAACCGAGGGTGATGATATTGCCATTGTCGCCTGCGGGATTATGGTTGCCGAGGCCCTGGTTGCCGTCGGTAACTTAGCTAAGCAGGGAGTTAAAGCGCGCCTGATTAATGTGCATAGTTTAAGGCCGTTAGATACACAGGCGATACTTAAAGCCGCAAAAGAGACCCGCGGGATAATCGTCTGCGAAGAGCATAACATTATAGGGGGCCTGGCTTCCAGTATTGATGAAATAGTAGCGGAGAATAACCCCACGCGGGTAATGCGCATCGGCATAAGAAACCGGTTCGGTCAGTCAGGAGAGCCGGCTGAGCTTTTGAAGGAATATAACCTTACCAGTTCAGATATAGAAAAAGCCGCTTTAACCTGTTTTGCTAAATGTAAGTAAATTGCTTATCCACTCCTTTGCCAAATTAAACCTGGCCCTTGCAATTATCAATAAACGCCCCGATAATTACCATAACCTCAACACCCTTTTTGAAAGAATAAGCCTCGGCGATAAAATAATCCTAAAAACCCGACGGGATAAACTGATTAAAATTCACTGTTCTGCTCAAGGCGTGCCCCGGGATAAAGCTAATCTTTGCTGGCAGGCGGCAAGACTATTACAGGATAAATTCGGGATAGAAAAAGGCCTGGATATTAAAATAATTAAACGCATCCCTGTCGCAGCGGGCTTAGGCGGCGGCTCAAGCAATGCCGCGAGCGTATTGTTGGCCTTAAATAAACTCTGGAAGTTAAAGCTCAGTAAATCCAGGCTGGCTGCGCTGGGCGTTCAGTTAGGCAGCGACGTGCCTTTTTTTATTTATAATGCGCCTTTTGCGCAAGGGCAGGGCCGCGGAGAGAAGATCCGCCCTTTAGACAAGCTGCATAAAGTTAAGCTCTGGCATATCCTGGTTACGCCTAAAATACATGTTTCTACTCCCCTCGTATATAAGGAATTTGACGCCTTTTCTGGGTTGACAAAACCCGCCTCCAATGTTAAAATAATAATCTCAAAATTGGCTAAAAAGAATCCCCTTTTTAAGCCTGGTCTCTTATTTAATAGCTTAGAACCTGTTACTTTAAAGCTATATCCTGAAGTAGGGCGGATTAAAGCAAAGCTCAAGCGCCTGGGGTTAAGGAATAACCTGATGTCCGGGAGCGGCGGAGCGGTTTTTGCCATTGTCGCTTCAAAGGAGGAAGCTGTGAGAGTAGCCAGGAGGCTTAAAAAGGAGCAGGCCACTTGGCGCGCATTCGCGGTAAGCACAATTTAGAGGAGAGCAGCCAGGAGGGTCAAGATGGAGATAACGGAAGCCAAGGTAGCCCTGAGGGATTCACCGGATAAAAAGCTTAAGGCATATGCCACGGTAACTTTTGACAATGCCTTCGTGGTCAGGAATATAAAAGTAATCGAAGGGACAAACGGTTTATTTATCGCCATGCCTTCAAGGAAGGTAAAGCAGCCCTGTCCCAAGTGCGGTTTTAAGAACGAACTGCGCAGTAAATATTGTAATCAGTGCGCTGCGGCATTACCACAAAGCGCTAAGCCCGCTGAAGGAGAGGAAAGTTCTTCGGCTCAATTGGAACACAAGGATATTGCTCACCCTATAACCCAGAATTTTAGGGAATATTTGCAGAAAACAATCCTGCAGGCCTACGAGCAGGAGAAAGCAAAAGGGACGGCGGCATAGCTTTACACTGACTTGGGATGTCGTCCAATGGTAGGACTCGGGAATTTGGATCCCGCTATCATGGTTCGAATCCATGCGTCCCAGCTTAAAAGATTATGCATAAAAATATCGCGGTAATAATTCTGGCGGCAGGTAAAGGCGAAAGGATGAAGTCCAGTCTCCCTAAGGTCATGCATAATATATGCGGCCAGCCCATGCTCGCCTATGTCCTTAGCCTTACGCGTACTTTAAAACCTAAAAAAACAGTCATCGTTTTAGGCCATCAATACGAAGCGATTCAAAATAAGCTTCCCGCGGAGATTACCGCCGTCAGGCAAAGAAAGCTGCTGGGCACAGCCGATGCGGTTAGAGAGGCCTTGTTTAAGCTTAAAGGTTTTAAGGGTACGGTTTTAGTGCTTTACGCCGATACGCCATTACTCAAGAAGGAGAGTGTGGATAAGCTCCTGGAGTACCACACTGAGAATAAGCTGGACGCGACGCTACTGACTGCCCGGATGAACAAGCCTAAAGGTTACGGCAGGATCGTGCGCGATAAATATTCCAGCATCTCCGCGATAGTCGAAGAGAAAGACGCGGATGACTTTGAAAAGGAGATTAAAGAAATCAATACCGGCATTATTTGTTTTAATAAATCCAGCCTGGAAGCTGCCTTAAAGAAAGTCCGGCCGGATAACCGTAAAAAAGAGTACTACCTTACCGATACCATAAAAATACTTTATAAGAACGGCAAGCTGGTTGATGGAGTTAAGATCAACGATATCCATGAGGCCATCGGCGTAAACTCGCGGCTGGAATTAGCCAGGGCCAACCTGGTTATGCAGCAGCGCATTAACGAGAAGTTTATGCGTAGCGGCGTCACTATAGCGGATACCTATTCTACCTTTATAAGCTACGGCACCAGGATCGGCCGGGATACGCTGATTTATCCCTTTACAGTTATCGAAAGGGATGTTAGAATTGGAAAACGTTGTTTTATCGGGCCTTTCGCCCACCTAAGGGAAGGCACGCGCGTCGCGGATGATGTAACCGTGGGCAATTTTACCGAAACTACCCGCGCGCGCATCGGCGCCAAGACCTTAATCAAACATTTCTCTTATATCGGAGACGCTGCCGTAGGCGCCAGGGTCAACATCGGCGCAGGCACGGTCACCGCGAATTTTGACGGCCGCTCTAAACACACCACAGTCATTAAAGACCGCGCGTTGATTGGTTCGGATACGGTCCTGGTCGCTCCGGTTAAAGTCGGCAGGGGCGCGCTGACCGGAGCCGGTTCGGTAATTATAAAAAATATTCCGGATAATAAGAAAGCCGTGGGCGTTCCGGCGAGAATCTTAAAAGGAAAGAGGTAGCTATGGATAAGCTGGCGATATTTAGCGGCAACGCGCACCCTGAGTTAGCGCAGGATATCTGTAAATATCTTAAGGTCAAGCTGTCGGACGCGCTGGTGACCAGGTTCAGCGAGGGAGAGATCCGCGTCAAAATCAATGAAAATATCCGCGGTAAAGACGTATTCGTCGTCCAGCCGACCTGCCCTCCGGCCAATGAGAACCTGATGGAGCTTTTGATTATGATGGATGCGATGAGAAGGTCATCCGCCGAGCGTATAACCGCGGTCATCCCCTATTTTGGTTATGCCAGGCAGGACAGGAAGGACCAGCCGCGCGTGCCGATTACGGCAAAATTAGTCGCTAATCTCCTGACTACCGCCGGCGCCAGCCGCATCCTGACCATAGATTTACACGCCGGGCAGATCCAGGGATTTTTTGATATACCGGTAGACCATCTTTTTTCCATCGGCGTCTTCATAGATTATTTCGACCAGAAAATCAAAGACCTGGTCGTGGTTTCTCCCGACGTTGGCGGCATAAAAATGGCCAGGGCTTACGCCAAGAGGCTGGGCGTGCCGTTGGCGATTATCGATAAGCGTCGCGAATCTCCGGAGAAGACCGAGGCAATGCATATTTTAGGCGAGGTTGAAGGCAAGAACGCGATTATCGTGGATGACTTGATTGCTACCGGCAGTTCCCTCTTTGAAGGCGTAGAGGCGTTAAAGAAAGCCGGGGCAAAGAATATCTACGCGGCGATTGCCCACGGCGTTTTATCCGGACCGGCAATAGAGCGTCTGGATAAATGCGTGAATTTAAAAGAACTGGTGATAACCGACAGTATCCCGCTGGATAAAAACAAGGTCCACCCGCGGATCAAGGTTTTAAACGTGGCAAATCTTTTAGGCGAGGCAATCAAAAGGATACATAACGAAGAATCAGTCAGTTCATTGTTTGACTAAAGGAGAAAAAGTTTAAAATGGAAGAGCTATTTTTGGATGCAGAGATAAGGGAGGAAACAGGCAGGGGTAAAGTCAAGGCCTTAAAGGATAAGGGCTTTATTCCGGCAGTAGTTTATGCCGAAGGTAAGTCGGCCCTGGCGCTTAAGCTTTCACACCGCCAGCTCGTGCAGCTGGTGCATCACCACAGGATTGAAGGCGTGGTGATTAATTTAAATATCAAAGAAGATAAAAAACAAAAATCGCGGCCATGCTTAATCAAGGAGATCCAGCATGACCCTGTCCACGGGGAGATCATCCACGTGGATTTTAACCAGATATCCCTGACCAAGGAGATTAAGGTTAATATACCCGTGGTAGCCAAGGGCGAACCTATAGGCGTCAAGCAGGAAGGCGGTTCATTGGAGCACATACTCTGGGAGATTGAAGTAGAGTGTCTTCCCACAAACATCCCTAAGGATATTGAAATAGATGTTACCCAGCTTAAAATGGGTGAATCAATACACGTTAAAGATATTGTTGTGCCGCAGGGGGTCAAGGTCCTTAATGACCCGGGCGCCATCGTCTTAAGCGTGGCTGCTCCGATGAAGGAAGAAGTGCCGGTTGAAGCCGTAGAGGGCGAAGCAGCGCAAGAGCCCGAAGTGATTAAAGAGAAGAAAGAAGTACCGGCTGAAGGCGAAGAAGAAACCAAGGAAGAGAAAAAAGAGGCTAAAGAACCTAAAGAGGCTAAAGAGAAGAAGTGAAGCTGATTGTAGGGCTGGGCAATCCCGGCATACTCTATAGAGATTCAAGGCATAATATCGGCTTTCAGGTTGTAAGGTATCTGGCAAAGGTTAAAAAAACAGCTCTTAAAAAAGAAAGAGGCATCCCGGCATTAAGCGCTAAAGCCAGATTAGCAGGGATTGACCTGTTCCTGGCCATACCGCTTACCTTCATGAACTTATCGGGAGGGGCGGTCAGGTCACTGCTGAAGAAATATAAAATAGACAGGGAAGACCTCCTGGTGATTTGTGATGATTTAGACTTAGCCTTCGGCAGGATTAAGCTCCAGCCAGCCGGTTCATCCGCAGGCCACCGGGGAATTACCTCGATAATAGATGCTCTTGGCAGCTCTGAATTCTGCCGGATGCGTATCGGCATAGGCAGGCCTGAAGATAACCAGGAGGCAAGCGACTTTGTACTCGCGCATTTTAATAAAAGAGAAAATAGCCAGTTGCCTGCGATAATCAAGAGCGCCTCGGATTGCTGCCGCTCCTGGGTAGCCGAGGGCGTAGAGAAAAGCATGAATATTTTTAATCGCAAAGAGCAAAAAGTAAAAGGAGTTAAGGCATGAATAAGTATGAAGCAATGTTTATCATTAAACCGGATTTAGCGGAAGAAGAAAGAAAGACCCTTTTTCATCAGATTGACGAAGCCGTGACCAAGCACCAGGGCGCCATAACGCAAAGCGGGCTTTGGGCGGAAAAGAGAAAATTATTTTTTCCGATTAAGAAATATGTGGAAGGCGTTTATTATCTCATGAATTTTTCATTGCCTTCTCTTGCCGTAAAAGATATACGCCACGCCTATAATTTAAACGAGAATATCTTAAGGGTGCTGATTACCAAACTGGAATAAGGAGAAGCTATGGCCAGCTACAATAAAGTATTATTAATGGGGAATCTGACTAAAGACCCGGAATTGCGTTATACACCGCAGGGGGCGGCGGTAGCCAACCTGCGCATGGCGGTTAACCGCCGCTACCGCGATAAGAACCAGGAATTAAAAGAAGAGGTCTGTTTTATTACCGCGGTAGTCTGGAATAAGCAGGCCGAGACCTGCAACCAGTACCTGCATAAAGGAAGCAGCCTTTTTGTGGAAGGCAGGCTGCAGTCGCGCTCCTGGGAGGATAATACGGGCTCAAAGCGCAGCGTAATTGAAGTACGCGCAGAGCGGGTGCAATTCATGGGTACCGGCCCGGGCAAGGCCCAGAGCGCTCCGGCAGCAGCTACTGAGCCGGCGATGGAAGAATTATCAACTGAACCGTCCACAGAATCAACCTGGTTAGGTGAAAGCGAGGGAGAAGCGAATGAAAGTTAAGACCAAGGCCGGTACTGGCGCAAGGACTAAAACATTTTCCAGGGGTAAACCCGGCGATAAAAAGCGGGGTTTGCATGCTATCGGCAGGAAAAGATTCTGCCGCCTCTGCGTAGATAAGGCAAAGTCAGTAGATTACAAAGATACTAAGAGGCTGGAGGCATTTATTACCGAGAGGGGCAAAATGCTTTCCAGCCGTTTATCCGGCAATTGCGCCAAGCATCAAAGGATTATCGCCGAAGCGATTACCAAGGCGAGGTTCATTTCGCTCATGCCTTATACGCGCTAGGGCTAGCAACACTTTAAAAAAGGCGGTCCTATGGAAGTCATCTTGACTAAAGATGTAGATAAGGTAGGTAAGGCCGGGGCAGTGGTAAAGGTGAAGGACGGCTTTGCCCGCAACCTGCTTTTTCCCAAAGGCCTGGCTATACCGGTTACAACGGCTAACCTTAAAAAAATAGAGCAGGAAAAACAGAAGCTTACCCAGGAATTAGAGAAAAATAAGCAAGAGGCCATCAAAATAAAAGAGCGCCTGGATGTTTTATCTTTGACCATACCGGTGATAGCCCAGGATGAAAAAAGTTTATACGGCAGCATAACCTCCCTGGATATCTCCAACGCCCTTAAAGAAGAGGGCATAGAGTTAGATAAAGGAAAGGTTATTCTTGAGGAGCCGATAAAATCATTGGGGATTTATGAAGTCCCGATAAAGTTACACCCCGAAATATCCGCGAAATTAAAGATCTGGATTGTAAAGAAATAGCATGCTTAAAGAAATCGCGTTAGATAAAATCCCTCCGCAGAATTTAGACGCTGAAATGGCGGTTTTGGGCTCCATGCTTCTGGATGAAGAAGCCATCGCCACGGCCGTTGAGACGCTGGACAAGAATTCTTTCTATAAAGATTCCCACCAGAAGATATTCCAGGCTATATCCGACCTTTACGCCGTGAATAAGGCGGTTGACCTGATTACCCTGACCGACGCCTTGAAAAAAGAAGGCATGCTTGATGCTATCGGCGGCGTTAGTTTCCTGACTGCCCTGGCTAATTCTGTCCCTACCGCAGCCAATATCAGCCACTATGTTTCCATCGTTAAGGAAAAAAGCATCTTAAGGACCCTGATCAACAACGCCACCAAAATAGTCTCGCTCTGCTATGAAAGCGAAGGGAATATCACTGAGGTGGTGGATAACGCCGAGAGATTTATATTCGAGGTAAGCGAAAGGAAAAATCAGGGTTCATACGTCCACCTTAAAGAGATTGTTAAGGATAGCATTGAGACCATCGATATCCTCTACCGCAAGAAAGCGCATGTTACCGGCATCCCTACCGGCTATATAGATTTTGATATTAAGACTGCCGGGCTGCAGGATTCAGATTTAATCATCGTTGCCGGCAGGCCTTCCATGGGTAAGAGCTCTTTTGCCTCAGGGATAGTCGAGCACGCCGGGATAATCGAAAAAATCCCCACGGCGATTTTCAGCTTGGAGATGTCTAAGGAGCAGTTGGTGCAAAGAATGCTCTGTTCGCACGCGCGGGTTGACGCGCAAAAGGTGCGCACCGGGTACCTGGCTACTTCTGACTGGCCGCGCCTGACTGCCGCGGCGGGAAAACTTTCCGAAGCGCCGATATTTATAGACGATACACCGGGGATTTCCGTAATGGAATTACGCGCTAAGGCGCGCCGCTTAAAAGCCCAGCAGGATATAAAATTAATCGTCCTCGATTATATGCAGTTAATGCGCGGTTCAATCGGCATAGAGAGCCGCCAGCAGGAGATTTCCGAGATCTCGCGTTCGCTTAAAGCGCTGGCCAGGGAATTGCGCCTGCCGATCGTCGCGATAAGCCAGTTGTCGCGCGCGGTAGAATCGCGCACCGACCACCGGCCGCAGCTTTCCGACTTAAGGGAGTCCGGGGCCATTGAGCAGGACGCCGATGTAGTCGTGCTTTTATTGCGGGAGGAGTATTACAGCCAGAGTTCGGATAATCAGGGTGTCGCCGAGGTGATTATCGCCAAACAGCGTAACGGTCCGGTGGGGAACCTGAAGCTCGCTTTTATCAAAGAGTATACCCGTTTTGAGAATATTGCCAGATTAGAATAATTTATACGTTCGCGTCTAGAAATTTCCATCATTAAATTTGAAAATATGAAAGCCGCTCAGTACCAATTTCGGGTAAATCGAAATATAGAAATTGGTTGCTTTCAGCAGACACTTCTTATATAATAAACAATAATGCGTAAGATATTATTCATACTCGGGTTTTCCCTTTGCGTAGTAAGTTCCCCTTTTATTTTGTTTGCGGATGATACTCAGGGTCCGCAGGTAGAGAACTCCCTTTCCGCGCCAGCCAAAGAACAGCCGCTAAAATTAGTTACCGCCATTGAAATCAAGGGCAATAAAGCCATAAGCACCAACACGATTATTTCCAAGATGAAAACCCATGTCGGCAGCCCCTATCAGGAGAATGTCGTCAGCGACGATTTAAAGAGACTTTATCTCCTGAATTTTTTCAGCGATATAAAGATTGACGCCGAAAGCTATAAAGAAGGCGTTAAGGTCATCATTACCGTGACCGAGCGGCCGATTATTACGCAAATTACCTTTTCCGGCATAATGCGCATTACGATGAAGGATGAAAAACTGAAAGAGCAGTTAAAATCCAGGGAAGGCCAGTACCTTGATTATCCGACCCTGGCTGAAGATGTACGCATACTAAAGAAGATGTATGAAAAAATGGGTTATAATGCCGCCGGGATTGATTACAAGCTTGATCTAGACCCGGAAACGAATAAAGTTAAAGTCAATTTTAATGTGGTAGAAGGCAAGCGGGTGCGCATAAAAGAAATTATCGTTGAGGGCAATAAGGCTTTTACCCGAGCAAGGATACTCAAACTCCTTAAAACCAAGCAGGCCTGGTTTTTTAACGCCGGCGTGCTCAAGGAGGATGTGCTTAAGGAAGACGCCGCGCGCATCAAGGCATTTTACAATAAAAACGGCTTTATTGATGTTGCGGTTGATTACGAAGTAAAGCCCGATGCCAGCAAGCCCTACTTGTTGTATATTTATATAAGGATAAAAGAAGGGAATAAGTATTTAGTCGGTAACGTGGTTGTGCAGGGG
Source organism: Candidatus Omnitrophota bacterium (assembly GCA_028687205.1). Lineage (GTDB taxonomy): Bacteria > Omnitrophota > Gorgyraeia > Gygaellales > Profunditerraquicolaceae > UBA6233. The sequence goes on from JAQUAP010000047.1 coordinate 10,652, forward strand.
AATAAGGACATTTCAGAGAAAGAGATCCTCAAGCGCCTTAAGGATTGCGTCCCGGGCAAGGTTTTTAGCGAAGAAGCGATGAAGGCGGATGCAGCCAGTATCCAGGGCCTTTATTTTGATAAGGGCTATATCTCGGCGCAGGTCCAGGATACCACCTCTTTAAATACCGCCACCAGCCGCGTGGATATACTCTATAACATTACCGAAAACCAGGTTACCTACGTTG
>JAQUAP010000092.1 GCA_028687205.1 Candidatus Omnitrophota bacterium
GCTCCTCAAGGTGTTTATAGATTGGCATTGCAAGAAATAACTTTGGCATTAGCTCAAGCTATTCAGAAAAGCAAGATTTTGACTTCAACAGGAGGAGCTGAAGGATGACTCTTGAAGAAATACGATCAGCAATAATGAATGAGTTTACTTCTTCTTGGGCAACAGCTACACCGATTTGTTGGCCTAATCAGATGTTCAGGGAGCCGAATGATATTTGGATCAAGCCAACAATTAGAATGGGAGAAACTTTTTATGGAGAAATTGGAGAAAGTGGCGTGGGATTGCGCACAGGTGTTCTGATGATCCAGATATTTGATTTGGCCAACAATGGCACAAAAAATTCTTTGGATTATGCTGCCAGATTAGAGACTTTATTTAGAAGGCAGGATTTGGAAGGAGTAATGTTTCGTGAATCAAGCACGGATATTATAGGATTGGACGAAAATGGATATTGGAACACGTTGATTTCAATTCCATTTGAAACATGGATTGGTGAATAAATTTTTGAGGAGGTAACACATCATGTCTGTAAATGAAAATATTGGAATTGCCAGAAAGCAACGTGTTTTTGCTAAATTAGAAACAGTACTGGGCACATTAGTTTTTCCGAGCGGGACAACCGATTTTATCAGACCGGCTGGGAATGCTGAGATTAGTCAAAATCCTGCCTTTGTTGATTCAGAGGAATTGCAGAATACATTGGACGTTTTAGATCGTTTTCAAAATGCTCTTCCCGCTGGAAAATGGAAAATTCCAATGTATCTTAGACCATCAGGGACAGTTGGATCAGCTCCGCAAGGAGATGCCCTATTTGAAGCATTGCAGGGAGATAAAGAAGCAGTTACTGCCGCCATTCGTATAGAAGCTACAGCATCAACTTCTATGATTGAAATAAATACAATTGCTGGCGGCATTTTGCCAGAGAAAGGGGTTGTGACTTTAGCTGGGACAGTTTCTGAAAAGGTTCATTATACAGGAATCACAAGAGTTGCCAGAAATTCGACTTCTGCAACGCTGACTGGCTGTACAAGAGGGTATGCCTCAACTACAGCAGCAACTCATGCACTTGCACAGGTTGTTACTCTATCAAGCATTTTCTATAAACAAGAACTTACTTCTCCTTCGCTCACAATATGGATAGAATCTGATCATTTTGTTCAGGGCATATACGGAGCTTCTGTTGATGAAGCGGTTTTTGATATCACAAATGAAGGAGCAGTTAAAGTTACGTTTTCTGGGCAGGGAATGAAAATGGTCTATGCAGGAACAAGTGCTTTATCTTCTAATTCTGTAGCAACAAATACTCATATTCATGTTGATGATGCCAGTTTGTTTTCTGCTGACGCTTACATTTACAACAAAACGAAACATGATGCAGGTGGTGCAGCGGTTTATTCAAAAATATCTTCTGTTGATACAGCAGCCAATACGTTGACTCTCGCCAATAACCTTGGAACAACAGGAGCAATAGATGATGTTATTTGTGGTTATTTGCCTTTGGATGAGACGGTTATCGGCGATCCAATTGAATCCAAAGACACTACACTTCAAATCGATGATGTTGCTGCTACAATTAAGAGTTGTAGCTTAACTATTCGTGCTCCTAAAAAATATGTTGATGATGAAGTTGGTAATGATTACGCAACTGATTTCATGGAAGACACCAGAGATATCAATTCTTCATTGAATGTATATTTCCGAAAAGCAGATGCAAAATATTTCACAGATGGTCTTGCAAATGAAGAACCCACAATTCTCTTTACCTTTGGAGATACTGCGGGATCAATTATTGATGTGTATTTTAAGAAATGCAACTTGGAAGTGCCGACAATCAATTATGCGTCACCGGCTATCGAATTGACTATGCCGATGAAAGCATTGGGAACTATCGGTGAAGATTCTTGTGAAATTGTTGTTAGATAAAAGAAGGGGGCGGAGCCGAAAGGCATGTGCGAATCCCGGCGCACATCCGCCCCATTTATAAAATTAAAGGAGGAGAAAAATGAAATTACAGACAAAGGCAAAAGATGAATGGATAATAATCGAGGGAGAAAATCCAGGAGAACAAGCAGAATTTTTGGTGAGGCCGCCAACTCCAAAACAGATAAACGCCTTGATTAGGCAATCAACTAATCACGAATGGGATAAAAACCAGAGATTTGATGATATCGATCTTTACAAATTCAAAATTAAAAAGATTGAACAGGTTATCATTGATTGGAAACGTATTGAAGATGAAGATGGGAATCCTTTGCCTTGTACAAATGCCAATAAAGAAATTGTTTATCTTTATAACACAGAATTGATCGATAAAGTTTTGCTTGCGGCGGATAAGCTAACAGAAAAAAATATGAAAGAAACTGAGGAAAATGAAAAAAACTTCTTAGTTGGGTAGAATTTTCTACCCAGAAAGGCGCAGTAGTTGATTGTGAAGTTTGTAGGAAAATATATGCAGGAAATCCACCTTGTGATGAATGCAATGTGCCAAAATTATATCCTGATAGTATTCAGGTCTGGGAAATTTGGCAAAGATTATCTTTACACAGGGGGATGGGATTTTCTGCTCCTCTAAGGATTGATTTGGGTCAGCTTATGAATTTATGTGAAATGTATGATCTGACAAGAGAAGATTTTGAAATGGTATTAAAAATTGAAGACGCTCGTTATCCATTGCTG
>JAQUAP010000093.1 GCA_028687205.1 Candidatus Omnitrophota bacterium
CTTGTCGGCGATAAAGCCCCAGCTGTTGGAAGTACCGTAGAGCTTTGTAATGGAGGCGACGACTTCCTGCCTGTTGCCAGACACCAGCTTGGCATTGACGGCGCTCTGGCCGGGCATGAATGACCAGGTGTCCTTGGCGTCATCCGTCAACTGATGGATGGCTGTCATGCTACCCAAGACCTGTCCTTTGAGCACACCTTTGCCGCCGGAAAGATCCTGGGTCGCCTGCAGATTGATATCAGCCTGGTTCCTGATCTGACCCTGTGTGCCGGCGATATAGTTGGAATAGTCCGGAACCAGAACGCCTTGAGCGTCATGTTTCATTGTGACCATGGTGGCGCGCACTTCGCGGTCGCCGAGCTGGATGAAATTCTTGGGCGTTTCAACGATCGTGTTGAGGGCGCCCAATGTCGAGACCAGGCGCGGATTCGTGCCGTCCTGATTCGTGGCAAACGCCAGGTAAAGCTGGGAACCTTCGCCCAACTTCACATTAGCGGAATCATAGGCCGTCAGGTTCTTGGCAATGTTATGGGTATTAGTCGGTCCTTCGTCAATCTTGCCCGGCGCAGAACCAACAGACGGCTGCGTCGGATTCGGTTTCGGGAAAAGATTCCCTATAGACTGGCCGTTGTAGACGATATTGCTGTCGGCAATGAAGCCCCAGCTGTTGCTGTCACCATAGAGCTTTGTAATAGAACCAACTACTTCCCGTTTGCTGCCGGACAAGAGCTTGGCACTAATCGTGCTCTGGCCGGGCATGAAGGACCAGGTATCCTTGACGTCATCTGTCAATTGAGTAACAGCCTTCATATGACCCGAGACCTGGCCGTTGAGAACACCCTTGCCGCCGGAAAGATCCTGGGTCGCCTGCAGATTGATGTCAGCCTGGTTCCTGATCTGACCCTGTGTGCCGGCGATATAGTTGGTGTAATCCGGCACCAGGACGTTATTGGCGTCGTGCTTCATCGTGACTTGGAACGCGCGAGCTTCGCGATCGCCGAGCTGAATGAAGTCCTGAGGAAGATAAAGTTCCGTATTGAAGGCGCCGAAGGTCGAGATCAGGCGCGGATTGCTGCCGTCGTTTTCCGTCGCAAAAGCCAGGTAAAGCTGAGACCCTTCACCCAGCTTGACGTTATTGGCATCGTATTGCGTCAGGTTCTTGCCAATGTTGTGGGTATTCTGCGGCCCCTGGTCGGGCGTACCAGGCGCAGAACCAACAGACGGTTGTGTCGGGTTCGATTTAGGAACGAGGTTTCCAAGGGCCTGACCGTTGTAGACGACGCTGCTGTCGGCGATGAAGCCCCAGCCGTTGGAGGTGCCGTAGAGTTTTGTGATAGAGGCGACGACTTCCTGCCTGTTGCCGGACACAAGCTTGGCATTGACCGTGCTCTGGCCGGGCATGAAGGACCAGGTATCCTTGACGTCATCTGTCAATTGATGAACGCCCCGCAAAGTGCCTGAGACATAGCCTCTAAGCACGCCTCTTCCGCCGGAGAGATCCTGGGTTGCCTGCAAATCAATGCTCGTCTGGTTCCTGATCTGACCCTGTGTGCCGGCGATATAGTTGGAATAGTCCGGAACCAGAACGCCTTGAGCGTCGTGTTTCATTGTGACCATGGTGGCGCGCACTTCGCGGTCGCCGAGCTTGATAAAGTCTTGCGGAGTTTCAACAATGGTATTAAGAGCGCCGAAGGTCGAGACCATGCGCGGGTTAGTACCGTCCTTATCCGTAGCAAAGGCCAGGTAAAGCTGGGAACCCGCCCCGAAGTTGACATTGTTAGCATCATACGTTGTCAGGTTCTTGGCGATGTTAAATGTGCTCTGCGGACCTTCGTCAGGTTTGCCCGGCGTCTTGGAAGCAATAGCTGGGCGTGTCGCATCTGGATTAGGGAAGAGATTGCCAACGGCCTGGGCGTTGTAAACGATACCCGAAGAGGGCTTGCTAACACTGGAAACAAGGCCCCAGCGGCCGTTATCCACCCACACGTCGCTGATAGAGGCGTTGATTTCACCCTTGGCGCCGCTCGTCATGACGCTCGGGCTGTGCTGCATATTCTTGTCCGCATCCACCACGCCACCGCGCACGACCCAGTTGTTCGTAGCGACCAACTCTTCGTTCAATCTCGCCCATGCATCCACTTTACCGTTCAACACGCCCGTCGCCGTGGCCTGGGCTTGGGCCTCCACTGCTTTGGCAGAAGCGATCTCGGAAACGGCAGCCGCAGGCTGGCCGGACGGCAACGTCACCAATTCAGGCCTGGATGTTTCTGGAATCGTCGCCTCGGCAGAAGGAGATCTGGCAACAGGGACAAGCTGGTTATTAATAAGGTTGTAGACCTGGCCGTTGATGTTGTAAGCCAGGTGCCCTTTGGCGAGGTCGGGGTCAATCTCGCTGTCCTGCGGCGTGATGAGCGTTACTTTCACATCTGAACCGAAAGCCTCTTTGATCTTGGTTTCAACGGACGCCGGCGATTCGATACTAAGATTTTGTATCTTCTCTTTTAATATCTCCGGGGTTGCAGACAAGGGTGCTTCAGCCTTGATATCCAACGCCATATGCTTGTCCTGAACATCCGCCCTCCACCCATTCACCGCTCCGGGAACCTTGTAGAAATTAATGACGTCATCCCTGAGGTTGGCTGTCTTATACGGATTACCGAAGACCAGGGCGGT
>JAQUAP010000094.1 GCA_028687205.1 Candidatus Omnitrophota bacterium
TTAGGGATTTTTCCGGGATTGTTTTAACGGACTTAAAGACGCTGGACAAGTTGGAATTGAATAAGAAGGCTATACTCTCCAGGCCTAACGGCCTGTAACCCTCACTTTTCTTCCTTTTAACCTGATTTTTCCCCGCACAATTAATCTGATTGCCTCAGGATAAAGCTGGTGCTCTACCTTGTGCATCCTTGCCTCAAGCGAAGCCAGGGTATCTGATTCTTTAACCGCAACTTGCCTCTGTAAGATTATCGGGCCATGGTCCATGGCTTCATCCACAAAATGCACGGTAACGCCGGTAAGCTTAACCCCGTAATCAAAAGCGTCTTTTATGGCGTGCGCTCCCTTAAAAGATGGAAGCAGGGCGGGGTGGATGTTAATAATCCGGTCTTTATAAGCGCGGACAAAATAGGGGCTTAACATGCGCATAAACCCCGCCATTACCACAAGATTAATCTTATGCTTTTTTAATTCGCGAATTATTGTTTTTTCAAAATCTTCTTTTGCGCTAAAATCCTCCCTTTTGACCAGGCAGGTCTTTACTCCCATTCTTTTGGCCTTATCCAAAACCGGCGCTTTAGGGTTATCGCAGACCAGGAGCGCTAAATTAACTTTTAAAGCCCCCTTCTTTACTGCCAAAGCAATGGCGTTAAAATTTGTCCCTTTCCTTGAAGCAAATACGGCAATGTTTTTCATCTTTCTCTTTCTTAGGGACGGTTCTCAAGCCAAAGCTAAAGTGTCCCCTGTTTAGGGACAGTTTCCTCACGAGTTGAGAACCGTCCCTATTCTTTAAGCAGCGCCTTAATCTCTGCGGCTTTTTTCTTAACCGCGTCTATGACTGCCTGCGAAGAAACCGTTGCTCCGCTAATCGCCTGGACATGGGAGATATCTTTTATATTCCTGAAGCGGTCGGTGAATTCCTGGTTAGCCACACGTGAGCCTATACCGGGAGTCTCATGCTGCGCTAAAACCTTAATCGCGGTAAGCGTGCCGTCTTTTAACATACCGACCAACGTATCAATCTCGGAATAACTCTTAGCCTTTGCCTCAAAAACCGCTCCGATAAGCCTGCCGTCTTTGTCTGCGGCCTTATAATAAAGGACTTCTGCGCCTTTTTTTACCGGTGTAAAACTGGCGGCTTCAGGGAGTACTTCCTTTAAGTCCAAATTTTCTTCTGCCAGGCTAAAAGCAGCGGCTAAACCTAAGGCTAAAATACAAATAATCCCTAATCTAACCATCGGATCCTCCGGTTCATTATCAGGTTAAACAGCCCCAGGCAGCTGCAGATGCTTCCTACGATAACCAGGATAAGCAGCTGCGAAAATCTTTCGGCAAGGGCGGAGCTAATGAACATAAATAAAATAAAGCCCAAGTGCATGATTATTTCCAGGGAGCTGAAGACCTTGCCCATCATTTCATTGTCACTGGCTTTATGTACTATTGTGTTGGAAGCAATCATAATCGGGGAAATAACAATCCCTAAGGCAAGGGCCAGGACTGCGGCTACCAGAAAATAGGGGTAATTCTGGATGGTCAGGGCAAAAATAATCAGCATTACCCCGCTTAGGACGAGGGAAATAAATATTACCTTATAGTGAGAGATACGCTGGCCAAAACGGCCGTAGATCAGGGAGCCGACGAAGAGGCCCAGCCCCAAAAACATGACCAGGAGCCCCAGGTCCTTAGTCGCCGAATGCAGGGTCTTCTGCACAAAGGCAATCACAACCACATAAACCGAGCCCAGCACCGCCCATAAAATAAACATTACCCAGGCGGTAAAGCGGATATCCCTCTTCTTGATAAAATAGAAGATACCGTCTTTTATCTCCTGGAATACGGATTTACGGAATAACTCGACGATTTCGTGAGAAACTCCTTTTAGGTTTAGCGAAGCGGATTTTAACTTATTGGCAATGAGGAAGATAAGCGTGCCGGAAACCAGAAAACTAAAGGCATCCAGATAAAAACCGCTCTTGGCCCCCAGCCACTCTACGACCACGCCGCTTATGCCAAAACCGAGCACCGCCGCGATCATGCCGGTGGTATTTACCAGGGAATTTGCCAGCAGCAGGTCTTTTTTTGCGACCAGGTCAGGCACGATAGATAACTTTGCCGGTACAAAGAAACGGCCGATGGAAAAAGTAAAGAAGATAATCACATATATCGGTATCAGGTTTTTGGCGTAGAAAAGAAAGAATGGTATGGTAAAAACCAGTATCGCCCTTAAAAAATCGCAGGTGTACATCGTCCTGCGCCTGTCCCACCTGTCCACGTATACCCCGGCAATCGGGCCGATTAAAAATACCGGGATAATGGTAAAGGAAAGGATCTTGGCGATTTCCAGGGTAGAGCCCGGGGCCCTTAAATAGACAAAAGCGATCAAGGCCATCTGGTCCAGCCGGTCGCCGAGCTGGGAGATGATCTGGCCCAGCCAGAGCAGGAAAAAGTTGCGGTTTTTTAATACCTCGCGGAATCTGGACATATTTATGGAGCCGATGAGTGGAATCGAACCACCGACCTTGACTTTACGAAAGTCCTGCTCTACCAACTGAGCTACATCGGCATATCAATTTAAATAATTATAGCAGTTTCTATCCCATAGTCAATCCCTAC
>JAQUAP010000048.1 GCA_028687205.1 Candidatus Omnitrophota bacterium
GTCCGAGTTCGCCATGCGCACGCAGCCCTGGGTAACGGGTTTACCTAAGCTTTGGGGGTCGGTCGTGCCGTGTATGCCGTAACTAGACATATTTAAGCCCATCCAGCGCGTGCCGAGGATATTCTCCGGGCTCCCAGCAGGGACAACCGCGCCGGTTTTAAACCAGACAGGATTGATTAACTTGGAAGTAATCTTAAAATTTCCGACAGGCGTAGAGTTATTTTTACCCGTTGACACAATATAGGTTTTGATTATTTCTTCGTCGGTTTTAAGGAGCAGGATATTCTGGGACTTATCTACGATGATGCTAAAAGGCGCATTCCAAACCTTAATTTTCCTTCCCGGAATGATCTTGTCATCGCTCAAGGCATTGCTCTTTTTTATTAAATCCGGCGTAGTTTTAAACTCTCTGGCAATTTTAGTCAGGGTATCCCCGGGCTTTATCTCATAAAGAGTACTCCTGGGAGTTAAGGCGGGAGAGAACAAGAGTCGGATATTGAGATCGTCTATCTTTTTCTGCCAGTTCATTACGTCGCTAGAATTTGGAAAGTCGTTGACTAATCTTTGATAGGCGGCTTTGGCTCCCGAGAGGTCGCCTTTTGCCTGTAAAGCCCTTGCTTCGTTCAAGAAGGCCTGCGCGCTGGCTCCTCCGGAGGCCTGCCTGGCAAAATGATTTTTCCCTTTTTTCACCGCAAACGATAAGGCTAAGATAAGAACTATTGCTACCACACCGGCTGCTAACAAAACTTTTTTATTCACTGGATATCTCCCTTCTAACGTGCCAATACCGCTATGAGTACACCGACCAGGAAACCACCGATTACCTCTAAGGGGGTATGGCCGATAAGCTCGCGTAAACGGCCATCGTGTATCTTGCCCTGCCAATAGATATCGTCGGTTATTTTATTTAAAATGCGCGCCTGTTTGCCGGTTGCCCGGCGCACCCCTTGGGCGTCAAACATGACAACAATAGCGAATGAAGCGGCTAAGGCAAAAAGCACGCTGTCAAAACCGTATTCCAGGCCCACGGAAACGGCTAAGCAGGCAGCTCCGGCAACGTGGCTTGACGGCATTCCGCCGGTGCCGACAAACAAACGGAAATCAAACCTTTTTTTCTGCACCACTCCGATAAATACCTTCATTGCCTGGGCAATTAACCAGGCAGCCAGGGTGGTGAGAAAAATCTTATTCTGGGACAATTGCAGGAAGATCTCTTTCATTATTATTCCTTGGGAGCAGGTATTACTTCTATCCTGACCTTCGCAGAGGTTGTCGGCTGGCCATTTTTAATCAGGAAGCCGCGGTTCCCCTCTATTTTTGCGCGCCGTTTAAGTTCGCGTATGGCCTTTTTAAGCTCATCTACGGAATTTAGCTTTGTTTTCAGGCTGGCATTTTCCTGGACAAGCCTCTGCCTTTCGTCTAAAAGCGCTTTATTCTCCGCCCTGAGTATGGAAAATTTTAAATTGAACTTTTCCAGCTGCTCTTTTGCCAGGCCTGAATTCAGGAATAGTTTCTTTAACTTCCTGTGCGCAGCCCTTAAATAATCTCTCAAGCCCGCATTCCTGGCGCTAAATCGCTGAACAGCTTTCTTTTCTTTCTCTAAGTCCTGCAACAGGTTTTGCTTCTGATTTTCCAGCGAGGCGATGTTCTCTTTTAGGGAAGCAACATACCTGAGTACAACCAGGATAGCGCCGGCTGCCAAAAGCAGGATGAGTATGTTCCTGAGGGGTTTATTCATATTAAAATATTATATAATCAGGCCTTTAAATTGCAAGTCTTTTCTTGGTGAGATTTTCCTTAGCCTTACGTCTATTTAAGGTAAAAGGAGGTAAAATATGCTGGCAAAAGTCTTAAGTTTCGGATTACACGGTATAGAAGCTTATCCTGTGGAAATAGAGGTGGATGTCTCCCGGGGGCTGCCGCAGCTTAATCTGGTCGGCCTGCCGGATTGCGCAGTCAAAGAAAGTAGGGAGAGGGTCAAGTCAGCGCTTAAAAATTCCGGGTTTAACTGGCCGGCGGAGAGGATCACGGTCAGCCTGGCGCCATCCGGAATCAAAAAAGAAGGCGCCTGCTTTGACCTGGGGATTGCCTTAGGGATACTGGCGGCAACCGGGCAGATAAACAGTTCCGGGTTAGGCGGATATTTTGTCCTGGGAGAACTGTCGCTGGACGGCTCGCTCAGGCCGGTGCGGGGAACCTTACCTATAGCTATGGCTGCGGCAAAATCTACTTCCGGCCGGATGATTGTGCCGGAACAAAACGCCAAAGAAGCGTCCCTGGTCTCCGGGGTTTCTATCTTTGCGCTAAAAAACCTAAAAGCGAGCGTGGAATTTCTAAACAGCCCGGAGTTAGTTAAGCCGGTTAAGTTAGACTGGCTCAGTTTATGCGGAGAGCAAAACCGTTATAGTGTAGATTTTTCAGAAGTAAAAGGCCAGTTTCTGGCTAAAAGAGCTCTGGAAATAGCCGTAGCCGGAGGGCATAACATGCTGATGATCGGCCCGCCAGGCAGCGGCAAGACCATGCTGGCTAAAAGAATCCCTACCATTATGCCGGATTTAACGTTAGAAGAAATGCTGGAAGTAAGCAAGCTACATTCAGTAGCGGGTACCTTACCGGATAAAGAAGGGATTATCGCCATCCGGCCATTCCGCTCCCTGCACCATAGCATATCCATTACCGCCCTGGTTGGCGGCGGCTCCTTGCCTGTGCCGGGAGAAATCAGCCTGGCGCATCAAGGAGTACTCTTCCTGGATGAACTTCCGGAGTTCCGGCGTGACTGCCTTGAGGCATTGCGGCAGCCGTTAGAAGACGGTTCAATCCGCGTATCGCGCATATTTAAATCCCTGGTCTTTCCCGCCTCTTTTATCTTGGTAGCCGCGATGAACCCCTGTCCATGTGGATACTACACCGACCCGCACAAGGCCTGCCGCTGCAACACTACTCAGCTTGCCAGATACCGCGCAAAAATATCCGGGCCGCTATTGGACAGGATAGACATCCAGATTGAAGTCCCTCCCAGCCGCTACCAGGAATTAAGTGAAAACTTACCTACCGAGAGTTCTGCGCAGATTAAAGAACGTGTAGACAAGGCCCGCGCTATCCAAAGGGAGAGGTTTAAAGATGGAGGCATATTCTATAATGCCCAGATGAGCCATAAGCAGGTGAGAAAGTTCTGTGTTTTATGCGCGGAAGAAAGCGAGTTACTCAAAATGGCAATGAGTGAGCTGAATTTTAGTGCAAGAGCTTATGATAAGATATTAAAAGTATCGAGGACTATTGCGGATTTAGCGGGCTCAGAGCAGATTAAAACAGAGCATTTATCGGAAGCGATTCAATACCGGAGCCTAGACAGGGATTTCCCTATGTAGCAAGACAGCCAGTATAAGCAGGGGAGATTAAAAACTTAGCGATGATAGCTGCTTTTTTCTCTGCCTGGCGGGCCGGCCATCAGGATGTTATGCCCTCCGCGTAAACCATACTTTTGTGGATTTTATTGCGCATATCCGAGTGAACGCAGGTTTTCTTTATTTTCTTCCGCTATAGGGGGCTTAACCGGCTTATTCTGTGCCTTGGCAGCAGCCAGATACTCATCCAGTTTATGCCTGAGAAATGCAAAGCTATCTTTTTCTTTAGTGACTATATTACTCCTCTCTTGAGGGTCATTCTCCAAATCATAAAGTTCGTATTTCCCATTATTTTGATTATAAATCAGCTTCCATTTTTTTGTCCTGACCGAAACCAACTCGAACTGCTCGCTATAAGCATAAGGCGCAAAATCGTCTCTTTTATGCATAATCAGAGGTAAAAAACTTTGGCCTTGCATATCGCGGGATCTTATCTTTAAAATATCTAAAATTGTCGGCATAAGGTCAACCATACGAACCTGTTGATCAATCTTTAGGCAAAGGGGAATCTTTTTATCCCAACTAATGATCAATGGGATTTTAATGAGCTCGTCATATAAAGAATTAGCATGGCAAAAATATCTTTCATGCTCCCCTAAGGCCTCCCCGTGGTCAGAAGTAATGATAATAACCGTATTTTGGCCCAAGTGACTCTTTTTTAATTCTTCCAGCAAGCGGCCGATTTGATAATCAACACGCCTGATTTCGCCATCGTACTGCGCGATATAATAATCAACATCATTAATGCCGTCAACGGCTAAAAATCTAGGTATAGCCTTAGTTGGACTTTGGGCATAAGGGTCTTCGGAAATCGGTATGTTTTTATTAAGACTATAATATTTATCCTGGACGAACATCGTATCGTAGGGCCAGGGCAGGATGTACGGGCCATGCGGGCTAAAATAATATAGCCAGAGGAAGAATTGCTTATGTTGATTATTTTTTAGCCAGCTGATTGCCGAATCCGTTATCTCGATAATCCGCGTAGGATTAGGACTATAATTAAAAGACCTTACTACTTCAAATGTGTTAAAGCCATTTTTAAATTCTTGGATTGATGTCAAACCTATCTGGTCGGAAATAAACGCTGTATTATAACCGTATTCTTTTAAAAGCATAGGCAAGGTCTTGGATATCTTCTGGCTGAATTGGTAGCCCCAATCTTTAATATTATGCACATTGGGATAAGTTGAGGTAATCAAAGATGCATTGGAAGGAGCCGTATGCGAACTTGGCGCGATAAAATCAGTAAAAATAACCCCCTGCCTGGCTAATGTATCAATGGTTGGGCTGGTATTACGCTTATAGCCATAACAGCCAAGATGATCCGGCCTTAAGGCGTCCAGCGTTATTAAAATTATACTTGGCCTTTGCGCTGCCGTATGCTGTCGAATAAAAATAAAACCTATTGCGCCGATAATAAATACTACGCCTATGAAAACCTTAAAAAATATTTTATTATTCACTCCGCCTCCTATAAGGCTTCAGGGACTCCTCTAGCTTAGGATTTTCTTGGTAGCCAAGCTTCATTGCCGTGTCGAAATATTTAACCGCCAGAGCATATTCTTTTAAGGAAAAATGGGCTACCGCGATATTGTGGTATATGTAAGCCGCATCCGGCTGTAGCGCGATTGCCTTCTCGTACCATTTTATCGCTTCTGCTCCTTTTTTTAGTTTGAGCAACGCATTGCCTGCGCCGACGTAGGGCTGCGGAGAATCAGGGAAAAGACCGGCTGCCCTTTGGTATACCGCTAAAGCCTCTGCGGGCTTATCCATCCTAAGATAGAAGTTGCCTAAACCGATGTAAGCCGGCTTATAACGCGGGCCAAGCATAATCGCTTGCTGGTAGAAAGCTAGTGCCCTCTGAGTATCCCCGAGCCCTGCATATTCATTGCCCAGTTCGTTATTAACTCTCGGGCTATCCGGGGCATATTTCAATGTTCTCTCTAATAAAAGAAGCGGGCTTCTCCAGTAATTGTTCTGCCGGGCTGCCAGATAGGCATAATAAAAAACCAGCAGTATAATTAATATTTTAGCCAAAATCCTGCCATATTGTAATTTATGCAGGCTGATTATGGCGTAAGATACGGCGATAAAGACTCCTACCGACGGCAGATACATCCAGTGCTCAGCCATATACGCATTAACCGGATAAATGTTGGATGCGGGAAACAGGGTTATTAGAAACCAGCCTGCGGCAAATGGCCAGATCTTATTTTTCCACTTCTTGAACACGCAGAGTAATGCCGCAATAAGCATTAATGCCCCGGCTATTACCCCGGGGTCGCTGAATTTAAAAATTTTAAGCCCGTATTCCATATGTAAATTGAAGGGGAGGAATATTAACCGGATATATTCGCCTGTGGCTAGAAAAAAACCCGGTAACCTGGCGTGTAAAAATTCATTATTATAGGAGAGGACAAGCGGTTGCGATTTCAAAACAGCCAGGCGGAGTAAAAGATAGCCAACGGCTTCAATAAGAAGAAACAAGAGGGCCCTTGTCTTTAGCCTGGACCTAAAAACATAGTGATAAAATACTACCAGTGCGGGCAGGATCAGGCTGTTTTCTTTAGCGAAAAGCGCTAATGGGTAAAATAATAGCGCTAAGGCAAGCGGTTTATTGCTTCCGGAATTAACGTGCTTAATATAAAAGATGAACGTCAATAAAAAGAAGAGGGCAGCGATTATATCTGCCCTTGCCGAGATATAGGCAACTGCCTCGGTATGTATAGGATGAACCGCAAAAAATATAGCCGAGAGGAAAGCCAGCCAATAGTTCTGGAAAATTAGGTTGACCAGCCAATATGCGCAAAGCGCAACCGCGATATGCAAGAGGATGCTGGTTAAACGGTAGCCGGCTGGATTCAGCTGCCATAAAGAATAATCTAAAGCATAAGTCAAAATTTGTACCGGCCGGTAAAAATTAGATTTGACATCCGCTCCCGCCCCGATATCGGTTACAAAAATTTTTTTAATGTTACTTAGGGATTGGATATGGGCGTTGTCTCTTACCAATCCGTAATCATCCCAAAGAAACTTGCCGCCTAGCGTATTGGCATAGACGAGAAAACCTAAAACTATTAGTGAAATAATTTGGATAACGATTATTTTACGGGCAGGGACCTGTATCTGCATCAATATTTTCTTTTATAAACCATTGCTTAAACTAACTTCTTTTTTAGTCTGGCGGGGAGATTATCTACTCCGTGGATTCTATTGGGCGATGACTTCGATCACAACGCTGGCATTGGCAGTCATGCCTTTATCGTCTTTTACCGTCAGGGTAGCGGTAAATTGGCGCGCGCCGTAAGTAGTGCTCCAATAAGTATTGACAGGATTCCTCAGGGTTGAGCTATCTCCATCCCCGAAATCCCAGGCATATGAGATTATCCTGCCATTAGGGGAAGAAGACCTGGAGCCATAAAATTGCACTGTTAAGGGAGAAGCTCCTTTTACAGGCTTAGCCATAATTACTGCCTTGGGGATCTTATAAGAGATTTGTGGCTTGGCTTTTACCGGTTGAACAGCCTTTTTTTCTGGCTTAACCGCAGGAGGCGGCTCTGCCTTTTCTTCCGTCTTAACCGCAGGGAGCGGCTCTGCCTTTTCTTCTGGTTTGACTACGGGCGGTGGCGCTGCTTTTTCTTCTGGCTTGGCTGCCGCAGCCGGCGGCGCCCTAACTGCAGGGCTCGGGCTGGGCACGGTTTCCGGAGCCCTGGCCTGCTCTAAAACAGGAGGCTCTTTTTGTAAATCCTCCCGTATATAAGCATCTAACTGGTCTTTTAAAGCCTTTACCCGCTCTTTTTCCGCCTTATAAGTGGCATCTTCCTGCTTATCTATTTTTTCTTTATATTTAGGGTCATGATTATATTTGTAATCCCGTATGGCGATGGAGGGCATCCGCAATACCCCGATAACCGCCTGAGCCATAAAAAGCGGCGGGTCAATGAAGTTCTGTTTAAAGCGGTTCTCAATATAACCCATCTTTTTGTAATAAGCCTCGACTGTTTTCTTACGCCTCTGGAAGCGCTCCTTGGCCAGCTGTTCATCCGGGACAGAGTTATCTTTTCCCAGGGTGTATTCAGGCAGGACCCTGCCATACCTTGCTACCACATATCCTTTATCATAAGGGGATTCGCCCTTTTGCACGCTATAAGTGGAACAACCGGAAAGGAATAAAGCGGAGAGTAGGATAAAAACCTGTACTTTGGGCTTGGTCATTTTAATTTTTACTTTTGAGTTTTAACTTTACTATGATACTACTTTGGCAGGAATATGTCAATTAACATTATAACTTGGCATAGATTGTCCTGAGGACCAGCGGGATGGGCTTGATTTGAACGCCTTTTAATTTCAGGCCGCACCTGTATTTTGACGCCTCCAACTGTTTAGACCAGATTACCTCTGCCTCTAGCTGAACCTCTTCGCCATTATCCGGGATCTTAAGGCATATATTCAAAGGCGAGTTGACCGGCAATGCCTCGGCGGTAATCAAGCCGACTCCCTGCGCGCTGATATCATGCGTGCAGGTTGTCCCATTGAGGTCTTTTAAAGCCAGCTTGGCGTATTTGACCGGGATAGTAACGAGAAAACGCACAAGCTTCCTTTTTTCTATAGGATAACTATCAGGCATAGGCCAACCCTCCCTAGATATTGTATATCAGCTATAACTAGTATGCCCTACGCTTACGGTTAATTTCAAGGGGATAGCGGCTATTATTGAAAGCGTTTTCTTTAGGAGTTTTGTTCGGCAATCCTGCCGGCAAACGGTAATTTGAAATATTCTCCCTGGTAGGCTTTAAACATAAGGATAACCCAGAGGATTATGCTCAGTATCCCCAGCAGGCTGGCCAGGGCCCACCCGACGAAAGGTAAGAGTTTGAGCACAATATCCAGGACGAATAAGGAGGCAAAGGCTACAATGGACTGCATGGCATGGAAACGCACGAACTTGTTTTCTTTTTCCAGGGAGTAAAAGATAATCCCGGTGATAAAACCCAAAAGATAGCTTAAAAGCGCGGCTAAATTTGCCTCCATACCAATGGATGACCTGCCTTGATTTTTTATCTCCATAATCTGCCTCCTGCCTTTAGGACCTGATTAATGCCAGGGCCTCTGAGCGGGTCTTTTCGTTTTCCTTAAAAATCCCCCGCACCGCTGACGTAACTGTAAGCGTCCCGGGCTTTTTTACGCCGCGCATAGACATGCAAAGATGTTCTGCCTCGAGCACAACCATCACCCCTAACGGCTTTAATTTAGACATGATGATCTCGGCTATCTGCGTAGTCAGGCGTTCCTGCACCTGCGGCCGGCGCGCTAAAATATCTACTACCCTGGCTAATTTGCTTAAGCCGGTTACGCGGCCGTTTTTGGGGATATAGGCTATACTGGCTTTACCGATAAAAGGGAGAAGGTGGTGTTCGCAGACAGAATAAAGGGGAATGCCTTTAAGTAAAATGATTTCATGGTGTTTCTGGTCCAGGATAACCTCTAATTCCTCTTCGGGGTCCTGCTTAATCCCGGCGAAGATCTCCTCATACATCTCCGCCACGCGCTTGGGCGTCTCAAGTAAATCTTTCCTTTTGGGATTATCGCCTATCGCTTCCAATATCTCCGCTATCGCCCGCTCAATTTTCTTCTTATTCATTTTTTATTTGCCTATGCAAAATTCCGCGAATACCTTATCCAGGAGGTCCTCGGAAAACTTCTTGCCCAGAATCTCGTCCAGATAGCCCAACGCCTCTTTTAGATCCTGGGCAATGAACTCCGGAGGCAACCTATTATCTAACGATTTTAAAGCTTCTGCAATAACAATCTTTGCCTTTTGGAGTATTTTTACATACCTTAGGTTAGCCACCAGGACCGGCTCAGCGGCGGCAACGCGCCCGCTGTACGCTAAATCCGCAATCTCCTTTTCCAGGAGATTTATATTTTTCAGCTTTTTCGCCGAGATATCGATAACGCGCTTAAATATTTTTAATACCTTGGCGCGCTCGATCTCCTGCTTAAGGTCCATCTTATTGATAACCGCAATGGCTTTTTTATTTTTTAATTTTTCGGCGAGGAATTTATCTTCCCGGGAGAGCTTCTGGCTGCCGTCAAATAAAAGAATCACCAGGTCCGCCGCGGCAATATGTTTTTTCGAACGCTGCACTGCCTTTTTTTCCACTAAATCCCGCGGCTCCAATATTCCGGCGGTATCCACAATCCTTACCGGTATCCCCTGAATGTCGATTATCTCTTCTATTGTGTCACGGGTAGTCCCAGGGACAGGGGTGACAATAGAACGCTCTTCCTTAAGCAGGGCATTGAGCAGCGAGGATTTGCCGACATTAGGCTTGCCGCAGATAACCGCATGTATCCCTTCGCGCAGGACCCGCGCAAGCTTAGAATTATCAATCAGTTCCCGCAGGTCCCTGCCCGCCGCCTCTATTTGCCTGGTGACGTTTTTGAAGTCCGCGGCCGTCTCCTCTTCTTCCGGAAAATCAATGCCTGCTTCTAGGACGCTCAGCGCAGCCAACAAGAATTTCCTGTCTTTATTTATCTGCCTTGATAACGCGCCCCTTAACTGCTCCACGCCGATTTTTAAGGCGCGGTCTGTTTTCGCGCGGATGATGTCTATTACTGCCTCGGCCTGCGTCAGGTCAATCCTGCCGTTTAAGAATGCGCGCCGGGTAAATTCACCCGGCTCAGCCAGCCGCGCGCCGTTTTCTAAAACCAGGCCAAGCACATCGCGTAAAGCCACTATCCCTCCGTGGCAATTTATTTCTACGATATCTTCCCTGGTGTAAGAGCGGGGCCGGCGCATAACCGTCAGGATAACTTCGTCAATTACTCTTGCGTTATCCACGAT
>JAQUAP010000002.1 GCA_028687205.1 Candidatus Omnitrophota bacterium
CTCATTGCCGGTTAATTTAATCGTAGAAGATGGGATCATGGTAACCTCGGCATCCTGGGTTTTAATGCCTTTGGCCTCGAGGGCCTGTTTTACCTTTTCAAAATTCTGCGGCGCGCAAAATACTTCATAATTTTTTTCATCCGCTTTCATATCTTCAGCTCCGGCATCCAAAACAATATTCATCAATTCGTCTTCTTTGGCCTGAGATTTCTCTATAAGAAAATATCCTTTCATCGTGAACATCCAGCTTACTGAACCGGCGCCGGCAAAACTCCCGCCTTTTTTAGACATAATATTGCGGATTTCCGCGCTGGTGCGGTTTTTATTATCCGTGAGCACTTCAATCATCAGCGCTACCCCGCCGGGGCCGTACGCTTCATACACGCATGTCTCATAAACTACGCCCGGCAATTCGCCTGTGCCGCGCTTAATCGCCATCTTCACGTTATCCGAAGGCATATTCGCTTCTTTTGCCTTCAGCATAACCGCCCTCAGGCGCGGGTTGGTATCCGGGTTACCGCCGCCCTCACGGGCGATAACCGTAATTTCCTTGATTATCTTAGTGTAGGTTGCTCCTTTTTTAGCGTCCGCCGCCATTTTTTTGCCTTTATTCGTCTTCCATTTAGAATGACCAGACATTGTTTATTTCCTCCTTAGGTTTAATTTAAAAAGGGCAGGTAAAATAAGCCGGGTTCTGTCTTGATACGAGTATACGCATCGAAAAGTGGCCATTCCTCTAAGACCCTGATGTTGACACCAGGACTCAAGCAGCTTATTACCCGAGATTAATAGCGCGCCGGATAAGCGCGCGCCCTTTTTCAAGGGCTCATCTCCTATTCGCCTTGCTCCACGCAGAGATTGCCGCGTTTCATCTCGCAGTCGAAGGCTGCGAGATGATCCTGAGCCGCTATAGGCGGCGAAGGATCTTACTCATCGCAATCTTTGACTGCTACTCGTCTCTGTGGCTCTTATCCTCGGCAGGCGATTAACCTGCCGGGTAGGCATTACCCTACTGCGTTATCCTCCGGAGCCCGGACTTTCCTCCCCGCCAAAGGCGGGGCGGCCACATTCTACCTGCCCTATTTTTTAAAGAACCTTTCTCTTTAATTCTTTCTTGATCGCCTGCGTTGCTAATTTATCCGCGCCGGCGTTTTCTGCGCGCGGAATATTTTTTACCGAGACCTCTTTAAACGCCGCAAGCAAATTCAGCGCCTGATTATAAAGCCCGACTAGATTCGCGTGTTTGACTTTATAAACCTTATTTAACTGGCGCGCCAGGAGCTGGCTATCTGTCTTTATCCTGACGGCCTCTGCCTTTAAGATCAGCGCTTCCTGGAGGCCGTAAATCAAAGCTGTGTATTCGGCAATATTATTTGTAGCATTGCCGATATAAGTAGAGATATTCTTTATTGTTTCCTTATCCCGGCAGATAACCACCCCGATGCCGCTGGGGCCCGGGTTGCCTTTTGACGCCCCGTCAATGTAAATTTCAAGTTCCTTCATCAATATATAATATCCGGTTACACATCTCGCAGGTGATTATATGTTCATACATTTTAATCAAATTTATGACTTGCGGAGGGACAAACATATTGCAACCGCCGCAGGAGTTCCCTTTGACGATAACGATGGCCAGGCCGTCACGGCTGCCCAATATCCTTTCGTACTGGTTCAGGATCTTAGGGTCTATTTCCGGGGTCGCCTGTTTCCTCTGGGCCTCAAGCTGGCTCAGGCGGTCGTCTATCTCTTTGACCCGGTCCTCGATCTTTTTCTTCTCGGCTAAAAATACTTTTTCTTCCTCTTTAAGCCTCGCTTTTTCTTTTTCTACTTCCCCTTTTGCCGCATCCGCTTTATCAAATAATTCCAGGACCTTATCTTCGATAAGCGAGGTATCGGCTTTGGCGTCCTGTATCTGTTGCAGCATCGTCTGGTATTCCTTATTGGTTTTAAGCCCGTAAAGCTGGCTCTGCAATTTCTTAGCAGCTTCTTCTTTAGAGCCTAATTCCAGTTCCTTATCTTTCCTCTGCTTCTGCAGTTCCAGTAATGTTTTTTCTAATTCCGCTAAATGCGCCTTCTTAGCCTCAAAAGAAGCCTCAATTGCCTTAATCTCATCAGGCTTGGCGGATTTCTCGGAACGCAAAGCGTATATCTCGCTGTCTAACGTCTGTAATTTTATTAAGCTGCTCAACTGCGATTTTAGGTTCAGCGTTGACAATTCTACTCCCTCTTTAATGGTGGGCGATAGAGGATTCGGACCTCTGACCTCCACAATGTGAATGTGGCGCTCTAACCAACTGAGCCAATCGCCCTATGCCTGGGTCCGGATCGGTTCTCGCCAACTCCAGCCCACTATTCCCAAATGGGCCCAGAAGGATTCGAACCTCCGACCAGTCGCTTACGCTCCCCATAGGGGCTCTGCCCCTCTGGCGCTCCCCGCCTGCGGCGGTTCGCTGTCACCCCAAAAACGCGGGGAAAATCTTTCCCCGCACCCCTTTTTGGTCGTCGGTTCTCGCCGATCCCTGCCCACTATTTTCAAATGGGCCCAGAAGGGTTCCTGCCTGCCGGCAGGCAGGCGAACCTCGCGACCAGTCGCTTGCGCTCCCCATAGGGGCTTTGCCCCTCTGGCGCTCTCCGCCTGCGGCGGTTCGCTGTCACCCCAAAAACGCGGGGAAAATCTTTCCCCGCACCCCTTTTTGGTCGTCGGTTCTCGCCGATCCCTGCCCACTATTTTCAAATGGGCCCAGAAGGGTTCGAACCTCCGACCAAGTGATTATGAGTCACCTGCTCTACCACTGAGCTATGGGCCCGAAAAGTTAATACTATATGATACTATTTTTAGCCCTGTTTTGCAAGTTAAAAAATCGGTTTTTCCGATATAGATTTACTGTTTTTTCAGGCAAGATGCGTTACCAGGAGATAAAGAAACGCCACCGGCAGGGATACCGGCTTTTAGCTATTTTCTTTTAATAAAAGGCCTCAGCCCGTTCAAATCACGGATAGCTTCATCTATAAAAAGTTGCTCCCTGCCGGACAATGTTTTGGCTTTCTCCAGCGCTATCAATGCTTCCCCGGTATTGCCCAAATTTTTTTGTATGTCCGCTAAAGTCAAATACGCCTTGCGGTATGCAGGATTAATAGCCAATGCCTTATCTATAAACTCTTTTGCTTTAGCGTATTCTCCGGTCCCATTGTAAGCATAGGCAAGATTATTGAGCACAAGAGAGTTATTGGGGTTAAGCGAAAGCTTATGCCGGCAAAGAGCTATCTCCTTGCGGTATTCATCAAGCGCTTCCCGGGCGCGCCCCTGTTGCTTGTAAATATCTCCCAGGTCATTATGCACGTTGCTGTAACCGGACTCGGCGCTGATTACCTTCTCATATTCTAAGACAGCCTCGCCTAGCCTACCCTGGTCCCTGTATACGCTGGCCAGGGCATAACGGAAATTTACTTTACCGGGTTCTAAATTCAAGGCCTTTCTCAAAAATGACACTGCCTCGTCATACTTTTCAAGGTTCATGTAAGCCAACCCCAGGTTATTTAAAAGCGCCGCATCATTTTTATTTATTGCTAAGGCCATCCTGTATTCATCGACAGCATTCTCAAAAAATCCTTTTGCAAAATAAACATCCCCGAGCAGTTTATGGATAAGAAAAAGATTATTATCCAGGCGCCTGGCTGCGTTTAACGCAGTTATGGCCTGGTCATATTGCTGGTCGGCATAATAAAAATACCCGAGTATATAATGAGAAAAGATAAAATCCGGATTGATTTTTAACGCCGTCTCCAATAATCCGTACGCCTTTACTTTATCACCCGCTATAAACGCATCTACGCCGGTCCCCAAAAGATAGGCGGTATACTCGAAAGAGACATAATCCATCAGATCTTTGATCTCCCGGTCAGACGGAAAAGCGGCCTTCGCCTTCTTTAGCGTATTCACTGCCTCCTGATATAATTTTTGCCGGATATAGGCGTCAGCTAAATCTGTATAAGCCGGGACAAAATTTGCATCAAGCTGGATTGCCTTCTTATATTCCTCTACCGCTTTATCTTTTAGCCCCTCTTGAAAGTAAGCGTCCCCCAGTCCGTAATGGGCTACTGCGACCGAAGGATTGATCTTGAGCGATTTATTAAAAGAATCTATCGCCTCTTTATACAAATGCCTTTCATAATAGCCGCCTGCGCGGTTATAATAAAATGCCGCCAGCTTATTTTTACCCATAAATAAAATAAGTGCGAATAAAATTAAAATAGCCAACAGGTATAATTTATCTCTCATGGGTCAGGTTTGCGTCTTCACCGCATACGTAAAAACGGCAGGAAGTTGACTTTTCCTGCCGTAAACTACGGATTCCCCAAAAATATCACTCAAGGGTCTTTAATTATTTTGTTAAATCCTGCTGTTTAGCGCCTAAAACCTCAACTTTTTTAGTTAAATTAGCCAAATTATCCTTAGTCGCATTTAGGTCATCCCTAAGTTCAACCAGGTCTTTTTGCGCCTGCAAGACTTTAGGGATAAGCTGTTTAATCGCATCGCCTTGTTGCTGGATAACCTTAGTCAATCCGATCCTTGTCGTATCATCTACTTTTTGACAAACAATATTATTTATTGAAAAAGCAAAAAAAGCAAAAATAACCGTCACTACGATTATAATCACTAACAGGGTTTTACTGATTTTCAAGTTCATCTTTCCCCTCCTCCTTTTTACTAATTATAACACTCTTTTGCTGAAATGGTAGCAATTTTATTTTTTCGCTTGCAGTATTTTTAAAAACAGGCCTACAATTTTGGGGTCGAAGTGCCTGCCGCTGCCCTCCTGCATTATTTTCATCGCCTTTTGTTTTGAATAGGCCTTGCGGTAGGGACGGTCGCTGGTTAAAGCCTGGTAGGCATCGGCAATAGCGATAATCCTGGCGCCGATAGGGATCTCCTCCCCGTTTATGCCGCTGGGATAGCCCGAGCCATCCCATTTTTCATGATGGTACAAGACAAGCGGTATCAGGTTGCGTAAAAACTGTATCGGCCGCAATATATCCGCGCCGATCTGCGGGTGCTTTTTTATTTCGTCAAATTCGCGCTTAGTCAGCCTGGCTTTTTTCAAGAGGATTTTTTCGCTGATGCCAATCTTGCCTAAATCATGCAAAACCGCTCCCTGTTTAATCAGCTCTATCTCATCCTTAGGTAATGCCAGCTTATTACAAATCTCGGTCACATAGCGCACAGTATCCTCAGCGTGCTCTCCGGTATAATGGTCCTTTAACTCAATAGCCTTGGCAAAAGCGAAGATTGCTTCAACCAGGCTCTGGTTAGATTTCTTGGTAAGCTTATCAATCCTGCCCTGAAGAAGCTTGACATCAAGGGGCTTATTCTTTTCCTTTGAAGCCGGGCGCCTTCCTTTGCCGATATCCAAAGACGAGTAGACTCTATTACCGCCGGATTCTTTCACCTTACTTAATATCTGGTCTGCCAGGTTAACCAGGCCCATGCCCCGATTAACCTTATTTTCAGGGTAAGAGACTGTTGCCAAGCTTAATTTAAGCGTAACCGTGTGTTTCTTATCTCCGAACCTGTATAAGTGAACCGCATTAAATATCCTCTGGCTCACGCTTAAGGCCTTAGCTATGTCTATCCCCGGAGAAATAATAATAAACTCTTCTCCGCCGGAACGAATGATGATATCGTACCGGCGCATCATCATCTTTAACTGCCTGGCAAACTGCTTTAATACCAGGTCCCCAAACTGATGGCCATAGACATCATTTATGGATTTAAAATAATCTATGTCCAGCATTATGACTGCCAGGGGATGGTCATAACGCTTGGCGCGGTGGAATTCTGCCTCAATAACATCCTGCAGGTAACGGTGGTTATAAAGGCCGGTGTGGGAATCAGTGAGCGCAAGCTGCCGCAGGCGTTTATTAGACCTTAAGAGCTCTTCGTTTAAAACCCCTACCCGCTCCTGGGCCGCTTTCTTATCCGTAATATCCCGCACATATTCAATCGCTCCTAACAACTCTTTATTTTCCTGGTCGAACAAGGGAAAGCTGTAAAGCTCAAGCCAGCCGATGATCTCTCCGTTTTCCCCTCTCTTAGGGACGATTTCTGCGGCTAATTGCTGCGTATTCAAGCTTGTCCTGACAGGGCAATTCTTACAGGGCTGCTTGCTGCATTGATAGGTCTCATAACATTTCTTGCCTATAAAGGGGACTTTATCCGCATACAACTTTTCCATAAACGGGTTCACCAGGAGTATATTCATATCCTTATCTAAGACGCTTATCCCATCCTGGATACTGTTAAAGACATTGGAAAGAAAATTTTTATTCTGCCTAAAAGCCTCGTTCAGCTTCTTGCGTTCCTCTATTTCCTTTCTTAATTCTTCATTCGTCCGGCTAAGCTCTGCGGTCCTCACCTTAACCCTGATGGCCAACTCTGCGCGCGCCTCGCGCAGCCTCTCCTCGTATTTCTTGCGTTCGGTAATATCTTCCATAATACCGTCAAAATATACACTGCCTTGCGCGTCTTTCTTAGCTACCGCGTTAAGCAGTACCCAGATCTTATTACCCTTAAAAGTTACCAATTGCAACTCTTCATTTTTTACCGCACCCTGTTCCAATATTTTTTCACTCATTACCTCTCTTTCGGCAGGATTCTGGTAAAGCTCGCTTACCTTATGCTTAAGGAGTTCTTCTTTTGATTGCGCTTCAAACATTTTCACGATTGCCGGATTAGCTTCTAAAAAATACCCCTCCGGTCCCGGGGTATTGCGATAGATACCTACCGGCAGGTCATTTACCAGGGTCGCGTATCTTTCATCGCATCGCGAAAGCTCATCGGATGCTTTTTTCAACTCGGTGATATCGCGGCCCTCAGGAATCAGGAAGATAACTTTGCCGGTTCCGTCCTTTACGGGCTTAATCGAAAAATCCACATAATGCACATTTGCGTCTTTATCAAGATGGGTGGCTTCAAAACGGACAAATTCTCCGTTTGCCGCTTTTTTTATGGACTGGCGCAGTTTTTCCTGCATTGAGGGGGAATGTGTCCACCAGGGAGTCTCCCAGAACGGCTTATTCAAGACGCTCTCGGCCGTAATACCGCTAAATTCCAAAGCTGTCCGGTTGGCTTCAATAAGGGTTCCGTCGGGAGTCATCAGGCCGATGAACTGGAAAGTCTGGTCAAAAAGAGCGCGCAGTTTTTGCTCATTTTCCCACTCGGATAACTTATGGCGGGATTCAGCCTTTTCCAGTTCCGTAATGCGGATTTGCAAGAACTTGATTTCGTCGCTTAGCTTTTCTTCGGCTTTATGGTTAAAATGCGTGCTCTCGTCCATAAAAATAAAAAGTAGCGCGCCCCTTGCCTGGTTAATACTCTCTTTGATGCGCAAGCGTCATATCCAGAAAAGTACGTAACCTTCTTGAGCGCGTTGGATGGCGTAATTTTTTCAAGGCCTTGGCTTCTATCTGCCTTACTCTTTCACGGGTGACTCTAAAGATATTGCCCACCTCCTCCAGCGTGCGGCTGGAACCATCATGCATCCCAAAGCGCAGGACCAATATCTTTTTTTCTCTCTCCGTAAGAGTGCCTAAGGCAGAGTTCATTTCTTCCTTGAGCATGGAACGGACAGTCTCGTTTGCCGGAGAAACCGCTTTTTTATCCTGGATAAAGTCTCCGAAATGCGTATCCCCCTCGTCGCCGATAGGCATCTGTAAAGATATCGGTTCCTGGGCTATCTTTAAGATTGCCTTTACCTTCTCCTGGGGCAGGCGCATTTTATAAGCTATCTCTTCGGGCAAAGGCTCGCGGCCGTTCTCCTGGACAAAGACCCGCGAATAACGGATAATTTTATTAATCGTTTCGGTCATATGCACGGGGATCCTTATAGTACGCGCCTGGTCGGCTATGGAACGGGTAATCGCCTGCCTTATCCACCAGGTAGCATAGGTAGAGAATTTATACCCTCTTTTATATTCAAATTTTTCTACCGCGCGCATCAATCCGATATTCCCTTCCTGGATCAAATCCAGGAAAGAAAGGCCCCTATTGGTATATTTTTTGGCAATACTCACCACCAGCCTTAAGTTTGCCTCAACCAGTTTTTTCTTGGCGCGGTTAAACTTAAGGTGCGCGGATTTAATCGCCTGCATCTGCTCTTTAATCTTAGCCTGTGGCTCGCTGAGTTGTTTTAAGATTGCCTGTTTTCTGGCGCGGTTACGCCTGCCCTGGCGGTTAATATGGTCCAACTCTTTTAATAAACTGTTGAGCTTGCGTACAGCCGCCTCGATTACGGAAGTCACAAAGTTAAGTTCCAGGAGCAGGTTTATCGTCAGGTTATCGCTGCGCGTGCTTTTAAGCTTTTTAAGGATCCTTTTTATTTTAGCCGCGACATTGCCCTTTTTAATCTTAAGGTCCTCCTTAACCAGCTCTTCCAGGTTCAGTCTCTCTTCCAGGATAGCGTTGGCTACAGCTATTGTCTCATGCCGCGCAAATTTCGTGCTTAAGGCAGCGCGTTTAAATTTCTCTTCGGCGTCCTCTATTCTCTTGGCCAACTCCAATTCATGTTCTCTGGACAAGAGCGAGATCGACCCCATCTGCTTAAGGTACATTTTGACCGGGTCGTCTAACGGAAGGAAGCGCTCCTCTGACTTGAGCTGTTCGCTCAAATTATCCTCCTTAATGACCGGGCTCTCCTTATCGACAATCCTATCGTCCTCGCGCTCGACTACCTGTATATCCTCATTCCCCAGCAGTTCAAACAAATGGTCCATCTCGTCGGAGGAAGAGAGCTCTTCGGGGAGAAGGTCGTTTACCTCATCGTAAGTGAGGAAGCCTTTTTGCTTACCTAACGCGATAATCTTTTCCAGATCTTTAGCAACATACGCTTTCTTTTTCATAGCTAACCTGCCTTCTTTTTAATTAGACAATGGAATTCTTCCGTCAGGCGGCTGAGCAGTTCCTCATCGCCGACATGCTGGGCAGCCTTGATCTGCTCATGCAGCCTTTGCCTTTCTAATTTTAACCGTTCATTCTTCATGCGCTGTATGCAATCGGAGACCACCTTTTCCCTGTGGGCTTCTGATGCCGGCGCGTTTTGCGTTAAAAACACCGACTCCGAGACCAGCTCTGAGATATCATCTCCCAGGTGATTCATTAAAATTTGCGGCTCAACCTGTTTACCCTGGTCTACCAGGTTAAACATGATTGAAACAATCCGGGATATGCGTTCATCCTGAAAATCCTCAAGGTCAAGGCTCTCCCTTATGCGGCTGACCAGGCCGTTTTCTTCCAACATAAGCGACATAAGCAGCTTTTCCGTAGCGTTAGTATGATAAGTTTTCCGCTCAAGCTTTGTTTGAGGATACGCGTAAGCCTTTTCTGTTTTTACCTTCCTGATCTCCTCCAGCAACGCCTCTTCTTTAAGGTTTAACTCCTGGGCTAATTTTTTCAGGTATTCGGATTTTAAAATCGCGTTTTTAAACCTGGCGATGGTTTCAAGCATCAACCCCGAAACCTTGGCGCGGCCCTCTATCTCTTTTGCGTTATAACGGGATTTTAAAACCTTAAGCTTATAATCAAATAAATTCTCGGCGCTGGCTATTTTTTCCTTAAAGGCAGCTATCCCTTCCTTGCGCACAAATAAATCCGGGTCAAGCCCTGCGGGCAGAGAGACGACCCTGACATTCATCTCCTCCTCGATGAATATGTCGAGGCTGCGTAAGGTAGCCAGTTCTCCGGCGGTATCCGCGTCATAAACCATCACCACATTATGGGTGTATCTTTTCAAGAACCTTGCCTGTTCTACGGTTAGGGCTGTGCCAAGAGAAGCTGTGACGCTCTTTAAGCCCTCCTGGAAGGGAAGGATAAAATCCAGATACCCTTCAACGATGGCCACAAAATCATTTTCCCTGATACCATCCTTAGCCAGATTAAACCCGTATAAATTTTTTCCTTTTGTATAAACCGCGGTCTCCGGGGAATTGAGGTACTTGGGCAGACTATTATCCAATACCCTGGCGCCAAAGCCTAAAACCCGGCCCTTTATGTCAAAGATGGGGAAAATTATCCTGTTTCTAAACCTGTCATAAAAACCGCCGCCTTCCTTACCGATGGCCAGGCCGGCTTTTTCTAAAATCCCGAGGCTTACGCCTTTTGAACGTAAATAATTAATCAGGCTATCCCAATTATCAGGAGCGAATCCTAATTTCAAAGCGGAAATGGTTTCCTGTCTTATTCCGCGTTGCAATAAATATTCTTTTGCCTTTAAACCCGCAGGCGCGTTCAGGTTAGCGCTGTAAAAACTTGCCGCCAACTCATTTATTTTATATAGCTGCGTAGTTATGCCTGAGGATGGCTGCCCCGGAAAATTTTCAGTCCTTGGTAAAACTACCCCCGCCCTAGACGCCAGGGCCTCTACCGCTTCCGGAAAATCCAGGCGCTCATAGCGCATAAGAAATTTAAAGGCATTTCCTGACTCGCCGCAGCCAAAACAATGGTAGATCTGGCGGTCAGGCGAGACCATAAAAGAAGGCGTTTTCTCGTGATGAAAAGGGCAACAGGCCTTAAAATTACGGCCCGCCTTTTTAAGCGGCAGAAACCCGGAGATCACCTCAACGATATCCACTCTGGCCAAAATATCATCCAATATATTTTCCGGAATACGTCCCTGCATATTTAGTTTCTGCTTATCCTTTTAAAACCCGAACAACCGATAACCTGTAATTTTTCTTCTTTTTCAATCCTATCCAGGAGCAGGTTTAACCCCAGGCAGTCGCTTGAGATATGTCCGGCGATAACTACGTTCAGCTTGGCATCTTTGACTTTTTTCAGGTGCTCTTCGCTTAAATGCATGGATACCAGCGTCCTTACCCCGGTTTGATAAAGCCTGCCAAAGATATCTTTTGAGCCTTCGGTGCCTCCGGTCATCTCAAAAAATATCTTACCCGCCTCTCTTTTCGGGGAACCCAAAAGGATACGCGGGCCAGCCATATTCTTTTTAGCCTCCCGATATTCGGGTATTTCGGATAAAATATCCACTATATCCTGAACTGTTTTGGGCCTGCGTGCCTGCATTAATTTCTTAAGAAAAGCATAAACATGGTTATCCGCAGGCGTGTGCATGCACATAAAAGGCATGTTGAGCAGCCTGGCAGCATCTATCGGCCGCGTATGGTTCTGGGGGAGTATTTTTCTCTCCACCTCATTTCTTCTTTCGTTAAGGAACTTCTGGGCAACGCTTTTTTCAATCCCGGCCTGCTTCAACAGGTCAACCTGCAATTGCATTACTTCATGCAATAACGCATAGGCCCTGCCTTCGGGGTGATGGGATACCGCTAAATCCAGCCCTTGAGACTCCCGGATCCGGTCGGCGAGGAGCAACTCCCCTACTTCCATATCAATACCGACGAGGATCTTTTTTACCTGCGTATCGGGCCGGCCGTAAAGTATAGCGGTATCTGAATACGCTCTTATCGCAGACTTATTTTTTCGGGGATCGCGCTCAGCGCCGAATTTCACGGCCAGATTATAGAAACGGGATAATTTCACTTGTTCCTTGAGACCTCTTCTTTGATTGACGGGATAACCGCATTATATTTTTCGGCTACGCTGAATTTAGATATAACGCTGTTCCAAATCCAGGCGTAGGTATCCGGGGCAAGCGAAAATAAATATTGTCCTGAATAAGACTCTTTGACGCTCTTACCGAAATATCCTATGCTTGAGATAACCAGCATAAACATAATCAGGCTGGCTAAAAGAGCTGCCCTGGCTATACCCAGTAGCAGGCTTCCCCATTTGTTTAAAGCAGAAACCGCCTCCATCTTAAGGAACCTGGAGAAAATGTTACGCAATAATATGAAGAGATAATAAGCGCCTGCCGCCAAAGCGAAAAATATCAGGAATTCCAGGAATTTTAAAGGCATTTTCCCGCCGAAAGAAAGCCAGCCTTTTAGGTACTCCGCTAAATCCAGGTAATAATGCAGCGCCAGATAAACCGCGGTAAGCGTGCCTGCGAGCTTGAACAGCTCAACAGGAAAGCCGTTTTTAACAGCGATGGAACATACTCGCAGAGTAAGGATTAAGACAAAAATGTCTACCCAGTTGATTTGTTTTAAAATATTTAATAACATAGGGTTAGGCCTTTCTTTTTAAGCCAGGATTAAAGATGTAAAAGTATAACATATAAACCTGCCCATTGTCAAGGAAAGCGCTTTCTTTTAAGGCTTAAACCAGGGAATGGTTTTCTTAAGGCCTTCGGTAAGGGAAACGCGGGGTTGCCATTTTAAGGCTTTTCTTGCTTTTGATATATCTGGCCTGCGCTGGCGCGGGTCGTCCTGCGGCAGGGCTTTAAAAACAATCTTGCTCCTTGAGCCGGTTAGTTGCAAAACTAATCGCGCTAATTGCAAGATAGTAAATTCCCTGGGATTGCCTAAATTAACCGGCTCGTTTATAGGAGAAAGCATCAACCGGTAGAGCCCTTCTACCAAATCGTCAATGTAACAAAAACTCCTGGTCTGCTCTCCTTTGCCATAAACAGTCAGGGGCCTACCGTGTAAGGCCTGGTTAATAAAATTAGGGATCGCCCTGCCGTCATTACTCCTCATCTTTGGCCCATAGGTATTGAATATCCTGGCGATTTTGGTATCGATCTTATGCACGCGATGATACGCCATGGTCAGCGCTTCGGCAAAACGCTTGGATTCATCATAACAGCCGCGTACGCCGACAGGATTGACATTACCCCAATAGTTTTCTTTTTGCGGATGGACCAGGGGATCGCCGTATATTTCAGAGGTGGAAAAAAGCATAAAGGCCGCTTTCTTCTCTTTAGCCAGGCCCAGAGAATTATGCGTGCCTAAAGACCCGGCTTTAAGTGTTTGGATCGGAAAGCGCAGATAATCTTCGGGCGAAGCCAGCGAGGCGCAGTGTAAAACATAGTCAATTTTTCCGGCGAGTTTAATATATTGGGAAACATTATGGTTTATAAATATAAATTTTTTATTCTTGATTAAATCCCGTAGATTATCTTTGCTCCCGGTAATAAGGTTATCCATGCAGATTACCTTATATCCGGACCCAAGCAGCCTCTGGCAGAGGTGCGCGCCGATAAATCCTGCGCCTCCGGTGACCACCGCTGTTTTATTCATTAGAACTCCGGTTGTCTTTTGTTCACAGCGCTACCACCTTATCCCCGCCTCTTCCTTTGTATACATTACGGGCATCAAAAATCAGCTTTGCGTTATTCAACAGGTAGCGATAATCTATCGCCGAATGGTCAGTAGCGATAACTACACAATCAAATTTTATTAAGGCGCTTCTTTTTAAAACAATGGATTTTAAATTTATAGCGTTAACTTTAAGGTACGGGATAAGCGGGTCAAAATAAGCCGCCCTTGCCCCTTTCTTCTCTAAACATCTAAGTATATCGATGCCGGGAGACTGGCGTAAATCTTTCACATCTTTTTTATAGGCGGCTCCGACGACCAGAACCTTCGCTCCCCTTATCTTTAAATTTCTTAGCCGGAGCGCCTCTTCAACCCGCATGACCACGTATTCGGGCATATAACTAATCACATCTGAAGCAAGCTTAATAAAACGCGAGCGAAAACCGAATTTTCTGGCTTTCCAATATAAATAGAGAGGGTCCTTAGGGATGCAATGGCCTCCTACGCCGGGCCCGGGATAAAAAGGCATAAAACCAAAAGGCTTGGTCGAGGCTGCCCTGACTACTTCCCAGATATCAATCTTCATCTTATGGCACATCATCGCCAGCTCGTTAATTAAGCCGATATTAATCAGGCGAAAGGTATTCTCCAGTAACTTGACTGTCTCGGCTGCCCGCGGGCTGGATACCGGTACTACCTTATCAATAATAATCTTGTAGAGAGAGACTGCCCTGCGCGTGGCCTCGGCGCTAACGCCGCCGACGACTTTGGGAATTTTATTGACCGGAAATTTTTTATTCCCCGGGTCTATCCTCTCAGGTGAAAAACAAAGGTAAAAATCCCGGCCATGCCTTAAATTATGCTTTTTGAAAATCGGCAATATCTCTTCCTCGGTTGTGCCGGGGTAGGTAGTGCTTTCTAAGACAACCAAAGCCCCTTTCTTGATATGCCTGGCAACGGAATTTAAGGAATCTTTGATATAGGATATGTCCGGAAGGTTTTTTCTTTTTAAGGGCGTGGGCACACAGACTAATACCGCGGCGCAATCTTTTAATTTAGTAAAATCCGGGGTTGCGCTGAATAGCCCGGCGGCTAACATTTTTTTTAAATCCCTGTCCGGCACATCGCTGATGTATGACTCCCGGCGCTTAATCGCCTTAAGCCTGCCCCGGTCTATTTCTATACCGGTTACCGCGACGCCTTTTTTAGCGAATTCCATGGCTAAAGGAAATCCGACGTAGCCCAGTCCGACAACGCAGATTTTAAGCTTATTTTTCATGCCCTCTTTCTTCCTATGCCGATATAAGCAAACCCTAACTTGCGTAAAACTTGCGGGTCATAGAGGTTACGCCCGTCAATAATCAGCGGCCGCTTAAGTAATTTCTTGATTTTAACAAAATCCAATTCCTTGAACTCATCCCATTCCGTAGCGATAAAAAGGCAATCTGCTGCCCGGCATACTGAATAAGCATCAGGGCAAACAGTAACCTTAGCTAATACCTTTTTAGCTTTATTGACTGCCTGCGGGTCATATACCTTGATCCTGGCCCCTTCCTCTTGCAGCATCCTGATTAACCCTAAGGCCGGGGCATTGCGTAGATCATCGGTATTGGGCTTAAAAGCCAGGCCAAGGATACCGATGGTCTTATCTTTGATGATCCAGAGCGCATCTTTTATTTTCTTGAGCGCGGAATGCAATTGCTCCTCATTGGCCCTGGCTACCGCTTTAAGTATTTTAAAATCATAACCTATCTTTTCAGAAATATGCACAAACGCATCCAGGTCTTTCGGAAAACATGAACCGCCATAGCCTATGCCCGCCTTCAAAAAGCTGGGGCCGATTCTTTTATCCAGCCCCATACCCTTGGCAACCTCTTCAACATCCGCGCCTACCTTATCGCAGATCTGGGAAACGGCATTGATAAAAGAAATCTTGGTGGCTAAAAAGGCGTTGGAGGCATGTTTGATTAACTCCGCGGATTTGATATTCGTAATTACCAGCGGCACCTTGAAAGGCCGGTATAATTCGACCAGTAAATCCCTGGCTTTCTTTGACTCTACCCCGATAACAATCCTGTCCGGATGCATAAAATCATCTATCGCCGAACCCTCCCTTAAGAACTCGGGGTTGGAAGCCACGTCAAATTTAGCCTTATCTTTAATATAATGCGCTATCGTATGCCTTACCCAATCCCCTGTCTCTACCGGCACCGTGGATTTCTCAACGATAAGCCGGTAGCCATGCATATTCACCGCGATACTGCGCGCGACATTCTCTATCCCCGTAAGGTCTGCTTCTCCGTTTTCTAAAGGAGGGGTGCCCACAGCGATAAAAATTATTTCGGAAGACCTCACCGCCTCTTTAATGCTGGAAGTAAAAATAAGCCGTTTATTCTTAACATTGCGCGCGATTAATTCTTCCAATCCCGGCTCATAAATCGGGATTATCCCTTGTTTAAGCTTATTAATCTTCTTGATATCATTATCCGCGCAGATAACCTTATTGCCTAACTCGGAAAAACAGGCTCCGGTAACCAGTCCTACGTAACCGGAACCGATGATTGAGATTTTCATAACGACCTCTTGATTTTTAAGGTTTTAATGACTACTCTTAACTTGTATTAGGCTTATTATAGCTCTGATTAATGTTAAACTCATTCTCCGGGAAGGCCTTCAGCCTAAAAACGAAATAGATGGTGTTGCCATGATGCTTCCTGATATCATACGTAAACTCCATGTCCCAGCAATGCAGGTTCCTGGCAATCGTAAACTGCTGCTCAAGCGAACCCTGGTCTGTGAAAACATTTGGATAAACCGATGTATCCGTAAAACCTTTCAAATTATACCTTTGGTATATGGAAAATTTCCATTTCGGGTTAATGCGCCATTTAAAGCTCGCGGTTACCTGGCTTTGGCCTTTTCTTTGATAGCGTTGGCCTATCCCGAATGAACGCTCCGGAGCAAAATCAAAGTTAACATCATAATTGACATTGGTAAAATGATGGTAATTAGCATAGTCGCTGTCAGTAGGCGCTCCGGAAAGTTTATAGGTGGCATTTCCTTCCATCCTGAGCCAGGCATAGGGAAGAATTTTCCATTTTAAAAACACGTCTGAAAAGTCGGCTCCGGTTTTAAACTTACTGGAGCTATCGGTCTGATTAACACCAATATTATTTATGTAGATAAGGTTCGTCGCATAAGTAATCCGGGGGGCAAAGGTATAAGCAGTGTTTATGTTAAGCTCTGCCAGGTCGATACTTGTCTCTTTGCCGCTTGCGTCTTTACGCTTAGTCTGCAGTTTGTTTGTCAGCCCTAAAGAAACGGCATTGCTGGAAGTAAGCCGATCTACGCTATCTATCTGTTTTAATTTATAAACGGAGACCGTTGGTTCAGGGTTGTAGGAATAGTCGATAGTAGGAGTAATTACGTGCCTTAGACGGTCCAAATTCAAGCCCAGGAAATCCGTTTTCACGTCAAAGACACGGTAAAACTTAGTGCTTACACTGGCTCCGAAATAAAATGTCGTCCTGCCCGGCAGGTTAGAATCCGTCGCGCTCTTATCATAAATAGTCTCCCTGACTTTGACAAAAGGACTGACGCTAAGAAATGCTACCTTCAGGGGGAGAGAAATTTTATTCGTACTATCCAGCCGGCTAACGGTCAGGTCATCAGGCGTTTGCGGAGCGGTGACGTCTTTTTTATTAAAAGTGGTAAAGGTGCTATCACTGTCAAAATAAAAGGGCGAATCTCCCAATTGAAGCTCGGGCATAACATATTTTATCTCAGGCATTTTATCCAGCTGGTCAAACCAGTGATTAGTGCGCTTCTGCAGCAGGACATCAATGCTGGAATACGAAAAACTATGGTGAAACAAACCGTAGGTTGACGGATTAGAGTCTTTTTCGTATTCCCTGTAGAAAAAATCCTTAAGGATGTTAGTATTGGGGTCGGCAAATTTCGTTATTTCATCCCTGATTTTATATACTTCAGCGACAAAATTTGTCTTACTGTCAATATCCCATTTATGGCGTAAACGGAAAAAATACCTTTGATACGAACCGCGCTTATCCGTGTATTTACCGTCGGGAGGCTTTTCGTCGGTAAAATAAAATTTAAAATCTCCGCTGCCCACCGGCGTCTTGGCATAGTTAAGCCCGAACCCTTCGGACCAGCCTAACCTGGTGCGAAAGTCTAAATAACCCCGGCCATCGATATTTTCAGCCAGGTTCATTGTCCATTCGCTAAGCAGGTAATAACCCCAGTCTTTGCGTTTTCCGGGAAGGACGCTCACGTGCATAAGCGGTTTCTCAAAGAACTGGTTAAAACGCGCTAAATACATAAGCGGCACCGGGCCGAGGTACAGGTAATCATCCCTGGTCTGAATCTTCTCTTTAGGGATAATATTGATCTGCTTGGAGCTAACGCGGTAATGCGGCCGGTCAAAACTGCAGGTAGAGGCATACCCATAGTGGGCGATGATTTCCTTGCCGCCTTCTTTGTCAACCGTCCTGGCTTTTCCGAAAAAAGGACTGGACCTGAATTGCGCATCGACGATAGTGCCGACCTTGGTCTGAAAATTATAAATTAACTTCTCGCCCTCAACGATACCTTTTTTATCTTCCAGCCTGGCATGGCCGGAGGCTATGCCTTCTTTAGTCTGGGTATTCACGGTCAGCTTCTGGCAGGTAAGCCTGGTATCTCCCGAGATAATCTCTACGTTCCCCGAAGCGGTTACCTCCTGGGCATCGGCGGAATATTCCACGCTATCGCCGTTAATGATCAATGGCTGGGATTTTGCGCCGGCTTTGACGAGCTCCTCGGCGTAGGAGACAGAGGCGCAAGACAATACTAAAATAAAACCTAAGCAGGATAATCTTTTCAGCATCTATTTCGGTATCTTTTTATAGTCCTCGATAAACCTCTGTATCCCTATATCCGTAAGCGGATGTTTTATTAATTGCTCAATTACCTTAAAAGGGATGGTGGCTATATCAGCTCCGATAAGCGCGGCTTCCAGCACATGCACGGGATTACGCACCGACGCTACGATAATCTCGGTCTTAAAAGCATAATTATTATAGATGGTTTTAATCTGCCGGATTAAATCCATGCCTGGCTGGCTGATATCGTCTAACCTGCCGATAAAAGGAGAAACATAATCTGCTCCGGCCTTGGCTACCAGTAGCGCCTGGTTGGCTGAAAAACAGAGGGTAACATTTGTCTTTACGCCTTCCTTCGCTAAAACCCTGACTGCCCTTATCCCCTCTTTAGTCAGCGGTATCTTGACCACGATGTTTTTGGCAATGCGGCTCAAGTCCCGCGCTTCCTTAACCATGCCGTCCGCGTCAAGGCTGATTGCTTCCGCGCTTACGGGCCCGGAGACGACGGAACAAATCTCCCGCAATAATTCGTTGGCCGGCCGGCTTTCCCTCGCTACTAAAGAGGGATTGGTGGTTACCCCGTCTATTACTCCGAGGCTGACCGCCTCCTTTATCTCTTTAATGTTCGCGGTATCAATAAATATCTTCATTTATAAACCTTCCTTTACCATTATCGCAGCGCCGATTAAACCTGCTTCATTTCCCAGTTTTGCCTTGAATATCTTTACATGCCCGGCCTGCACGCTCATAGCCTGGTCTTTAAGGGCCTGCTTTATACTCTCAAATAATACATTACCCGCTCCGGCAACCCCTCCTCCGATAACGATAGCATCCAGGTTCAACAGGTTTACCACTCCTGCCAGCGCGAAGCCCAAATGGCCGCCTGTTTTACGCCAGACAGCTATTGCCAGCCTGTTGCGCTTTATGGCCAGCCAGCTTAATTCTTCAAGCGTAATACTGCGCTTAAAAGTTTTCCTTGCCTCCTTAATGATCCTCTGGTTGCCGACATAGGCCTCTAAACATCCCAGGGCCCCGCAATTGCAGGGCGCGCCTTTCTCGTTTATCGGCAGGTGCCCTATTTCGCCGGCGGCGTTATTAAAACCCCGGTAGAGTTTATTGTTAATAATAATCCCCCCGCCTATCCCGGTGCCTAATGTCATACACAAAACATTACGGTAGCCTTTTGCCGCCCCCAGCTTATGCTCGGCCAGGGTCATTAGCTTGGCGTCATTATCCAGGTAGACCGCCAGGCTGAGTTTTTTTCTTAAAATATCCCTTAAAGCCACTTCTTTCCATCCGGGGATATTGGGGAAAAAATGGACTATTCCCCTCTTGGCGTCTATCGGCCCGGGCAGGCCCAGCCCCACGCCCAGGATCTGCGCTTTACTCAAGGCATTATATTTAATAAACCTGTTGACAGAATGCACAATCCCCTGGATGAGGTCATCCTTTTCCATAAAAGAGCGCGTGCTTAAAATTTCCCTATCTTTTATTTTGTAATTTAGGTCCAGGAGGGCGACTTTCAGGTTGGTGCCGCCTAAGTCAATACAAATAATAAATTTCTTGGCCATATTGAAGAGTATTTTATATCAAAAATTATAGAATAACAAGCCCTTACGCCAAATATTCAGTTAGGTTAGCATAAAAATCTAAAAGCTACAAGGGATATTCTTAAAAGATTGGCTATTTTGCCGTATACGCGCAGACTTTATTCCTGCCTGTCTGCTTGGCTGTGTATAAGGCTTTATCCGCGGATTCAATAAGCTTTTCTATTGTTTCGCCGTCACCGGGGAAAGTAGCTATGCCTATGCTGATGGTGACTTTTAATTCTTCGTCATATACCCTGATATTTTTTGTTTCTACGGCCTGCCTGAGGCGCTCGGCGGCAAAACGCGCCTGTTCCTTATCCGTTTCAACCAGGATAATGGATAATTCCTCCCCCCCATACCTGCCTACAAAATCAATCTGCCGGATAGTCTCTTTGATGG
Source organism: Candidatus Omnitrophota bacterium (assembly GCA_028687205.1). GTDB lineage: Bacteria > Omnitrophota > Gorgyraeia > Gygaellales > Profunditerraquicolaceae > UBA6233. Next base: position 20,033 of record JAQUAP010000002.1, read on the forward strand.
TCCTGGAGACCTCCCGCAATATGGCATCGCCTACTAAATGCCCGTATTTATCGTTAAATTCCTTGAATTTGTCTATATCAACCATAAGAAAAGAAAACCTGTATTTAAATTTTTTAGAACGGTTTAGTTCTTCCCTGAACCGGTCAAGAAAATGCCTGCGGCTGAATAATTGCGTCAGGCTGTCGGTAATCGCTAATTCCTGCATTTTTTTATAGAGGAGCACTCTCTTGAGCCCGATTAAAAACTGCTGGGCGAGTATCTGAAACCTATCCTTATCCTCGGCGTTGATTTCACTGGCGATTAAATAACCGATGGTATCCTGCTGGATAACTAAAGGAAAGACAGTGCTCTCCTTATATGGAGACAAATCGATATCCTTATCCAGGAACCGGCAGTCCCCTATTTTTAGATAGTCGTTTATGCGCTCCCGAAAGATAGCGAATATCTTTTTTTCATCCAGCGTCTTACAGATATCCTTGGTTATGTTATAAAGCGCTATGGTTTCATTAACTGTCCCCTCGATAGCCAGGTTATCTTTTTTAAGCCCGGATTTTTCTTCCAGCAGTATCGCGTATTCGGATTCCAGGTTTTTCAAGTTGCCCTCTTTTTTAAGCAAGGACTCCCCCAGCGCCTTTTTTAAAGCCAGGGCGGCTAAAATAGTCAAGAGGATAAGCGCCCCTAGGTACAACATACCCGGTTCCTTCCTTTTTGCTTGGCCTTATACATCGCCTTATCTGCCCGCTGGATTAATTCATCTTCCTCGGCAGCGTCAGCCGGCAAGTTAGCTACGCCTATGGATACAGTGATATGGCTTTCCTCGCGGCGCAAGATTATCTCTTCTTCCTCTATCCTGTGGCGCAGGGCCTCCGCGACGCTGACTGCGCTGTTCTTATCCATACCGGTGATAATAACGCAGAATTCCTCTCCTCCAAAACGGCTGATGATGGGATTAAAATTACTTAAGGAGTTGGTGATAATCTGGCTTACCTTTTTTAGCACGATGTCGCCGGCGGTATGCCCGAATTTATCGTTATAATTTTTGAATAAATCGATATCCAGCATCAACAGGGATAGGGGCATCTTCTGCCGGATAGCCCGCTTGCATTCCTCTTTCAGGCGTTCGCTAAAGTAACCCTTGGTATAAAGCGTAGTCAACGCGTCATGTATGGCCAGGTCCTGCGTCCTTTTAAAAAGCTCGCTATTCTCTAAAGCCACCGCCCCTAAATCAGCGACGGAAACCAGGAACCTTAAATCATCCTGGGAGTAAAAATACCTGGCTGTATTATCCAGCCGGATAACGCCTAAAAATTTATTTTCGCTGGTAAATGGCGCGGCGATAAGCGAGGAAACAGGCCGGGCGTCCTGAAGCCTTAATTTTTCGGAGTCAAAACGAAAATCATTATTAATATCTTCGACTAACAAAGGGCTGGTATGCCTTAATACCCATAAATCAAAGATATTGCCTTCTTTAGCTTTTATCACCAGTTGCGGGTCCTCTCTCTTAGCCTTAAAGAGCAAGAGCTTCTGGGTCTGGTTATCCACCAGGTATAAAACACAGACCCCCCGGTTATTGGCGATAAGCGAAAACGCTTCCGAGGCAAACGTATCCGCCACTACATCCAGATCCAGGCTTTGGTTTATCCCTTCAAGTATCCTCTTTAAACTGTTGTAGCGCCTGTACTTTTCTTTCAGGGCAAGATTATTTTTGTGTTCTTTGGAATATTCTACGCTTAAGAGATTAAATTTTTCCCGGAGTTCCTGGGCGCGCGAATCAAAAGCATAGTTTGCGGCGGAATTTTTTCTCAAAATACAAATGACCGTAACGCTGTTAAGCAGGTAGAATAAAAAAAGATACTTCAGGTTATGCGGGCTGATGAACCTGGCAAGATTTAAGGGAAGGATAAAATAAAGGAGCAGGATTAAAAAAACGCCGGCAGTTACCTTTAAGGGAAAACTTCTCCCTAAGGAAGGATTGGCCATAGTAATATTTTTCCGCTAGACAATCGTATCTTCGCTGTCTTTATCAAAAAAATGGACCTTGCTCATATTAAAGACAAGTTCCATATCCTGATTGATCTTGGGGCGGTCATGCGCGCCTACGCGGGCGATAAAAGTGTGCTTTCCGGTGTTCAGGTAAAGGTAGACCTCCGAGCCCATCGGCTCATAAACCTCGCAGTTAACCTTGACGATATTCTCCGGCGGCGCCTCGGAAACAAAAAGTTTATCATAGATGTCTTCGGAACGTATGCCAAAGATTACCTCTTTATCAACATAGGCGTTCATCTTCTGGCGCATATCGTCGACGAGCTTGACCTGGATCTTGCCTTCCTCAAAATAGAGCCGGCCGTCTTTCTTGATAATCTTACCTTTCATAAAATTCATCGGCGGAGAGCCGATAAAGCCGGCCACGAATTTATTCTTAGGATGGTCGTAGACGGTGATCGGGTCGGCAACCTGGTGCAGTATGCCGTCCTTCATTACCGCGATCCGGTCGCCCATCGTCATAGCCTCCACCTGGTCATGGGTAACATAGATTATGGTAGTCTGGAGCCTGATATGTAACTTGTGGATTTCGGTGCGCATCTGGACGCGCATCTTGGCATCCAGGTTGCTCAAGGGCTCATCGAATAAAAAGACCAGCGGTTTTCTCACAATCGCCCTGCCCACGGCTACGCGCTGGCGCTCGCCGCCGGAAAGCTCCCTGGGCCGGCGCTGCAATAATTTCTTTATGCCTAATACATCCGCGGCTTCATTCACCCTTTGGATGATTTCGGATTTCGGTATGCGCCGCAGGCGCAGGCCAAAAGACATATTCTCAAACACGGTCATATGCGGATAAAGGGCGTAATTCTGGAAGACCATGGCAATATCCCTGTCTTTTGCCGGGACGTCATTAACCCGCTTATTGCCTATATAAATATCGCCTGAAGTTATCTCTTCCAGGCCCGCAACCATCCTTAGGGTTGTGGATTTTCCGCAGCCGGAAGGGCCGACCAGGACCATAAACTCCTTATTTTCAATCCCTATGTTTACATTATCTACTGCTTTAATATTACCCGGAAAAACCTTAGAGACATTGTTTAAACTGACCTGCGCCATCTTTCTCCTTGTTGTGTCTGGCTAAGAACAACTTAGTATAATTATATTAAATTTAACGCAGATAATCAAGTAATTGGCTTAAAGTGGCCTTTAGGGCCTTACGCTGCACAATCATATCGATAAGCCCATGCTCAAGTAAAAATTCTGAACGCTGGAATCCTGCAGGCAGTTTTTGCCTTATCGTCTGCTCGATGACCCTGGGGCCGGCGAATCCGATTAAAGCGCGGGGTTCGGCAATAATAATATCGCCCACTCCGGCAAAAGATGCCATCACTCCGCCCATCGTAGGGTTAGTGAGCACGGAAATATATGGTAAGCCGGACCGATGGTGGCGGCTTAAAGCCGCGCAGGTCTTGGACATCTGCATAAGGCTGAGCATCCCCTCATACATCCTCGCCCCGCCCCCTGAGCCGGAAATAATAATGACGGGGAGTTTATTTTTAGTCCCGGCTTCAATAGCGCGGGTAATCTTTTCTCCTACCACCGAACCCATCGAGCCCATAATGAAGCGCGAATCCGTAACCGCGATAATAGTCTTCTTGGCGTCCAGCGACCCTTCGCCTGATACCACCGCGTCTCTCAGGCCTGTTGCCTGCTGGTCCTGGGAAAGCTTATCCTTATAAGTCTTGGGGCCTTTAAAATCCAAAGGGTCCGCGGAGAGCATATCCGCGTCATATTCCCGGAAGGTATCTTTATCCAGGAGCATATTTATCCTCTCGTAGGCGCCCAGAGAAAAATGATACCCGCACTTAGGGCAAACCTTAAAATTCTCTTCAATGGTTTTATTGTAGAGGACTTCCGCGCACTCCTCGCATTTGGTCCAGAGGCCGTCGGGTATCTCTCTTTTCTTTACCCTGACAATCGTATATTTTGGCTTACCGAAGAGCGCCATTTACCTTACCCCCTCATCATGCTTGTTAATCACCAGGCCGGAGAGGACCTTGGGATAAAAATAGGTGGATTTTGCCGGCATTTTATTTCCGCTCAGGGCTACCGCCATAATCTGCTCAATTTTGACCGGGTTCAGGAAAAAGGCGATACTTAAACGGTCCTGATCCACCGCGGCGATGAATTCTTCTGCGTTGGGGCTGTAGCTCAAATTATTTTTCTCTACCGAATCGTACCCCAGTATATCCTTAAAAATAATCTGGTTTAAAATAGCTACATCCAACGCGCGGTATTCTTTGGGCTTATCGCTGAGCAGCTTATCCAGGATTTTAATATTTTTTAGCCGTAAGAGCCAATATTTTTTATCCTTATACATCCCCAGGACATGTTCTGCGCGGCCGCCTTTCTCCATCAGGAAGAAAAAACGGGTTTTATCCTTAACCTCTTCAACATCAAAATAATTTTTTAACGCCGGGGTAATCTGCTCCAAATTTACCGCCCGCTCTAATCTTAAGAGGCGGTGCAGGGGCAAGATGGAGAGCCCGCGCTGGTCGGTATTGGTAAAATAAGCCAGTGTATAATTAAAACTTGCCTCCTCGGGAAATTCATCCCCGAGCTTTTGCTTCATCTCATCCCGGTAGGCGCAGGAAACCTCGTAGCGATGGTGGCCATCCGCGATAAAAGCCTCTTCCTTCTGCAGTCCTGACTGCAGCATATTTAATGCCTCGGGGGCATCTATCCTCCATACCCTATGGAGCGTCCCTGCGTTATCTTTCAGCTCTATAAAAGCCGGCTTATCTTTGGCGTATTGTTCGTATAAACGCTGGATAACCCGCTGGTTATCTTTAGTAATGATGAATACCGGGCTTAAATTAGCATTAACCCTGCGCATAAGGTTTAAGCGGTCTTCTTTTGCCTCTATCCGCGTATGTTCGTGGCCGAATACCGGAGAGCCCCTGTCGCCAAGCCCCAAAAGCGCGATCACCCCTAAACGGGTTTTCTTTTCTCCCTTGATATTGTAATGCTGGCTGTAAAAATATACCGCGCTCCTTGTATCCCGGATGAGTATTTTATTTTTAAGCCAATTCTCAAAAAGCAGGCCGGCCCGGGCGTATTTATCCTCGCCGGGAATATCTTTGCCTAAAAGTATATGGATATAATTATACGGGTTAAGATTATGGTAATAATCCTGCTGTAGAGGGGAAATCACATCATACGGGGGGCAGACTAAGGCAGACAGGTCTTTTAACTTCTGCTGATTATAAAAAACCGCCTTGAAGGGCTTAATCTTTATCATTGTTTATCAGCGGGCATGCGGACAATTGCTGCAACCTGTATTTTTAGCAGGACACGCAGCGGGCTTCTCTTTAGAAGGGGCATTCTTGGTTGAAGGCTTGCGGTAATCAGTAGCATAGAACCCTGAACCTTTAAAGATTATACCCGAGCCGCCTCCGATAAGCCTGTCTATTTTCTTATGGCATTTGGGGCATTTTTCAATAGGCTTATCGGTGATCTTTTGAAATATATCAAAAACCTTGTTGCAATTCTTGCATTCGTATTCATAGGTGGGCATCTATTACTCCTTATTAAGGCGCGCGAACTCTTCCATCAGCCTGCGCTGTTCTGAAGTAAGCCGTTTAGGGATCTCTACGCCTATCCTGACTAATTCATCCCCTATATCCCGGCCATGTAAATCCGGTATCCCTTTAGCTTTAAGCCTGAAAATGCTTCCGGGTTGGGTACCCGCGGGTATTTTCATATCCACCCTGCCGCTTAGCGTAGGGACAATAATCTCTCCGCCTAATACAGCCTTACCCAAGTTTACATTTATCTCGATAAATATATCATTACCGTGCCTCTGAAAAACAGAGTGCGGCATTATCTCTATAATGACATATAAATCCCCTTTTGAGGCTGCCCCTGTTTCGCCTTCACCGCGCACCCTTAAGTTAGAACCGGTATCTACCCCCGCCGGAATCTTAACTTTTATCTTACGCGTTATCTTGCTTCTCCCTTCGCCGCGGCATTCAGGGCAGGGAGATTGTATTACCGCGCCTCCTCCGGAACAGCGCGGACAGGTCTGTTGTATATAGAAACCTCTTGAACCGGCTACCGTATGCCCTGAGCCTTTACATTGAGGGCAGGTAGTTTTCCTGGTCCCGGGCCTGGCGCCTGTCCCTGAGCAAACAGGACAGGTTTCGTAGCGCGGCACAGTGATGGTTTTTTCCGTGCCTGTAGCTGCCTCTTCTAAAGTTATACTAACGGAAATCTGCAGGTCTCTTCCCCTGCGCCGGCTGCCGGAAGCCCGGCCTGACCTGCCGCCAAAAAAATCATAGCCTAAATCGCTGAATATCTCATCAAAGAGCCCTCCGCCCAGCCCAAAGTCACCCAGGTCCTGAAAGACGCTGCTAAAATCCGCTCCTTTAAAGATATCTTCCTGGGCGTATTTCTGGTCTATGCCGGCGTGGCCGTACTGGTCATATAAAGCGCGTTTATTGGTATCCGAAAGAACGGCGTAAGCTTCGGAGATATCCTTGAATTTCTCTTCCGCTTCTTTTTTCTGCTCATGCGGCACGCGGTCAGGGTGGAATTTTAAAGCCAGTTCCCGGTAAGCTTTTTTTATCTCATCCAGGCTGGCATTTTTATGCACACCCAGTATTTCATAATAATCACGCTTAGCAGCCGCCATTATTTTTTATCGCCATCCTCTTCTTTAAAGTCGGCGTCGATAATATCTTCTTTTTTACCCTCTTTAGGCTCTTCGGAAGCCTGGCCCTGGCCGGCATCCGCGCCGCCTTGCGCCTGCTGCGACTGCTGCTTGCTGGAAGCCTGTTTATAAATCTCTTCTGCGAGTTTATGTGACGCGCGGCTCAAGTCTTCCATTCCTTTTTTAATCCTTTCCACGTTCTTATCCTTGATCGCGGCTTTTAAATCATTGGCCTTGGCTTCAATATCGGCGCGCTCAGCCTGGCTTACTTTATCGCCGTAGTCCTTAAGGGATTTTTCAGTGGCGTAAACCAGGTTATCCGCCTGATTGATAGTCTCTACTTCTTCTCTCTTTTTGCTGTCTTCGGCGGCAAACTTTTCCGCGTCCCTGACCATCTTATCGATTTCTTCCTGGGAAAGTTTTTTAGGAGCGGTGATGCGGATAGACTGCTCCTTGCCCGTACCTAAATCTTTGGCGGAAACATGCACAATGCCGTTAGCATCAATGTCAAAGCTGACTTCCACCTGCGGGACGCCGCGGGGCGCGGCGGGGATCCCCACTAAATCAAACCTGCCCAGCTCTACATTGCCATCCGCCATCTGCCGCTCGCCCTGTAATACGCGTATGGTTACCGCGGTCTGGTTATCCGCGGCCGTCGAGAAAATCTGGCTCTTCCTGGTCGGGATAGTCGTATTCCTCTCGATGAGCTTGGTATTGACTCCGCCTAAAGTCTCGATACCGAGGGATAAGGGCGTGACGTCAAGGAGCAGTACATCTTTCATGTCGCCCTTGATGATTGCCGCCTGGATTGCCGCGCCTAAAGCCACGCACTCCATCGGGTCAACGCCGCGCTCAATCTTCTTTCCCACATAGTCTTCGACAAATTTCTGGACGATCGGCATACGCGTCGGGCCGCCCACCATGATAATACGGTCAATATCTTTGGCGGTTAATTTCGCGTCGCCGATTGCCTGCTCCATAGGATGTTTGCACCGGTCAATTATAGGGGAAACAAGGTCTTCTAATTTTGCGCGGGTAATGGACATCGTCAAATGCTTGGGGCCTTGAGCATCCGCGGTAATAAACGGCAGGTTGATGTCCGTGCTTACCGTCGAGGACAATTCAATCTTGGCTTTTTCCGCTGCTTCGCGCACTCTCTGCACCGCCATCTTGTCATTCATCAGGTCTATCCCGGTCTCGCGCTTAAATTGCCCGGCGATATACTCAAGCAAAACCTTGTCCATATCCGTGCCGCCTAATTGCGTATCGCCTGAAGTAGATTTTACTTCAAAGACACCCTGGGCCATCTCCATAATCGTAACATCAAGCGTGCCGCCGCCTAAATCAAAGACCATAATCTTTTGCTCTTTCCCGGCCTTCTCCAAGCCATAAGCCAGGCAGGCAGCCGTAGGTTCATTAATGATACGCAGGACTTTTAACCCGGCAATCTCTCCGGCATCCTTGGTTGCCTGGCGCTGGTTATCATCAAAATACGCGGGGCAGGTAATCACTACCTCTTCAACCTTATCTCCCAGGTAGCTTTCAGCATCCTGTTTAATCTTCTGCAAGATAAATGCCGATATCTGCTGCGGCGTATATTCCTTGCCTAAGACTTTAAATTTAAAATCTGTCCCCATCTTACGCTTGGCTGCCTGGATCGTGCCTTCGGCATTGATCGCTGCCTGGCGCCTTGCCGGCTCACCGACCAGACGCTGGCCGTCCTTGGTAAAAGCAACGTAAGAAGGGAAGGCCTTGCCGGAAGCAACGCCCGCGCCTTCAGCCGAGGGGATGATCACCGGCCTTCCGCCTTCCATAACTGCTGCCGCTGAGTTTGATGTCCCTAAGTCAATACCGATAACTTTAGCCATGGCTAACCTCCTGTTTTTTAGAAACTTTAACTTTCGCCGTCCTGATTACCCTGTCATTCAACAAATAACCCTTTTGTAATTCCTCTACTACCGTATGTTCAGGCAAGTCTTTATCTTCAACTTGCAATAATGCTTCATGATAGTGGGGGTCAAATAACTTTCCCGCTGCCTCAATAGGCCTGACTCCGTATTCTTTAAGCATCTCGTAAAGGTGGGCCAAAATCATCTCCACTCCTTTGAGAAACCCGCTTAAATCCTGCTCCTTGGTTTCGGCCAGGCTTACACTGCGCTCTAAATCATCCAGGACATTCAATAATTCTAAGATAATTCCTTCGTTGGCGAATTTTACAAAATCCTGTTTTTCCCTTTCCAGGCGCTTACGCGTATTTTCAAAGTCCGCCTGTAAACGTAAGACCTGACCTGAAAGCTCCTTTACTTTAGCCGCTTCTTCTTTTAATTTCAGGTACTCGCCTTCCTTCAGAGAGACTGTCTTCTCTTCTTTATTATCCTGCTTATGTTCATTCATTGCTCGATATTCTCCAAAGCCTGGCTTAACACCTCTGAAATATACCCCAGCGCCGGTATAATGTGGCTATATTCCATGCGCACCGGGCCTAAGACTGCCAGGCGTCCCTGCGGTTTATTTTTACGGCGATAGCTTGAAACAACCAAAGAGCAATTCTCCATTTCCGGCCTGCCTGACTCATGGCCTATATAGACCTTGACCGGATCATTAAAATCACGGTTGATAATCGCTAAAAGGCCCTGCTTATCCTCGATAAGTTCAATCAGCAGCTTGATCTTACGGGTATCCTTAAATTCCGGCTGGTCTAAGATGCGGCTTAACCCCTTATAAAACATTTTATCCTGCCATCCTAAAAAGGAGACGATGCCGGCATAATGCGTAATCTGGGAGATTAATTCAGACGTCTCTTCCAGCGCGTCCTCCAGGCGCCTGATCTCCTTTTTGAATTCGCCGATAATATTGTTCTTTTCTTCTTCCAGGAGGCTCATCTGCGCAACGAGGAAATCAACGTAATAACGGTAGCCTTTATCTGTGGGGATCCTTCCTCCGGAAGTATGTGGATGGGTAAGATAGCCCGTATCCTCAAGCTCCGCGAAGATATTCCTGATCGTGGCCGGGCTTAAATCAAAATACTCTGCGATATCTTCGGAAGCAACAGGATTGGCTTGCCGGATATGCTTATCAATTGTCGCGCTTAAGACCGCTCTCCTTCTTGAATCATGGTCAACATTCTTTACCATCTAAATCGCTTCTCCCAGCGTCTTAAAGTTAGTTGATGCCAAAACATAATTTTAACATAATTTGCCCCTTTGTAAAGATGAAACTTTTAGCGCTTGGACCTGAAGAGTGCTAATTAAAAGGTAAAAAAATTATTCCTCTTCTTTGGCGATGATTATTTTGATACCGTGGATGTTTACGTGTTTATCTTCCATCAGATAATGTACGTATTCAAGCCTCCTTATATCCTTAAGCGAATAAAGCCTGCTTTTTTTACCGATTCTTTTGGGGCGCACGATACCTGCCTTATCCAGCTGGCGCAGGGTCCAGACAGGTAAACTCACTAACCTACTCACCACACTGATAACATAAACCGGCTCATCCTGGCTGATTTGGATATCAAATAGAGGCATGCCTCCTCCTTAGCCTGCCTGGTTTTATACGGGCTATCTTCATTTATAGTTAATATATAACATATAATGACTATTTTGTCAAGTATATTTAATAATTTTTATTAAATATTCTAATAGATTTACCCTATTTCTTTATTTTGTAATAAGTTATGATAAAGTATTTTTGGTAAATTAACCTTTACTTTTACGCCTTCTTGTAGATATTTTATACTCTCAACCTTCCCTTGCCGGTAGAATAAATCTATGATATCCATCCGGCTATGCGGGATTAAAACTTCCACCTGGAGCATCCTTCCGGAAAAATTCTCCTGTATTTCCGTAAGTAAAATATCCAGGTTTATTCTAAACTTAGCCGATAGCGTTACCGGCCTGGGGAAATCCCGCTTTAATTTTTCCAGCCACATTTTATCATCTAACAGGTCTATTTTATTTAAAGCCGTAATCATAGGCTTATCTTCTATCCCCAGCTCTTCTAATAACGCGCATACCGCTTTATTATGCTCATAGACATAAGGATGGCTGGCGTCTAAAACATGGATTAAAAGATCCGCCTGCACCACCTCTTCTAGGGTAGCCTTGAACGCTTCAATAAGCTGATGCGGCAGATCGCGCAGGAATCCTACGGTGTCGGAGATAACCACATTTTCGCCATTGGGTAACTGGGTATTTTTAGACAAAGGGTCAAGCGTAGTAAAAGGGCTGGCTGATACAGTTTGCCCCGCATTAGTAAGGGCGTTTAGCAGCGTGGATTTTCCGCTGCTCGTATAACCGACAAGCGCTATCGCAGGAAGGGCATTCTCTTTTCTTTTTTTACGCATAACCGTACGGTGCAGCATCAATCCCTTCAAATCAACTTTTAAACTGTCTATTCTTTTCCTGATCCGCCTCCTGTCTACCTCCAGTTTTTGTTCCCCCGGGCCGCGCGTGCCGATGCCGCCGCCTAAACGCGAAAGGAGAATACCTTTACCCACGAGCCTGGGCATAAGGTATTGCAGCTGGGCAAGCTCAACCTGGAGTTTACCTTCGGGGCTCTTGGCGCGCCGGGCGAATATATCCAGGATAAGCTGGGTGCGGTCAATGGTCTTTTTACCGATAAGCTCTTCTAAGTTACGTTGCTGGGTGCCGGAAAGGTCATGGCTGAAGATAATCGTATCCGCGTTTTCTTCCTGGGCAATTAAACTTAATTCTTCGGCCTTGCCTTTTCCGATGAGAAAATTGGGCGTGGGCTTATCGCAAGAACAGCTAATATTATCCACCGCCTCTACGCTGCAGGCAGAGACCAGCTCCTCTAACTCAGCCGCGGAATCTTCCATCCGCCACTTTTCCTTATCCTGTTTAAATTCTATAGTAACTAATAAAGCCCTTTCCATAATCTCCCTGCTATTTTAGCCGGCGTATCTTTAGCTTGAATATTAATCCATTGCACGCGCTTATCTTTCCTGAACCAGGTCAGCTGCCTCTTGGCGTAATGGCGCGTGTTGCGTTTCATCAGGCGCCTGGCCTCTGCTAAGTCATACCTGCCTGCGAGATAACCGCTCACTTCGCTTATACCAATAGCATAACGGCTGGTCTTGCTTAATTTTTTCTTAAGCAGCCTCTTGACTTCTTTGAGCAGTCCGGCCTTAAACATTTTATCTACCCGCGCATCGATTCTCTTATAAAGAGCGCTCCTCTCCATATTCAAACAGAAAATTCTTACGTCATAATATTTACTTAAACCCTCCCTCTCTTTCTGCAGCCCTGAGATAGGTTTCCCGGTAGCTTCAAAAACTTCCAGGGCGCGAATAATGCGCCTGGTATCATGAGGATGGATCTTCCCGGCTGCCTGGCGGTCAAGGCGTTTAAGCTTTTTATATAAATAATCCCTGCCGTATTTTGCAAGCTGCCGGTAAAGCTTTTTGCGCAGGCCGGGGTTTTGCGCCTTAGCCTTAAAAATACCGTCAATCAGTATGGATATATACAGCCCTGTCCCGCCGCAAAAAAGCGGGGTCTTGCCTTCTTTGAGGATTTCTTTTATTTTCTTAAGGGCTTCCTGGCGGTATTTAGAAACATTATATTCTTTTTCGGGACGCACCATGCCGATAAGATGGTGCTTAATCTTTTTTCTTAAAAAGGCGGGCGGCTTGGAGGTAATGATATCCATGCCTTTATAGATTTGCATGGAATCGCAGGAGATGATTTCCGCGTTGATTTTCCGGGCAAGCGCAACAGCAACCCTGGTTTTGCCTGTCGCGGTTGGCCCGGCTAAAAAGATTACTTTATTTAAGGGCATATTTTGGTGGGATAACCTTCCTGCTTAAGCTTTCTGTTCAGCTCTTCTGCTTCCTGGCGGGAATTCAATCTTCCTACCTTTACCCGGTAGGTTTTTGAGCCGGACGCGCCCGGAGATTCTTCAGTATACGCGGGATACCCGCTGTTTAATAATTTCCGGGTCAGATTAGCCGCATTTGTGGAATTGGAAAACGAACCTACCTGAACAGCATAATAAGAATCAGCATTAACTTTTTGAGCCGGAAAAATATCCCGCTTCTGTTTAACTTCCGGATTTAAAGGGTAGCTCTCCTTTAATTTCGCTAAATAATCCCTGCCCTGTTTTGCATCCCCCTTTTTAAAACCAATTTCGCTTAGGCGGTAAAAAACCTGGGCTTTCAACCTGGTATCCGGATTACTTTTGAGCAATCCAAGATAAGACTCTTCGGCCTTAGCCAAGTCATCCCTTAACAGATAGGTATCGCCTAAACCCAGCCGGGCTTCTTCCTGGAACCTTGAGCCGCTGGATTCTTTAATAATGGCTTCGAAGTTAACTAAGGCGCGCGGGTAATTTCCGTCTTTTAAATAACAAAGCCCTAAAAGATAATCCAGCTCATCCGAATGCTCTCCCTGGGCAATAAGTTCCTCTCCCTCGCTTATGGCTGCCTTGTAATCTGCGCCAAGCATCTTGGTCTTCATGGAATTGAGCTCTAAGCAATAAACTTCCCGGGTAATTAAAACCAGGGATAGCGTCAATACCAGTTTAATCAGGTTTCTTGGCATTCTTCTTTGAAATTCCTTTTTGTAAATCCAATATTAGCTTATGCCTCTCCTCTTTATCTTCTTTTGCTACGGTATCAGCCATCTTGAAAGCTTCGGTATGCGGCCGCGAAGAATACTTGAATATATAGGCAGCGCTAAACCGGACAGCCTTGACTAAATCATAGGTGCCCTTAAAATCTTCCTCGGTTTCCGTGGGAAAGCCTACGATTATATCGCTAGTCAATGCCCCGTCTTTTACAATTTTACGATAATTATCCGCCAAAGCCAAATAAAATTTCCTTGAGTAACCGCGGTTCATCAGTTTTAAAATCCCGTCTGAACCGGATTGCACCGGAAGGTGGAGGTATTTTTTCAGCTTCCCCAGATCATTCATCGCCTTAAATAAATCAATAGAGGTATCCCTGGGGTGCGAAGTAATAAAACTAAATTCTTTTAATCCCTTTATCGCATCAACCCGCCCTAAAAGCTTAATGAAATCCACCTTATCATATTTATAAGCATTTACGTTCTGGCCAAGGAGAGTAAAGCGGGTTATCCCTTTTTTTAGGGCTGCCTGTATCTCTTTCAGGATATCTTTATGATTACGGTTATGTAATCCGCCCCGGACATAGGGCACCACGCAATAAGAACAGAAATTAGAGCACCCTTCGGAAATAACTACATAGGCGTGGTTCTTATCCTGGTAAAAACCGGTATGATAAATTTCTTCGGGCCGGCATTCCCCCTCTGTTTCAAATATTTTTCTTTCAAAAATAGCTTTATCTTTGCTGAGCCTGGCGATAATGCCCGGAATTTTTTCAATATCCGCCGGCCCGACCACAAAACTGACATTGGGCGAGCGCTCAAAAACCCCCTGCCCGTAATTCTGGGCCATGCAGCCTATCACACCGATAAGCTTGCCGTTTTTAAAGCGGCCGATTTCGCTCCAGACCTTATCTTCGGCATGCTGGCGCACTGAACAGGTGTTAAGGATAATAATATCCGCTTTAGCCGGATCATGGCAAATCTTATGCCCTGATTTCTGAAGCAACCCGGATACTACTTCCGAATCGCGGGTATTCATCTGACAGCCGAAAGTACGGAGAAAAACTCTTTTGCTATACAAATTTGATCTTTCTGGCGGCGAGGAACAACATCCGCAGGAGTAACCAGCCATGCTGCCACCTCCGGATGTTCGTCCTGCCGTATTTACGTTCCTGGTAGCGCACCGGCATATCTGCTATTTTAAGATTTAAATATGCCGCGCCAAGAATAAGGTCAAAATCTGCGAACGGGTCTAAATCTCCGAAATATCCGCAGTTTTCTGAAATCTTAAGATAGTCTTTGCGCCAGAGCGCCTTTGTCCCGCAAAGGGTATCTTTAATATGCTGGCCGATGAGCCACGAAAAAACAATACTGAAAAATTTATTAGCCAATAAATTTAAAAAACGCATCGCCTTCTGCTGCCGCGGGTAGAGCAGGCGCACGCCGTTGACAAAATCAGCCTTGCCGTTACATAAACACTCATAGAACCTCGGTAAATCTTCCGGAGAGACGCTCAGGTCGCTATCTAAAATCACCAGTATATCTGCGCTGGCGTTGGCAAAACCAAGGCGCACCGCATCGCCCTTGCCTGTTCCTTCTTGCCTATATACTTTACATTTTAAAGCGGGGTAATCCGCGATACATTTACGTATAACCTCAAAGCTATCATCCTTGGAATGCCCCTCGACAAAAATAAGCTCTGTCTCCTTGCCTAGGCTCGGCATCCGCTCAAATATTTGCGCAATATTACCGGCTTCGTTACGCACGGGGATAATCACCGAAACTGACGGCGGGCTAACGGCAATCCGGACTTTAGGTGCCGGCCGCGCTACCATAAAATTAGTCAAAGCCATCATATTAAACGGCCAAAACTTTACCAGAAAAGAGTTGGCGAACTCCTTAAGCAGGGGCACCGGCAAAGGGCATAAAATCTCAGTCCAGGAACGCATAACTTCAAAATCGGTAAGATATAATAAATTCGCCAAATCCTGCCTGGTCACCCAGTTTTGAGGAAGTAAAGGCTGCGCAACCCCAAAATTTTGGGCAAGCCGCAATAGCGGCATCCAAACATTGCTGTAAAAATTAAAAATAATCCGCGTGTGCGGGGCTAAGACTAAGCTTAATCTCTTTAAAACACCCTGGATATCCCATAAATCATTTACCAGGTCAGAAAGGATAACCACGTCAAACTGCGCGTCAACGCTGAAAGCCTGGGCATCCGCCTGTATAAATTGAAGCTCGGGATGGCGCTCTTTTGCCTGCCGGAGCATTTCTGCGGAAAAATCCACTCCCACGCCAACGCCTGGTTTTAACGCGCTTAATAAATCGCCGCAGCCACAGCCAATCTCAAGGACACGCTGGCCTGGCTTAACGATAGACCTGTAAATATCTCTCAAGCGACGGTGATAATACCCGCCCCACCTCCTTTGCTTATCCAAATTACGGGCAAGCCTGTCCCAGTGGGCAATGCGCGCCTGCTTAAAATCAGCGTATAAAAAATTATCTAGCAGCTGGCCCTCCATTTATCTCCCGCTTGCAAACAGATAAAAAATAAGACGAGTGTTACCAGGTGTAAAGGAAGCCTGTCCACGGAGTTAAAAATTTGTAATTCTAAATCCGCTAGGCTCATCGGCCATACAATATAAACAGTAAAATAAAACCCTACCTGCAAAATAATGATCAATAAGAAAAACCAGGCCAGCTTTTCCCGGGGCCTGATCAAAAACCATACCAGTGCGATAATAAAACCTACCCAGAAAATATTCCATTTTCCTATATCCAGCCCATGTCTAACCCAGATGTCTAAAGCCAGGGGCAACCGTTGTTTTATCAGCTCCAATAAGTTCCCGGCCGGCCCCTGGAAATAGGTGACCCTGATCCCAAAGTAATACTTGAATAACAACCAGGGCAAATAAATCAATGCCGGTATAAATGCAACTATGGAGAGGAACTTTTTTTTATTGCTATCTAACTTAAACAGCAGGCAGATTACCAGGCAACTCAAAAGCAAGGCTGCCCAAAAACCAAACCCTTCATTTTTTACCCACATCCCCAGCCCTATAAAAAAAGCGCCAAACATAAGAAAAAAATTATCCTGCTCTTTTAAATACCTCCAGGTATACAGGATGCCTGCGGTTATATAAAAGGCAAGCGGCACATCCATATAAGCGGTGGAAGCCATATTGACCAAACTGGGAATGGTAGCTAAAACCAGGCAGCCTCCTAAGGCGAACTCAACCTTGAATAGCCTTCTAAGCTGATAGTAAAACAAGGCGATAGTGGCCGCGTAGAAAAATGAGCAAAAAAGTTTTATCAATGGTTCATGTACTTGACCCAGGAAAAAATAAATATACGTTTCCACAAACGGCATGAGTACCGGATAGTCGGGATGGGCAAAACCGGGAAAGCCGACGCAGGAGTACACGGAAAAAGTCCTCTCATGAAAAAATATCTTGGCCTTAAATCCCCAGCTGGCCCAGGCATCCCAGGCATTAAAGGGAAGGCTGGATGACTTTAAAAACACATAAGCTATTTCCCAGATAATGATGGCAAGTAAAAATATTGCCAGGGGCGAGAAAGAGAGCCTTTGCCTATGCCAGGATGTAGCGCGATAACAGAAAAAGTTTTCTTTCAGCTTTAAGGCCGCAAAAGCAAGGAAAGCGATTTGAAAAGACAAAAGGTAACCTAAGCTAAGCGGATATTTAAGCAGCGCTAATAAAAAAGCCTCCAGGCCCACGAACCCTACGCCCATCCCGAAAGCCAGGCACAAGATTTCTCCTATCGGCAGTTCTTTTTTAGGGCCGGGGAATAACCTTAATACGGCGTATCCCGTAATGATTATGCTAAAAACAGCTAATGTAAATTTAAAGAAAACCATTTCCGGATAGCTAACGGTCAGTAAGTTTTAAAGCCTTGGCATCAGTATCAAATATGATAATATATTTGGGCTCCGCGGTTATGCCCTGCCCCCGCAATATCTTCCGCGGGTAAAGAAGGTAGGAAAGTTTACCGACGAAATATTCTTTAAGAAACCAGTTTGGCGTCCTGAAATCAGGCTCTCTGGGAAGAGACTTAAATACGATATTCTCCCTCTCTCCTACTCCCGCCGCGCATTGCTTGACAAAATTATAAAAATTGCCATCGACAAGCTTATGTTTCTGCTCGAGGCTTAAAGGATATATAGGAAGCAGGAGATTAAATGTCTGCCGCGCCTGGACAAGCACCAGCTCAAATGCCAGGATGCACCAGATGCAAAAAATCATTACCACTAATTTCTTCTCTATAACCATAACTTAAAAACGATTATATACCAGCTAAAACTCCGCGGCAAGCATAATTCTCTACCCTAGCTTCAAATTACGCAATCTAAGAGAGTTTCCTATTACCGAAACCGAGCTAAAGCTCATCGCCGCTGCGGCAAACATCGGGTTTAAGAGCAGCCCGAAAAAAGGATAGAGCGCGCCGGCCGCGACAGGGACGCCAAGGGTATTATAGAGAAAGGCAAAGAAAAGATTCTGCCGGATATTACGCATAACGCTTCGGCTCAGGCGCAGGGCCTTGACAATTCCGTTTAAGTCACCCTTAACCAGAGTAATCCCCGCGCTCTCAATCGCTACATCCGTTCCCGTACCCATAGCCACGCCGACGTCGGCTTCGGCTAATGCCGGAGCGTCATTAATCCCATCCCCGGCTACCATTACTTTTGCCCCTGCGGCCTTTAACTTTTTTACTATTTCCACTTTAGCCTTTGGCGTAAGTTCTGCATGAACTTCATTGATGCCTAATTCTTGCGCGATAGCTTGCGCTGTCTTCTTATTGTCGCCCGTCAACATAATTACTTTTAAGCCCATTTTATGCAATGCGCGGATTGCTCCAGGCGTTGTCTGCTTGATGGAGTCGGCAATCCCAAGGATCCCCGCTACCTGCCGGTCAACGGCTATCCAGGTAACTGTCCTGGCCATGCCCTGAAGCTCAACGGATTTTTTCTCCAGCTCTTCAGGTAATTTTATACCGGCATCCTGAATAAATTTTTGCTTTCCCAGTAAAACCTCTTTTCCGCCTGCTTTAGCGCTCAGGCCTGCTCCGGTTAGCGATTGGAAATCTTCCACCGGAACGATCTTGCCTCCCTGCTCTTTTACATAATTAACCACTGCGCGGCTTAAAGGATGTTCGCTATTCTGCCCGACAGAAGCGGCTATATCCAATAACGCCTGCTTATCCCAATTCTGCGCTGTTATAGCGGCGGTTACTTGCGGCGAGCCAACGGTCAGGGTCCCTGTTTTATCTATAAGGAGATGCGTGATTTTTTCGGCTTTTTCAATTGCCTCTGCGTTTTTGATTAAGATACCCGACTGCGCGCCCCTGCCGACGCCGACCATTACTGACATGGGCGTTGCCAGGCCTAAGACGCAGGGACAGGCAATAATTAAAACCGATATGGCGCTGACTAAGGCATAGGCTAAAGCCGGCGCTGGCCCGAATAAGGCCCAGGTAATAAAAGCAACTGCCGCGCACCCTAACACGGCAGGGATAAAATAAGCGGAGACCTTATCGGCGAGTTTTTGAATGGGCGCCCGGCTGCGTTCGGCATCCGTCACCATTTGCACAATCTGGGCAAGGATAGTTTCCGGGCCTACCTTTTCCACCCGCAGGATAAAAGTACCGGTCTGATTAACGGTTGCGCCGATGACCCGCTCTCCTTCTTTTTTATTTACGGGAAACGCTTCCCCGGAAAGCATTGATTCATCGAGTGCGCTATTACCTTCAATGATTATGCCGTCCAAGGGGACTTTTTCTCCCGGCCGTACACGCAATAAATCCCCTTTCCTAATCTCCTCAATGGCAATATCTTCTTCCCGCCCATCCCGGATACGGTGCGCCTCCCTGGCAGCCAGGCCGATTAATGCCTTGATTGCCTGGCCTGTCCTGTTGCGGGCCCTTGCTTCAAGGAGCTGGCCGAGGAGCACCAGGACCGTGATAACCGCGGCTGCTTCAAAATAGAGGCCCAGCTCACCGTTTTTTTTCAAGGCATCAGGGAAGATGCCCGGAAAGAGGATGGCTAAAGCGCTAAAACCATAGGCCGCAGCCACACCTATAGCAATCAGGGTAAACATATTAAGGCTTTGATTTACTATGGACTTCCACGCTTTTACAAAGAAGATGTCCCCCGTCCATAAGACTACGGGGGTTGCCAGGAAAAACTGCAGCCAGCGGGAACCCGGAACCATTTCAATAATGGTCAATAGAAAAACAGGGATGGTTAAAGCTAATCCTATCCAGAATTTACGCGCCAAAAGCCGCATTTCCTTATCTTCCTCTTCCGGCCCGGAGAGCCGGGCAGTCCCGGGCTCAAGACGCATGCCGCACTTTGGGCAATCACCCGGCTTATCCTGTGCAACTTCAGGATGCATCGGGCAAATATAGGTATAACCTTGTTTATCCAAAAATTCCTCCGCTAATAAAAAACCCCGCACTTTTAATTAAAAGTGCGGGGTTTGTTTATCTACCGCTGTAAAACATCTACCTATTTCTTCTTCAACTTATCAAGAAAATCATCCAAAAATTTACCCGCGATATCCTTGCAGCCTAAGCCAAAAGCTAAGGCTAAACCTAAGCCTATGCTGGCCAGGGCTATGCCCAAGGTTAACTCGGTGATGCGGATGCCGATATTAAGCTGCTCTAAACCTACGAATACAGCAAAAATAACAATAACCACTTCTACGATCTTAGCTAAGATTTTTCCCTGGCTAAGCCCGGCATTATTAGCTGCTGTAACGACAATATTCCTTAATATAGTAGCGGCAAACATACCTAATATCAGGATAAATATAGCGGCGATGACGTTAGGTATATAAAGCACTACTTTATTCAGTAAATCTGCGGCTATCGTCAGGCCTATGGCATTAATGGCGACCATAAAAGTGACTAAAAGCGCCAACCAATAGCAGATTATCCCGATTAACTCTGAAAGGGAAAACCCTATGCCGCCCTTTTCCAACAAAGCTTCCAATCCAATACGGTCAGAAAGCTCATCGATCTTGACCATCCTTAAACCCTTGGTCACTATTGTCCGGATGATCTTAGAGATGACCCAACCGACAATGAGGATAATAAGCACTAACAGAACGTTCGTTACGAACTGGCCTATTTGAGCAAGGACGCTCCTGGCTGGTTCTAGCAAAACTACTTGCCAACTACTCATCCTCCACCTCCTTTGGTTAGTGTTGCCTGATTTCCTTTAACTGTATCATAAGCATACATTTATGTCAAGAAAAAGTTTTATTTGCCGCAAGAGGATAATCTTATAAATTCAGGCTCATCCCGTCATAAGCCGCTTCTACCGGAATTCCCAGCCGCTTAGTAAGTGAAGCTGCCTGAATATGCGGCTTAGCCCTGAGCATGGACATACCGAAATGTGTCAGGATTGCTCTCTTGGGCTTACAGGCGCGGATAATCTCCTCTACGTCATCCAGGCAGAGGTGGTCGATGCCCGGCCGCGGCTCAAAAAGGACTACGGAGACGATTAATATGTCGGTTTGGTAAAAATCTTCCAGCTCTTTAAAAAATCTTGTATCTGTCAGCAGGCCTACAGCCGTATCCCCTAAAGTAAACTTCAGGCCAAAAGTCTCAACAGGATGGATATGGCGCATGGAGGTCCTAAATGCAAAATTGCCTACCGCATAATCCTTATTCGCTTCCAATATCTCTATCCTCTCGGGAAAATTAACGGCGTGCTTGAGGATGATGGAATCCGCGTTGAGCGCGTCAGCCGGGCAAAAGACAACGCCCCGCTTTTTAAAACCTCCCTCAGTCATCGCCTCAATCATCACATTTACATCGTTAGTATGGTCCAGATGGCGATGCGTAAGGATTATACCGTCCAGTTTAGTGGGATTTAACCTGGGCCTGCTCGCGGCGCAACGCACGATACTCCCCGGCCCGGGGTCGATTAACACATTGGTCTCTTTTTGGCAAATCCAGATACCGCCTGATGACCGGAGCTGTTCAATCATCACAAAACGCGCGCCTGCCGTGCCTAAAAATTTTAGGAAAGCCATAACTTCCTGAGCTCCTCATTTATCTTATGCATCTGGGTATGGCTGATCTCTGCCTCGGAGACTAGGTTCTTTCTTGGCGTTTTCCTCTCTTGCGCCCCGAGAAAATCTTCCACGCCCATTGATTTTACGCCGCAGGAACGGACAAAAAACCTGATTTCTTTGTCGTCCGAGACAACAATAATATTTTTAGGGGCGCCTGCCGATTCTACCAGCCTTTTAATGCGTTCATCGGCGCTCAAGCGCCGGGAAAAAGCAACTTCTATGTTGCCTGATTCAAGATTATCCAAGGGAATATCCGCATAACCGTCAAAAATAACCAGACATCTATTATTAGGGCTGGCGCACAGCCTGCTCATTTTGAGAAATTGAATAAGGGCAAGGCGCAAATCAGAATATTGCTTAGGGATTAGCTTGATGAATTTGGGGTGGTTGGTGATGTTGTACCCGTCGATGATGTACTGTAAGGACATAGATCAGGCCTCCTACTGCTCCGTAGATCACGACAAAAGAGAATGATAGCAGCGACATGGCTACCGCCAATTGCTTGACTACTCCCGCCTTGGCGAAATAGACGACAAAGAGGTTTTCTCGCAAGCCCAGGCCGCCTATGGCAATAGGGAGTAAGGTAATCGCCCCGATGATCGGCAGGAAAATCAAGAAATAAAGCAGCTTGATTTTTATCCCTAAAGATAGCGCGATAAAGTAAACGCTTACCGGCATGACCATCTGGATAAAAAAAGATAAAATCAGGTTATAAATAATCAACTTCTTGTGCCGGCGAAAAATATGGATCTCGCTATGTAAGTCGCTGATTGCCTCCCTTATCTTTCCGGCGCCCGGCGCAGTCAGGAACCGCGTAATCTTGGAATAGATAAACCGGTTAAACAAAACCAGGAGAATAAAAATTAATAGCACTACAATGACGATAACCGATGAGATAACAACCTTGTCCCGCGCCAGTCCTCTGTCCAGCAAAAGAACAGGCAGGATCACAAGCACAAGGCCGATATATCCGCTCAACCTGTCCAATAGGACCGTGGCGATGACCTCTTTAGTCTTACGGGTATGCCCGGCAAGGTCAGCCGTCTTGACAATGTCTCCTCCGATTGTAGAAGGCAGGAAAATACTGAAGAAAACGCCTCCGGAAAATGAAACCAGCAGCCTCTTTAAGGTTGCCTGGATACCCGCTGCCTTAAGCAGCATATGCCAGCGCCAAAATCCAAGAAGATAAACAGAAAAGAAAATGATAAAACCTGCTGCCAAAAGCGTCTTATCCGCGCCTTTTATATCATTAATTAAATCAAGGAGATTGATTTTGTTAAATTTAAACAAAAGGACCAATAAGATAATACTTATAATAATCCTTAATGACACAGACAATATTTTTTTAAAAGTTACCATTTTTATTTAAGTTCTTTTCCTGTTAATTTACGGTACGCCTCCAGGTATTTCTGGGTAGTCTTGAAAATAATGTCACTCGGCAGCATGGGCGCCGGAGGGGTCTTATTCCAGCTCAATGTCTCAAGATAGTCGCGCACGAACTGTTTGTCAAAACTTAGGGCGGCCTTGCCCGGGGCATATTCATCGCGCGGCCAAAAACGCGACGAATCCGGGGTAAGCACTTCGTCAATCAGGATGACTTTGTTATTATGCAAACCAAACTCAAATTTTGTATCGGCAATGATTATGCCCCGTTTATAAGCATAGTCGCTGGCCTTTTTATAAATAGCCAGGCTTAGCCGGACGATGCCATCCGCAGCCTCCTTACCGATCAATCTCTCCACGTATTCCTGGCTGATATTCTGGTCATGGCCTGCTTCTGCTTTGGTGGAAGGCGTAAAAATAATCTTAGGGAGCCTGGCGGATTCCTTTAGCCCGGCAGGAAGTTTTATCCCGCAGATAGACTGCTGCTTTTGGTATTCTTTCCATCCTGAACCCGAGAGGTAACCTCTTACAATGCACTCTACGGGAATAGGCCTTGTCTTTACTACCAGCATGGAACGGCCGGATAATACGTCTGCATATTTTTTTAGCTCCGGCGGGTACCTATCTACGTCAGCGCTGATAAAATGGCTGGGGATGATATTTTTCAGGAAATCAAACCAGAAACAGGATAGCGCGGTTAAAATTTTTCCTTTATAAGGTATGCCGCAAGGCAGGACCACGTCAAAACAGGATATCCTGTCCGTTGAAACAATAAGCAGCTGATCGCCTAAATCATAGACATCCCTTACTTTACCCTTACGGAATAATTTTAACTCTTTAAAATCCGTATTTAATAATACTTCTTTATTCATGGGATTTAAGGCGTTCCTGGAGGGTTTTATACTCCTGCCAGAGTTCGGGAGGCAGGGAGCGCTTAAACTGATTGAAAAATTTTTTAATACCTTTTAACTCCTCCAGCCAGTCAGCGTTGCGCACCTCAAGTAATTTTTCCAGCGCCCCTGCGTCTAAATTAAGCCCGGTCATATCAATGTCCGCCGGATAAGGCACGTAACCTATCGCGGTCTTCAACGCCCCGACCCTGGCGTTGCAGCGGTCCAGAATCCATTCTAAAATTCTTAAGTTTTCCCTGAACCCCGGCCATAAAAATTCCCCCTTCTCATCGGTCCTGAACCAGTTGACGTGGAATATCTTTGGAGGCCTGGCCATGCGTTTGCCCATATTCAACCAATGCCTGAAATAATCCGCCATATTATAGCCGCAAAAAGGCAGCATGGCCATGGGGTCCCGGCGCACCTGGCCTAACTCGCCGACCTGGGCTGCCGTGCGTTCGGAAGCCATCGTCGCACCGGCAAAGACTCCGTGCTGCCAGTTAAAGGTCTCATAAACAAGCGGCGCTAAATGTTGCCTGCGGCCGCCAAAAATAATTGCGGATATGGGGACTCCGTGAGGCTGTTCCATCCTGAATGACGCTGAAGGGCAATTCACAATCGGCGCAGTAAAACGGCTGTTCGGATGCGCCCCTAAAATCGGCTTGCCATTAGCATCTTTTGCTCCCGGCTTCCAGGCCCTACTTTGCCAGTCAATGCCATCAGCCGGAATTTCGCCGTCCGCGCCTTCCCACCAGACTGTCTTGTCGGCTTTAAGCAGTACATTAGTAAAAATTGTATTTTTTTTGATTGTTTCAACCATATTGGGGTTAGTCCCGGAATTTGTCCCCGGAGCGACCCCAAAAAATCCTGTTTCAGGATTGACTGCCCAAAGCATTCCGTCGGAATCTACGCGCATCCAGGCAATATCGTCACCCACTGTCCAGATACGATAGCCCTTTACCTTAAGCCCCTCAGGGGGGACAAGCATAGCCAGGTTTGTCTTACCGCAGGCGCTGGGGAAAGCCGCGGCAATATATTCAATATGGCCGTTCGGCTCTTCAATGCCCATAATCAACATATGCTCGGCCAGCCAATGCTCACGCAGCCCTAAGTAACTGGCGATGCGTAAAGATAAACATTTTTTTCCTAATAGCACATTGCCGCCATAGCCTGAACCTACGCTCCAGATAGTATTGTCTTCCGGGAAATGCAGGATCAGCCTTTTATTGATATCCAACTGAGCCCTGGAATGCAGACACTTAGTAAAATTGTCTTCTTTTTCCAACTGCCGCAGGACCGCTTCGCCTGCGCGGGTCATAATCAGCATATTCAAAACCACATAGCGCGAATCTGTCAGTTCAACTCCGATCTTACTGAATCTTGAACCGACCGGGCCCATAGAGAAAGGAATAACGTACATCGTGCGTCCGCGCATTGCGCCTTTAAATATAGCCTTAGCTTTTCTATATGCGGTACGCGGGGCCATCCAGTTATTCGTCGGGCCGGCAGTATGTTTTTTCCGGGTGCAGATAAAGGTGAGGTGTTCGGTGCGGGCAACATCGTCAACGGCGGTGCGGTGTAAAAAACAACCCGGCAATTTTTCCGGGTTTAATTGGATTAATTCGCTGCGCGTAAGTGCATCTTGCTCTAAAGCCGCCTTCTGCGCGTCTGTGCCGTCTATCCAGACAATATCATCCGGCTGGCAGAGCTTGGCCATCCGGTTTACCCAGTCTTTTAATTTTTTATTATGCGTGGGGAATCTCGTCATAATTTTAAGAGATATTTATGGGCGGAATCAACGGCAACCGCTCCCTCGCCGCAGGCATTGACTACCTGATATAAGCTTTTCCTTACGCAATCCCCGCAGGCAAATATCCCTTCCCTAGAGGCGCGCATTGCTTGGTCAGTAATTATAAACCCAAACTCGTCTGTTTCCGATACATTTTTTACAAAATCCGTATTCGGGGTTATGCCGACAAATATAAAAACCCCCTGGCAGCTTATCT
>JAQUAP010000049.1 GCA_028687205.1 Candidatus Omnitrophota bacterium
GGGAATGGGCTCGTCGTTCCGATACCCACATTACCCTCTACCACCAGGTCAGCGTTAAGATCAATCGGATTGCCGTCTCCGTCTTCTGCCTCCCAGGGGACTTCACCGCCATCAAAATAGGTATCTCCTATGGCTATTCTCTTAGCGCGCATTTCTCTATAAACGCCGTAGGGAGAAGGATAGTAGGTGGAGATAGTTATGGATTCTTCGGCAAGGCTAAGAAAAGGAGTAAGTAGGAGGAAGATTAGGGAGAGTAAAAATAAATTCGGCTTAGGCATCGTAAGCTTTTTGCCTCCGCACCTGCCTTTTTATAAGTATTCCATTTTGGAGTATCTAATTAAAAAATTTATCATAGAAACCCAGGAGCGTCAAGGAAAATATGGGACGGGTCTATTGGGAAAGGTGGTAATTAAGTCTCGTGTCCCCGGAATTGCAAAATCTCACGGGCTAAAACTTTCTTGATCTTTGCCATCTTCTTTTCTCCTTATATGTTGGGGGAGTTATTATTATACGCGCTTGAGGCATTCAGTCAAGCAGAAAATTGGAAGTAACCTCTAAATTTTAAACCCGATTGCCCGTGTCTGCTTAGGAGATTCAAGCAGTCTTCTAATCGCTTCAAAGACTATGGCAAACTGCCTGTCATATTTCTTTTCCATTACTTCAATCTTGCGCCGCAAATCCTGGTTGGTTAAAAGTATCCGCTTCAGTTGAATGAACGCACGCATAATCTGGATATTGACTTTAATTGCCCTTTCACTATTGAGAACGCTCGAAAGCATGGCTACCCCTTCTTGAGTAAAGACATACGGCAAGTATCTCCTGCCGCCAAAACTTGAGGTCACAATTTGTGACCTCAAGTCCATAAACTCTTGCCATGTAAGCTGATACATAAAATCATCCGGGAAGCGATCTGTATTCCTTTTTACTGCCTGGATTAAAACTTTAGTTTGTGCATCATAAAGCTTTGCCAGGTCGCTGTCTAACATCACCTTTTCCCTCTTACCTCAAAAATCTTAGAGCTAATAACTCCTACTGAAATTATATCCGGCATTTTGCGCCTCCTTCCTACTCTAAGAGACGCAGGGAGAGGGGTTTTCTAACGGGAGAATTGGTAAAATAGGGGGTAGAACGGTGATTGTTGTATAATTTACACTACACTTCGTATTATCTTGCGTTCTGTAGTGTAAACCTAAGCTTATTTATATCCTCTCTAAGCAAGAGTAATTCCCTTTCAGCCTTTTCTAACGACTTCAAAACAGTTTGTTGCCACCTCTTTGGTAAAGAACTAAACACCTGCCGCATCTCTTGTTTGTCTACAATCATAGCTGTATAAATCGCCTGTTGCAAATCTTTTAAGCTTTTGCCTGCTTCTTTCCTCCGGGGAGCAATAATCAGCTTGTGGAGGCAGAAACGAACAAGAGAAGGAACCCTTATCTTTACTCCGGCGTCCGTTATGGTTATCGGTTTATCCAAAAGGAATCCGACATGCCTAAGAGGAATGGCGTCAATGCCCAGTTTCTTAATCTTTACAGCCTTATCAGTACCACCGCTCTTTTCAACTGTTATGAATTCTATTTTCAAATCCGCATTCCATAAAAATAAAGAGCCATCCCTCTTGAAATCCGCTTCAAACCCTAAATCTTCTAGTTGTTTTATAAAACCAGAGTGTTCTTTGCCGTGAAAAGGAATAGGAATCAGAAAATCAACATCAAGGCTGGTCAAGGGAAACTTTTCTACTCCCAGATGATTCTGATACAATTTAAAACACCAGCTACCGATAAGCTCTACGCCATCTTCAAAAAGATTATTGTCAGCAAATACCTTTAAGATTTTTCTGATAGAATCAATCATGTCTTTTATCCACCGATTTTCCAATGATATGCAGAGCCTCGTTTACCTTCTTTAATTCTGCCTTTAAGGCATTGCGCTCTTTTATCTGCCCGAGCATCGCTTCCGGCTTAACTTTACCCAGATACTTCTGGATAATCTTCTTATCCTTACGATACTGTAAATAATAATACCTCTTACCGAATATCCTTCTCTCCTTAATGCTTCCTGCAGGAAGATTAAACAGTCTCTTTTCTATCTTTTTCTTCAGGCCAGAGTAATACTCTTCACTTTCCGATAGTATACCTTGCAATATCTTCATTTTCTTTTCTCCTTTTACACTACATTATACTACAAAATAATAAATGTAGTGTAAAAAATAAACTTGCGTTTCGCTACTAAAATAGACTCAGGGAGAGAGAATTTCTAACGGGGAAAAAGCAGGGGACGGGTCTATTCTTTCGTTGATATACCGCACATATTTAGCGCCTAACAGTTTTATTAACAAACTGACATTATTATCTTCTCTGGGTTCAATAAGCAGGTGGAAATGGTTAGTCATCAGGCAATAACTATAAATAAGACAGGGATATTTAGTTTTTGCTTCCTGAAGTACTTCTAAAAAGAAAAAATAGTCTCTACTGGTCAAAAAGATAGGAATCCTGTTATTGCCTCGCTGAACAACATGGTAAGGTATGCCAGTTACAAATAAACGGGGTCTTCTAGCCATAAAAAATCCTCCCTTCTACCTTAACAGACGTATAGGGAGGAAAAATCTAACTAAAAAATAATTCTGACCCCGTTTCTTCCTTACTTTCCATTCTTTATTCTGTTTTCTTGCTCCCCTTTATTATTTCAATTTCTAATTTATTGATC
Organism: Candidatus Omnitrophota bacterium; assembly: GCA_028687205.1. Classification (GTDB taxonomy): domain Bacteria; phylum Omnitrophota; class Gorgyraeia; order Gygaellales; family Profunditerraquicolaceae; genus UBA6233. The sequence goes on from JAQUAP010000049.1 coordinate 2,704, forward strand.
CTGGCTTCGAGTTGTTTGTTCTGTGTCCTTAAGACGTCTACCTGGTTTTGTTGTTCCTTGATTGCTTCAATTAAAATAGGCGCTAATCTATCGTATTGTACCCCCAGATAACCATAATCATCAAGGGTGACTATCTCCGGGAATACGGCCTGAACTTCCTGACCGATTACCCCAATTTGTAGCTTAGGACTCGAACCGGGTTTGGCCCAATTAAAATTAACTCCACGGATACGGCCGATTCTTTCTAAGGCATTTGTAATACTTGAAATATTTGTTTTTAGGCGGATGTCGGAGCTGGACGACCAAGAGGTAGCGCCTTGATTCATATAAACCCCGTTACTATTGGTCTGATCAAAAATATAAAGAATGTCTGTACTATCATAACATGTAAATCTCCACTTCACAACTCCTTGATCTAGTAAATTAAGGTATGTATGGGAACCACTTTTACTATCAATATTTACACTTGTGTGTCCGGCCGTAGAATAAAAATGGGCGGCTGGGTAGCCGCTATCTTCATATACATCCAACCTGTTATGCCCCGGGTTCGTCGTCCCGATGCCGACGTTGCTATTATTGGTATTATAAATATTACTTCCGCTTGCCGCCCAAAGGCCACATCCCAAATCAGTATAAGCGCCGGTATTCTCAGACATCTTGAATTTGTTAGCAGTAGAATCAAAATAGATTCTGCCCTGGCCTGCCGGCGAGACATCCGGTGCGGTCATTCCGCGAACACTTAAAGCGCCGTTTAAATCTAAAGCGGTATTCGGCCCCGTCGTTCCGATACCTACATTACCCTCTACTATCAGGTCTGCCAGGTAATCGATTGTGCCTCCGTCTCCGTCTTCTTCCTCCCAGGGGACTTCAGCGCCATCAAAATAGGTATCCCCTATGGCTATTCTCTTAGCGCGCATTTCTCTATAAACGCCGTAGGGAGAAGGATAGTAGGTGGAGATAGTTATGGATTCTTCGGCAAGGCTAAGAAAAGGGCTAACTAAGAGAAAACTTAAGAGAGAGAGAGAGAGAGACTTTACTTGGCTTAGGCAGGGGGGGGAACCTCCTTTATAACGCTTTAATATTGTTATTAATCTACACTTAATATTAATTATGCCGGATATATAAAAATTATATCATAGTAAAAAACCGAAATCAATACATTTTGCCTCTCTTGGCCTGGGGTCATACTACCCACTATGCCATTCTTATTAGTCATTTCCCTAAGAAGTTTTACAGTAGCCTCTGGTATTAAATTCTGGAAAAATTGACGGTATTTAATCTGGCGCTCCTTTGAATCATAGCCTAGGCTATTGTACCAAGGATCTAAATCCACAATAGGGCTCTTCTCGCCAAACGCCCTAACTCGATAGCTTGACCAATAGTAGGATTCCGGAGAGTTAACTATACCTGCCCTTACGGGATTCATTTCAATATAACGAAGGCAAGTTAAGAAATATAACTCTTTATCAATCAGCGAAGATTTAAAACGGCCTTCCCAAAGAGTGCCTGAACGCTTATAGTTTTTATTGATATACCGCACATATTTAGCGCCTAACAGTTTTATTAACAAACTGACATTATTATCTTCTCTGGGTTCAATAAGCAGGTGGAAATGGTTAGTCATCAGGCAATAACTATAAATAAGACAGGGATATTTAGTTTTTGCTTCCTGAAGTACTTCTAAAAAGAAAAAATAGTCTCTACTGGTCAAAAAGATAGGAATCCTGTTATTGCCTCGCTGAACAACATGGTAAGGTATGCCAGTTACAAATAAACGGGGTCTTCTAGCCATAAAAAATCCTCCCTTCTACCTTAACAGACGTATAGGGAGGAAAAATCTAACTAAAAAATAATTCTGACCCCGTTTCTGGAGGATTTAGAGAGTAATCCCTTTTGGGGGCTGAACATAAAAGTATTAAAAGGCGAGAAGAAGCGCTATAGATACCGGTTAGGTACCTACAGAGTAATTTATAGCATTAATAAAGAAAACAATAAAGTCATTGTTACCTTAATTGCTCCTCGTTCATCCGTATATCGAAACATAAATTAATCCGCTATAAGAAAAACCGCGGATGGTTCTATTTTTCCACCCGTTCGTAGAAAATAGAACCGTCCCCGTTATTTTTAGGCAGGCTTTCCAGCGTTATTTTTTCTCTATTAGGCGTTCTTTGATTGAGGGGACAGCGACTTAAAGTCGCTGTCCCCTGCGATTCTAAAATGGATTGATGTTACAGTACATACAGAGATTCACGCCGCCAACAGTGGCTATGGTTGCGTCGCCGCTTCCGCAAACAGTGCTACGCACATATAGATTACAAGTCCCCGGATTTATGCCTGTAAAAGTAAGTTTAAGCATATCAGATCCAGGCGCAAAAATATGAAAAGGCGATCTTGGATTTGTCGTCCCGATGCCGACGTTGCCGCCATTTGGATTCAACAGTAAATTTGTATAGCCAAGGGCGTTATGGACCGATTGAATGTATCCATTATCAGCCATCGTGTTATAACCCAAAAGCAACCTGTCATTTGTGGCCCCCGAACCGGATATGACAATCTGTGCGAGATTATCCGTGCCATTATTTGTCCGTTCTTTTGCTATATGCAATATATCAAATGGATTCGCTGTCCCGATACCGACATTGCCGCCATTTAAGATTGTCAGACGAGGAGTCATTGTTTCACTACCTTTGGCCGCAGCTGCTGCACCAGTAAGAATCGAGAAGTCAATTGAACTCGTCTCAAGATAAGTAGCATAAAAAGCTCCCAAACCATTAGGACGATATAATTTGATGGTTGGATCGAAGGTGTTACCACTATAACCTTGACCCAAGGCTACCGATCCAAAGTATGTCGGATCAATAATCGTTTCAAATTTCTGGAATGGGCTCGTCGTTCCGATACCCACATTACCCTCTACCACCAGGTCAGCGTTAAGATCAATCGGATTGCCGTCTCCGTCTTCTGCCTCCCAGGGGACTTCCGCGCCGTCAAAATAGGTATCTCCTATGGCTATTCTCTGTGCGCGCATTTCTCTATAAACGCCATAGGGAGAAGGATAATAGGTAGAGATGGTGATAGATTCTTCGGCAAGGCTAAGAAATGGAATAAGTAGGAGGAAAATTAAAGAGAGTAAAAATAAATTCGGCTTAGGCATCGTGAGCTTTTTGCATCCGTATCTGCCTTTTTATTAGTATTCCATTTTGGAATATCTTAGTAAAAAGTGTATCATAGGAATCCAGGAGCGTCAAGGAAAATATGGATAAAACCATCTATACCAAAGCTTACTCCCGCTTAGTCAGCCGCTTGAAAAAAGCCCGCAACCAGGCGCAATTTAACCAGCAAGATGCCGCCAAAAAGCTAAAAAGGTCGCAGTCTTATATCTCCAAAATAGAGAGCGGCCAACTGCGCCTGGACATCATCCAGCTCAAAGAAATCGCCCGCGTTTATAAAAAGACGCTTGATTTCTTTATCGCATAATTCAAACTAAGCCCTTATCTAAAAAACTAAAATAACTATTCTTCCCGAAGATTATGTGGTCCAAAACCTTCACTTCAAGCATCTTGCCTGCCGCCAGTAAACGTTGTGTAAATTCCTTATCTTCCCGGCTTGGAAGCGGGTCGCCTGAAGGATGGTTATGCAGGCAGATTATGGAAGCGGCAAAATGCTCAAGCGCCTTCTGAAAGACTTCCCTGATTATAGGATGCGCCTGGTTCACTGTCCCTTCCTCTAATTCTATTATTTCTATCAGCCGGTTCTGCGAGTTTAAAAGCAGGGCTTTAAACACCTCCTTTTTTAAGCTGCGCATCCTTGGCATTAAGATACCCGCGGCGCCTTTGGAAGATTCTATCCTGGGGCGCCTATCCCTTATTTTTTCTTCGCCAAACCTCCTGCCTATCTCCAGCGCGGCTTTAATTTGCGCAATCTTGGCCAGCCCCAAGCCTTTAAACTTTTTCCATTGCCTTATATCCGTATGGCCCATCGCGCTAAAACTGCCGAACTTTAAAAGAATCTTCCTGGCTAACTCCACCGCGCTCTGGCCCTTGGCGCCGCTGCCTAAGAGTATAGCCAGGAGCTCGGTATTGCTCAAGGAATGCTCGCCGGACCTGAATAATTTCTCGCGCGGCCGGTCAGCTTCAGGCCAGGATTTAATCGCCAATTTACACCTCCTTAGCTTAATAGACGCAAAAATATGCCAATTCTAACTAAAATAAAGGGGACGTTTCTATTTTTCCCGTATCTAATTGCCGGAAAAATAGAAACGTCCCCTTTATTTCAATTTGACATATGGCGAAAGTTGTGCTATAAAGGTTAAACTATGAATAAGCGCAAGATTAAAATATTTTTTAAGATGCACTGGATAGCCCTTAGCGCGGCCGTATTATGCCTTGTCATCGCGATATCCTTTGCCTTCTTCCTGCAAAGCGCTATCCAAGCCTGGATTACCTCTGAATCTTATTTCAAAAAATCCGCGCTTGCCCAGTACGGGCTCTTCTTCTATATCTTCCTGGTTTTAAACCTCATCAGCTTGCCTTTAAGCGGCGCGCTCTGGTTATGGATGATGCGCGGCGGCCATATGAAGTTTACCCAAATCGGCAAAAAGGCGGTTGAGGGAAAAGAAATAGCCATTCATTGGCAGGATGTTATCGGCATGGATGAGGCCAAGGAAGAAGCGATGGAAGTGGTGCGCTTGATGACTGACCGCGTGCAGCTACAGCGCATCGGAGGCAAAATCCTTAAAGGTATTTTGATGATGGGGCCTCCCGGCTGCGGAAAGACTTACCTGGCCAAGGCCATTGCTACCGAAGCCAATATGCCTTTTATCGCCATGTCGGGGTCAGAATTTATCGAGATGTTTGTCGGCGTGGGCGCCAGCCGCATACGCAAACTTTTTAAACAGGCCCAGCAATTAGCTTACGTTGAAGGCGGATGTATCATTTTTATAGACGAACTTGACGCCGTCGGCGCCCAGCGCGCGGTTGACCGCGGCTTTGGCGGACAGACCGAATCCAACACCACCTTAAATCAATTGCTTATCGAAATGGACGGCTTAAAAGATAAAGAGCATAATATCGTGATTATCGGCGCCACCAACGCCCCGGAGTCTTTTCTTGACCCGGCGCTGCTGCGGCCGGGAAGGTTTGACCGTAAGATCTACGTGGAGTTGCCGAATTTAGAAGAGCGCCAGAAATTATTTGAATATTACCTGAAAGGCGTCAAGTATGACACAACGATAGATACCCTGCGCCTGGCAAGGTTGACCGTCTCCAACAGCCCCGCGGATATCTCTAACCTTGTGCGGGAAGCAGCGCTTATCGCGGTACGCAACCGCAAGGAAGTCATCTCGATGAGAGAGGTCACCGAAGCCTATGACCGCGTGGAGATGGGCGTAAAGCATAAGGTCGTCTCCAGCCAGGAAGAAAGAAAGAAAATCGCCTATCATGAGGCAGGCCATGCCATTGCCATGTATTTCCTCGCTCCGCATTCAGACGTCTTTAAGGCGACTATCCTTGCCCGCGGAGGGGCCCTGGGTTTTGTCATGCCCCAGCCGCGCGAAGAAATCCACGTGCGCACCAGAGAACAATATTTAGGCGATATAAAGGTAAACCTTGGCTCTTATGTTGCCGAAAAACTAAAATTAAAAACTACTACTTCCGGCGTAAGCCAGGATTTTAACAATGCCACCTGGTACGCGCACAATATGGTCTGGAAATGGGGCATGGGCCCTTCCGGCTTAATCGGCAATTACGCCCTGCTGGAAAGTATGCGCGAAGATTACGGTTCATTCAGGGGCGAAAAGTCTTCTTTCCTGTCGGAGAGATTAAAGGAGCAGCTGAATAACGACGTGCAGAAGATTTTAAACGATTGTTTAAAAGAAGTTGAAGACCTGCTTTCGCGCGAATCCGGCCTGCTTGACCGCTTTGCCCAGGAACTCCTGAATAAAAACGAACTTAATTATGACGAAATTGAAGCCATCTTTAAAGAAGTTGGTAAGGCCCGCCCCTTTACTAGTTAGCGCACTCTTCCTGCTCCTCTTATCCGGCTGTTCAAGTAAAATAGAGCCCACGTATAAAGAGAAGGATATCCCTTACATTATAAAAAAAATATGCAAGGATGAATATAACCTGGATGTCACTACCCAGCGCACGCATAATACCCTCTGGATTTACGCGCCCCTGGATAAAATCCTGCATAAAGAGTACGGCTTAAAAGAAGATAAGATATTTGACGATGAAATCACGGAAAAGATACGCAACATCATCACCACTATCGGCAGGGTATTAATCAGTTCGGATAACACGCCGGAATTTTTCGCCTTCCTGGCTTCGGATATAAAACTGGGAATAGATTACACGATGATCGGGTGCGTCCTGGATATCAAAAAATCCTACGCGGACTTTATCCCCTGGCCCGAGGCTAACCGCAGGTATGTGATTAAATTCAAGGTCTCTCCCGAGGCAGTCGGGGATAATACGGGGTTTCATTTCATGCCTTACGATATTAAGATGCAGGATTTCCTGGCTGAACAGATTGCCCAGAGGGCAGGAGCGGGATTCCAGGACGAAGAGCTGAAAAAATACTTTAAGGTTGAAAAGTCCGAAGGTAAATTCAGCGATGGGGTATTCTATTTTGATTATTCCATAACCCGCACCGCCAAACCCCCAAAAACAATAGATATCAAAAATGAATTCCTTAACACCATAACCTATTGTTTAAAGACTTACGATTTTAGGGATTTTTCCGGGATTGTTTTAACGGACTTAAAGACGCTGGACAAGCTGGAATTGAATAAGAAAGCTATACTCTCCAGGCCTAACGGCCTGTAACCCTCACTTTTCTTCCTTTTAACCTGATTTTTCCCCGCACAATTAATCTGATTGCCTCCGGATAAAGCTGGTGCTCTACCTTGTGTATCCTTGCCTCAAGCGCCGCCAGGGTATCTGTTTCTTTAACCGCGACTTCCCTCTGTAAGATTATCGGGCCATGG
>JAQUAP010000050.1 GCA_028687205.1 Candidatus Omnitrophota bacterium
TATTATTTTATAAAACTAGTTAATAAGAGGGCCGTAGAAAGGCCGATCATCGCGACAATCACAACGATACTTAAAACATTATAAATCCGTGAATTTGTATATTTACCCATCAGGCGCTTGTTATTCACCAGTAAGAGCATGAATACCAGGACAAAAGGAAGCAGTATACCGTTAGCTACCTGGGATATCAGCATAATCGGGACAAGTTTAACATTAGGCAAGAGTATTATGGCTGCTCCGATAATAATTATGGCAGAATAGAGGCTGTAGAATTGCGGCGCCTCCCTGAACCTGCGGTTTACCCCTACCTCCCACCCCATCCCCTCGCAGACCGAATAGGCGGTGGATAAAGGAAGTATGCATGCTGAGAAGACCGAAGCGTTGAGCAGGCCGAATGCGAAAAGATAAAAACAGTATTGCCCTGCCAAGGGCTTAAGGGCAAGCGCAGCGTCTTTGGCGGTTTCAATCCTGATGCCATGAGTAAATAGCGTATTTGCGCAGACGACAACGATAAAAATCGCAATGATATTAACCACGAAAGCGCCGATAATCACATCCATCCTGCTGTATTTATAGTTCTCTATTTTTATATCTTTCTCTACTACCGATGACTGCTGGTAAAACTGCATCCACGGCGCGATCGTCGTTCCGATTACGCCGATGAGCATAAGCAGGTAGGCCTTATCAAAATGGATAGCCGGCTTTAAAGAGCTGCTGGCTACCGTGTTCCAGTCAGGCCTGGAAAGAAAACCCGAGATAATATAAGAAACGTAGAACAGGCAGGCCACGAGGAATACTTTCTCTACGGATTTATAAGTGCCTTTTACAATCAGCCACCAGACAAAAAGCGCGCATAAGGGTACGAGTATATATTTACTTATGCCGAATAACTCGGCGCTCGCCGCGATGCCGGCAAACTCCGAAACGGTATTAAAAATATTGGAGAAGATTAAACCTGCCATAGCGTAAAAGGTTACCCTTACCCCGAATTCTTCGCGGATTAAATCTGCCAGGCCTTTGCCGGTAACCACCGCCATGCGCGAGCACATCTCCTGGATGATGACCAGGGCGAGGATTATGGGGACGAATGACCAGATCAGCGAATAGCCGAAATGCGCGCCGGCCACCGAGTAAGTGGTAATGCCGCCGGCGTCATTATCCACATTAGCGGTAATAATCCCCGGCCCCATTACCGAGAGGAAGATGATTAATTTTTTCCAGGTGTTTTTCATGGATTCTTAGAAAGCATTTTTATTTTTTTGAGCCTTCTCCAGGCAAAAGCGATTAGCTGGCTTAGGATATCGTCAACCGTGATTATCCCCTGCAAGACATGATGCGCGTCAACTACGGGGATAGTGTAGTATTTATATTTCTCCATCAGATACGCCACTTCTTTTACGCTTGAGTTTAAGTGCACGGAATAAGTCTTGGGGAAGGCGACATTCTGGATGGGTTCCCGGGGGTCAGCCAGGATCAGCCTGCGGAAATTAGTTGTGCCGAGCAGGCGGTTATTTTCGTCGACGATGTAAACGTATTGCGCAGGCTCAACCTTATAAACGCGCTCCTTGATCTGCTTAAGCGCCGACTCGACAGGCGTGTCTTTGATAAAAACCGTATATTCGGCGGTCATCAGGCCGCCGGCAGAATCGCTGGAATAGCCCAGTAATTGCGATAATTTCTTGGCGTATTTAGTCTCGATAAAGCTTAAAAGATGCTCCGCCATATCCTTAGGCAGCTTTTCCAGGAAGTCCGTGGCTTCGTCGGAAGGGATATTGCTTAGTAGTTCCGCTACCTGCTTAGGCTGCAGGTCTTCCACCAGGGATTTCTGGGTTTTAAAGTTGATATGCGTAAAGACCCTGGCCTGCGTCTTGGCATCCAACGAACGGAAAAAAGTAAGCTGTTGTTTAATATTCAGGTCAAGGAATATCTCTCCCAGGTCGGCAGCCGGGATACTGCTGAATTGCTTTTCAGGGACATTCACTTTAATCGTCATGCTTGCCGGGTTAATCGAAAGCGGCTGGATATACTTCCAGGAGATCAGGTGTTCGGTTTTTAGGTACGCTGCATCCTTGGCTACCAGGTTGACCAGAAAGTCCACTATCTTTTCAAAGCCCAGCCTGCGGATCAGCCCGCGGGTACTGATATCTACGTGGGCAACCATCAGCGCCTGTTCCACAAAGAGCAAATGGATATCGTTAATCCGGATGACTTTATGGTTATGGGTATCAACCACCTGCTGGTCAAGGATATCCCTGCGCAGGGTAAGCTCGTCTTTATTATCGCGTTTCTCCTCAAAGACAAGTTTCTGCCTCGCGATATTCAGGCTGGCTTCCCGGCTGTAGATATCAATATCTTTCACCTGTTCCCAGCTGACCACCGCGTATTTACGGTTAGGAAAACCTTTACGGATGACCAGGGACGCGGACTGCGGGTAGACTGCGCTGGGCTTGAGCACGATGTCGTATATCTGGCCAGCCAGGTAGTTATTGCTATCCCATACCGGCTTATCTATCAACTCGGAAAAATAGATAAACATTTTGTTTGCCGCTATCCTGTTAACCGTGTTTTGGTCTTGTTCAGGCATTTTTTTCGCTAATGTTTTTTTCCTCTTTTTTAAAGGCCTTGAGGCGCTGGCTAAGTTCTCCGAAATCTATCTGGTGCGCGTCAAAATCCGGGCCGTCCACGCAGCCAAACACGGTCTTGCCGCCTACATGGCAACGGCAGGCGCCGCACATGCCGGTAGCGTCAACCATGATCGGATTTAAACTGGCAATCGTCTTGACGGAATAGTTCCTGGTAAAATCCGCCACTGCCTTCATCATCGGCACCGGGCCGATACAATACACTAAAGCCGGGTACTGCGTGTGCGTGGATTTTTCTATTACCGTAAAAAGGTCTTTAAGCACGTCAGTAACCAGGCCGCGGCGGACGTAAGAACCGTCATCGGTAGTGATAAATAATTCATCGCAAATCCCGCGCAAGGCGTCTTCCAGGATCAATAAATCCTTATTCCTGCTGCCGATTATACAGATGACGCGGTTGCCTGCCTGCTTAAAGGCCCTTGCCACAGGATAAATCTCAGCTACTCCTACGCCGCCGGCAATGCAGTAAACCTCCCCCACCTTCTTTATCTCCGTGGGGTGCCCTAAGGGCCCGAGTATATGCTGAATGCTGTCGCCCGGGTTAAGTTTGGCGAGCTGCCGGGTCGTAAAGCCTGTTTTCTGGAAAATCAGAGTAATTGTCCCGGCGTCTTTATCCCAATCCGCGAGCGTAAGCGGGATACGTTCACCCTTTTCATCCAGGATTATAACTACAAATTGCCCGGCTTTGGCTTTTTGGGCGATGAAAGCGGCTTCTACGGTGATACGGACGACATCGCTGTTTAAATCTTCCTTTTTAATTATTTTGAACACGAGTATCCTCGATTATGCTCACGTGAACATTATTAAATTTCCTGGCCAGCGCTTCTCCCTTTTCCTTGCCTAAGACAAAAATTGCCGTGGCCAGGGCGTCGGCGCTCAAGGCGTCTGCGGCAATAACGCTTACCGAGATAACCCCGCTTTCTGCCGGATAACCGGTTTGCGGATTAAATATGTGCGCGTAACGTTTTTTATTTTTGAAGAAGCACCTTTCATAATCACCCGAGGTTGCTACGCACCTGTCCTTTAATTCTAAATAGCTGTTGCTAGCCTTGCCCCGCGCTTCTTTGATAGCTACCCTCCAGGGTTGAGAGAACTTGTCCCCCAAACAATAAACCTGTCCCCCGGCATTAATCAGGCAGCTCTTGATCCCGGCTTCCTTTAATTTGCTGGCCGCGCAATCCAAGGCATAGCCTTTGGCAATCGCGCCTAAATCCAGCTTCATCCCGGAAAGTTTAAATTGTACCACACTCTTTATATCCTGCAAAATAATTTTATCCGAACCAATCAGTTTTAAGGCTTTCTTTATCTCCTCTTCTTTAGGCAGGCAGTAGCGCCTATCCTTGAAACCCCAGAGGTCCGTAAGGACTCCGGTTGTAATATCAAACGCTCCGTTAGTGGCTGACCAGAATTCCTTGGATTTTTGTATTATATAAAATGTTTCCGGGCTTACTTTTAAACTGCCGGATTCATTTAAGCGGGATATCTCGCTTTTAGGATCATACCTGCTCAGCAGGCTTTCAATACGCTTGAATTCATTAAAGACAATCCCGGAAGCTTTAAGGTCAGGGGAAATTACCTCTACAAATGTGCCCATCATCAGGCGTTTATTGCGGTAGAGTGTATGGCGTAGTTTATAAGCCTGCGTCAGGAGCGCCCTGGCAGCGGCGAATTCCGGGGCAATCTTTAGGGCGTATTCCAGTTCGCGAATGCCTTTTTTAAAGTTTCCGCCTTCAAGGACCGGCGCCGCGAGATAAAAAATCCCCAGGGCCAGGTGCGTATCGGGTAATTCCGGTCCAAGCCGTACGGCTTTTAAAAAATAACTTTTAAGTTCCATACCCCTGTTTATCCTGCTGACAAATCCGCCGTTAAAGGGCCTGGCGCTGCCTATTAAACCCAGCAGCATATAAGTTAAAGCCCGGGCATCCGGGTTATCTGCCGAAAGGATAAAAGCTTGCTGCGTGAAGTTAAAAGCCGCGCGTAAATTCCCCTCTTTATACTTAAGGTAAGCCAGACTTGTCCACGCAGGAGAATAATCCGGCTTTATATCCAATACTTCTCTAAACATAAGCTCGGCTAATCTATCTTGCCCCGCCCTTCGGAAAACCTCGGCTTTACCCCAGATAGCCTGCGGATTTTTTGGCTCGCTCAATAAAACCTTATCCAGGATTGCCAGGGCTGCTTTGTCTTTCCTGACCCTGAGTAAATCCAGCGCTGCGTCAATCGGGCGGTTTGGTTTTTCCAATATAATTCCGGGCGCGGAAGGATAACTTGCGGTTTTTGTACGCAGCGCAAGATAAACAAAAGTAATGCCGCACCCAAGCGCAAGAGCGGTTATGAGGTATCTTTTTAATTTATCGCTATACATATTTATGAAATAGTCAGATTATAGCTTGCTTCAATCGTCTTAACCAGGTCTACCAGCATGGCATTCACCGGCACGGGGATATTTAATTCCTGCCCCAGCCGCACAACTACAGCGTTAATAAAATCTATCTCGGTGCGCTTCTTGCGCAGGATATCCTGCAGCATGGAAGAAACATTGCTGCTGGTTGCCTCGCACACCGCTTCTACCTTAGCCAGCGGGTCATCATAGATAAGTTTTATTCTTTTTCTCTTGGCAATGCGGATAGCTTCCGTAACTGCCTCGCGCATAATCCTGCGCGTGCCTTCAAATTCCGTCAGTTTTCCGTTATTCAGCCGGGTTATCCCTGTAAGCGCGTTAATGCCGATGTTGATAATTAACTTTGACCAGAGCAGGGATTTTATATCCCGCGAGATACGCATCTCTAAGCCGGAGCGGTTAAAAATTTCGCGAATAGAACGCATACCGGCGGTAGTCTTAGCGTCAATCCGGCCGATTACGGTTTCGCCTTTGCCCGCGTGCCTGGCCTTAGCCGTATCCAGTAAAGTGGCGCCCAGGTTCGTTACTCCGCCGATTACCTTATCCGGCCCCACTGCTTCAGCGATAATTTCCACGTTGCCCATACCGTTCTGCAGCGTCAGGACCGCGGTGTCTTCACCGACCAGCGCCTTAGCCTGCGTTATCGCTTCCTTTGTATTATAGGACTTAACGCAAATTATAACTAAGTCGGCTATCCCGATATCTTTTATGTCGGTAGTTGCCTTAGGGCTGCAGCGCCATTCGCCGCTGATACCCTCCAGGGTTATGCCGCCCTGGGTAATTTTAGCTGCCCGCTCTTTATTATAATCAAGGATCCATAGTTCTTCTTTGGACCTGGATAAGAAAGCGGCCAGCAAACAGCCCATTGCCCCCGGGCCGACGATAACTATTTTCATGCTATACCTCCACCAGCCTGTTCAGGACTTTTTGCGATTTTAATTCCCGCTCTAAATGAAAATTCAAAAAGGCGTTCAGGATTATTTCCAGCTCTTTTTTAATCTGCGGATTAAGCCCCAGGTTCAGGTTATTTTTCAGGTTATTTTTTTCAATATACAATACGGAGGCGATTGTCCCGCGGAATATGGAACGCGCGGAGGTGTCTTTGTAACAGCATTTTTCGCACAAGAGCCCACCTAAGCTTAAACTGAACTTTGACTGGCCTAAGATCCTGTCCCCGCAGGAGACGCAGGAATCAAAGTGCGGCTTAAAACCCGAAAGCGCCAGCATCTTGATTTTGAAAATAGTCATTATCTTTTCCGGGCTGTTTGTCGCTTCCAGTTCCTTGAGGCACTCTAAGGTCAGGCTGAAGACCTCTTCGTTCCTGTCTTCGGGCTGCATCACTGCCGCAATCAGCTCCATCATAATACCCATTAAGCCCGCCTTAAGTATGCTTTTCCTTATATCAAAAAAATTATCTTTCAGGTCGCAGGCGCTGACCAGGTGCAGCGCGGTATTTGTCTTTTTATAGAAGATGATCTCATTATAGGAAGAAACCTCCAGGGGGCTGGCGAATTTATCCGGCTCGCTGCGTATCCCTTTAAGCAGTCCGCTTAAGCGGCCAAAATCGCGGGTATATAAGTCCACGATCAGCGAGGTTTCGCGAAAGTCCCGGCGCCTTAAAACAATTGCTTCGGTCTTATGGATGGACATATTTAAGTTCTCTCCTATGCATAAGCGACCTGCCTTTTAAGGTGTGGTCCGTATAACCCAGAAGATGTAGCAGGCCGTGGATAGCATATAAATTTAGTTCGTAAGCAACCGAGGTTTTATAGATTGCGGCGTTGCGTTTTGCCGTGTCGACAGAAACGATTATATCGGCAAGCATATTTTTCGCTTTCGGTCCGTCCGTCATATTAAAAGCCAGGACATCCGTAGGGTATTTTTTTTGCAGGTATTTATAGTTAAGTTTAGCAATTAACCTGTCGCTGACAAAAGAGACAGTGATTTCACCTTGTTTTTCCAAGCCTTCTTGCTTTAAGGCCCTAAGGATTGTTTTCTTTATCCTTGCCGGATAGACGGGAATTTTCTTTTGAAGATTTTTTATGATTATTTTCAATTCTAGCGCCTTCAGGATAGCTTGCCCGGCTGTGGTATATGCCGCAGAGTAGCCGGATGAACACTGCGGAAATCTTTTCCAGGTCCTTAAGGGCCAATTCACACTCGTCAAGCTGTCCGTCGATAAATTTATTATTAATCACCTTATGCACCAGCTCCTCGATTTTTGCCGGGCTGGGTTCTCTTAAGGTGCGCATGGCTGCCTCTACCGAATCCGCCAGTAAAACTATCGCCGTTTCCTTGGAGCTGGGTTTTGGGCCGGGATAACGAAAACCCTCTTCCCTGATGACTTCATCTTCCTCAATATTCTCCAGCGCCCGGCGGTAGAAATAATAGACCAGGCTCTTGCCGTGATGCTGCTGGATAAAATCTACGAGCGCCGGGTTTAAGCGGTATCTCCTGGCCAGCTCCAGGCCTTCCTTGACATGGTTCATGATTACCAGCTTGCTCATGGTCGGCGAAAGATTGCCGTGTTTATTAACCTCCCTGCTCTGGTTCTCGCTGAAATACTCCGGTTTCTGGAGCTTGCCGATATCATGGTAATAGGCGCCTATCCTGGCTAATAAAGCATTCGCCCCTACCGCCCGGCAGGCAGTCTCGGATAAGTTGCCCACAATTAAACTGTGATGGTAAGTCCCCGGTGCTTCCTGGACCATGCGCTGTAAGAGCGGATGGTGAAAATCCGCCAGCTCAAGCAGGCTGATGTTCGTGGCGGTATTAAACAAGTATTCAAAAACAGGCAGCACCCCCAGGACGATAATGCTGGAAATTATTCCGTTAAGAAAAAGGGTCAGGTATCTGGATGGAAGGCCGACCCAGAGATGCTCAAGCAGGATTAAAACCAGTATCTGCAGGATGGCGTTAAAAATTCCCGCGCGGATAATCGTGCTGCGCTTGCGCGCCCCTAAAACCAGGAAACTGGATACTGCGCCGCTGGTTAAAGCAAGCAGGGTGGTTTGCAGCGGTAACCCTGAAAAAGAGGCAACGGCAACCGCGGAGGCCAGGGTAATTAATAGGGATACCTCCAGGCTGTTAAAGAGTAAGGTTGCCAGCATAGGTACGATTGAAAACGGGATGTAGAATATGGAAAGCTTCTGTCTGATGATAAAATACGCTCCGGCATAAATAACCAGAAAGAGCAGAAAAAGATTAAGCAGCCGGCAACACTTTATATCCAGGCCTCTTAATTTCAGGTAGCCGGAGAGGATGACCAGGAATAAAGTCAGCGCTAAGTTGATCTGCGCGAAGTAACTGAAAATAAACGCCAGCAGCACTAAAATTATGCTTTTAAGATTAATTTTACCGAGTTGCTTTATCATATGCCTCAATGATCCTCTGCACCAACGCGTGCCTGACCACATCAAAACCGCTGAAATATATAAACTTTATCCCTTCGGTATTACTTAGGATATCCTGGGCCTGCAACAGGCCGATGGGTTTGCCGTTAGGCAGGTCGCTCTGGGTTATATCTCCCGTGATTACCGCTTTAGAATCAAACCCCAGGCGCGTCAAAAACATCTTCATCTGTTCGGCAGTGCAATTCTGCGCTTCATCCAGGATAATAAAGGCGTCATTCAGCGTCCTGCCGCGCATATAAGCCAAAGGCGCTACTTCAAT
This sequence comes from Candidatus Omnitrophota bacterium, assembly GCA_028687205.1. Taxonomy (GTDB): domain Bacteria; phylum Omnitrophota; class Gorgyraeia; order Gygaellales; family Profunditerraquicolaceae; genus UBA6233. Next base: position 8,716 of record JAQUAP010000050.1, read on the forward strand.
AATCCCGGTCTCGATATATTTCTCAATGCGCTCTGCCTCCATCATATCGTAGAGCGCGTCATACAGGGGCCTTAAGTATGGCGATATTTTTTCATGCATATCCCCGGGCAGGAACCCCAATGATTCGCCGGCTTCAATCGCCGGGCGGGTAAGGATAATCCTGCGCACTTCCTCTTTTTTTAAGGCCTCTACGGCGCTGGCCATAGCCAGGTAGGTTTTACCTGTCCCTGCCGGCCCGATGCCAAAGACAATATCAAATTTCTTCATCGCCTCGACATATTCGCGCTGCCCGGTAGTCTTTGGGCCGATCTGCTTTCCGCTGGAAGTGCGGGTGACCCCGGTATCCGGGATTTCCAAGGCTCCGGTTTTTTTGGTTTTTTTGAAATTGGCGATAAGGCAAGCTAAGTCCAGTTCACCCACGCCTGTCTGTCCCAGGCGATAAGCGTTTAAAATATATTCCAGCAGGCTGGCGGCCTTTTTAATATTGGCGGCTGTGCCGCTGACTTTTAAATGCTCGCCGCGCAGGGTCAGCTTTACCTTAAACTCTTTTTCAATAAGCTTGGCCTTAGCGTCTTGCAGGCCAAGCAGGCCAAGCGCCTCCTGGTGGGTATGCAGCTTGATGATTTTATCCATTAATTTTTATTTCAGGTTTTCCTTGGGCTCGGCTAATTCTTGCGGTATGTTCAATTCCTGGCCGGGATAGACCTTGTCCGGTCCGCTTAGGACATCTTTATTGGCCTCGTAGATTTTTGTCCATTTTTTGGTCGTGCCGTAGAATTTTTTAGATATCTTCTGCAGGGTGTCGTTTTTACCTACGGTATATTTCTGGCTGCTTACGCTGGCCGTTACTGCCGGCTCCGGAACAACGCTTGCCGCGGGAATTTCTCTGGCTGCGACTTCGCTGCCAGCCGCAGGCTCTACCGGTACAGCTGTTTGCTTAGTCTTATAG
>JAQUAP010000051.1 GCA_028687205.1 Candidatus Omnitrophota bacterium
ATGCCAGCAGCGTAGCCATCGTTTGCGGCCCGCCGATTATGATGAAATTTGTCACCTTAAAATTACTGGATTTAGGTTTTAAGCCGCCTGATATCTACCTTTCTATGGAAAAGAGCATGTCCTGCGGCCTGGGAAAATGCGGGCATTGCCGGATCGGCAAATATTACGCCTGCAAAGACGGCCCGGTCTTTACTTACGAACAGTTAAAAGACATACATGACATCTGGGATTAATGAAAATGAAGCGTTTATTTATTGACTTAGATATCTGTAACCAGTGCAGGGAATGCCGCGTTGCCTGCGACTATTTTTATCACCCGCAGAATAACGGGATTACCTCTTTGCGCGAATACGCGACCTTTGCCACGATCTGCCGGCATTGCGAAGAGGCGCCTTGCGTGGATTCCTGTTACCATAACGCCTTGGAACGCGCCAGCGACGGGCATATCAAGCGCCACAAGATGCTCTGCACGAGTTGTAAATCCTGCTCGGTAGCCTGTCCGTTCGGGATTATCTTTCAGGATTTTATCCCTTATCTTGATTCTGCCTGCGATTATTGCGTCGGTAGGCTCGCAGGGCTTCCTAGGTGCGTGGGTAGCTGCCCGGAAAAAGCCGTAGAGATTAAAGAAGTAGAGGAGAGCCTGGAAAAAGATATTTATTTTGTGGGCGAGCACCTGGCAGTGCATTCGCGCAAATGGTCAAGGGAGGATATCCAGCCTCCGAGGAAGAGATGAAGTATATTTTTTATTACTTAATATTTCCCGGGTTTTTATTCAGTGCCGTAATCGGCCTTTTAGCCGGCTGGATAGACCGGAAAGTTACCGCGCGCCTGCAATGGCGTATCGGCCCTCCCTGGCACCAGAATTTTACCGATATCATAAAATTATTAGGCAAGGAAACTATTATCCCCGAGGGCGCGCGTTTTACATTTTTGTTCTCGCCATACCTGGGTTTAATCAGCGCGGTATTAGTCACTACTTACTTGGGCAGGAGTATGATTTCGCCATTAGAGAGCTTTAGCGGAGATTTAATCGTCTTTTTCTATCTTTTGGCTATCCCCGCGCTGGCTTTAATTATCGGCGCTTCGGCTTCCCGGAACCCGCTGGCTTCAGTGGGAGCCTCAAGAGAGATGAAACTGGTCTTAGCTTACGAGCTTCCTTTTATCCTCGCTATAGTTGCCGTCATCATCAGGAGTAACGGCGTGATACAGCTAGGCCAGATAATCCGGCAGCAACTCTTTTTTGGCTCCAATATTTTTTCTTTTTCCGGGTTTTTAGGTTTCCTGGTTGCCCTTTTCTGTATACAGGCAAAATTAGGTATCGGGCTCTTTGATATCGCCGAGGCAGACCAGGAGATTATGTGCGGCACCCTGATTGAATATTCCGGCCTGCCCCTGGCTATCTTTAAGTTGACCAAGGCGATAATGTTCTATACCCTGCCGCTCTTTATCATTGTTTTATTTTTGGGCCGGGACTTAACCCCCGTATTCTTAATCGCTAAATACTTAATGTTGTTAGGCATAGTCATCTTGATTAAAAATACCAATCCGCGCCTGCGCATTGACCAGGCCTTGAAGTTCTTCTGGAGGGTTCCGACGCTATTAGGGGTAATCGCGGTTATATTAGCGTTATTCGGATTATAGTATGGACATAATCAAAAAGGCGTTTACCAAATCTATCTGGGTATTCCACTTAAGCGTGGGCTCCTGTAATAACTGCGATATTGAAATACTGGATTGCTTTACGCCCAGGTTTGACCTTGAGCGTTTCGGCATCCAGCTTATCGGCTCGGCGCGCCACGCGGACGCGCTCCTGATTACCGGGGCAATGAATAAAAAATCCGTCCCGAGGATGAAGAAAGTTTATGAACAGGTGCCTAAGCCCTGCGTGGTCGTTGCCTGCGGCACCTGCGCCTGTTCGCAGCATATGTTCAGGTTCAGCTATAACGTAGCCGAGCCCCTGGATAAAATATTGCCGGTTGACGTCTATATACCGGGTTGTCCGCCCAAGCCCGAAGCAATCATCGCTGGCATTGTAAAGGCAATGGATAAAATAAAGAAAGGCAAGTGAATTTATGGATATGCGGGATAGGATAAAAGAAAGCCTGCAGGATAAAATAAAAGACTGGCAGGAGAAGTCTATCAAGAGGATTTATTTTAGCATAGATAAAAAAGATATTTTTAAGGTAACGCAGGCATTATTTAAGGAGTTAGAGTTAAGGTTTATCACTGCAACGGCTACGGATATGCCGGATTATTTTGAGCTTATTTACCATTTCAGCAACGACCCGGCAGGCGAGATTTATTCCGCGCGCGTTATCCTGGAGGATAAGCTTAGGCCCGAGATCCAGTCCATCACCCCGCTTTTTCCAGGGGCTGAATGGATTGAACGCGAAATCTGGGAAATGCTGGGGATTAATTTTAAGGGGCATCCGAATTTAAAGAAGCTCCTGTTGAGCGAAGATTGGCCGCAAGACGATTATCCTTTGAGGAATAAAAAATGAGCCATAAGATTATCGTACCCATAGGCCCCTACCACCCTTTGCAGGAAGAACCGGAGTATTTCCAGCTTTATGTCGAAGGGGAGCGGGTAGTCGACATAGATATCATCATCGGCTATAACCATCGCGGCATAGAAAAACTTTCTGAAGCCAAGCATTTTGACCAGGTGCCGTTCCTGGTTGAGCGTATCTGCGGTATCTGCTCGTCAAGCCATCCCTACACCTATTGTTTAGCCGTAGAGAATATCCTGGGAGGAGAAGCGAATATCGTCCCGGAAAAAGCGCTCTATATCCGCACGATTATTGATGAGCTCCAGAGGATTCACAGCCACCTTTTATGGCTCGGCCTGACCGGGCATTTCATCGGGTATAATACCGTCTGGATGTGGGCCTGGAAATACCGCGAGCCGGTGCTGGATTGTTTCGAAATGGTTACCGGCAACCGGAACAACTACGCTATGTTTAAGGTCGGCGGAGTAAGGCGCGATCTAAAAGACGAGGACATACCGGTATTAAAAAAGATGCTGGATGAATTAAGCCCGGGGATAGATTTATTCCGCGGCGCGATCATGGATGACCCGGTAATCAAGATGCGCTTAAAAGGCGTTGGGCTCTTAACCCGTAAGCAGGCGCTTGACTGGTGCGTTGTCGGGCCGACTGCCCGCGCCTCAGGCGTGAATATTGACGTACGCCGGGATGAGCCTTACGGCGTAGCGGACAGGCTGGATTGGAAGGTTATCCTGGAAAAAGACGGGGATATATTTTGTAAGACGATAGTCAGGATCTTAGAGTTATACGAAAGCATCAGCATTATCCGCCAGTCTTTAAATAAGATGCCAAAATCCGGGTCGATTGATGCCGGCGTCAAAGATATACCTGCCGGAGAAGGTATTGGTAGGGTAGAAGCGCCAAGAGGAGAATGTTTTCATTATATCAAGACCGACGGGACAAACCGGCCAATCAGGCATAAAATCCGCTCTCCGAGTTTTATGAACGTAGCTTCGGATAAAGTCTCTGCCGTGGGAGGCACGATTTCCGACGCGACCCTTACCCTGGCGGCGGTTGACCCCTGTTATTGCTGCACCGAGAGGGTGGCGGTGATTAATAAGTCAGATAAGCGTAAGGTAATGAATGGCTGGGACCTGATCAAGCTCTCCCAGGAGAAGACCCTTAAACTAAAGGAGGGTTACGATGGCAGACCTGAATAGTATTAAGGAAAAAGTCAACCGGATGGCTAAGAGCGCCGCAAGCATGTGGAAACTTACCTATGATGCTTTTATCGAGCATGATGTAGATTTAATCTCTAAGGCCCTGGAAGAGGAAAATAAACTGAATGCCTTAGAAGATGAAATCAACAAAAGTATTATTGACCTTGGGCACACGGAGTTAGCGCAGCAGGAAAAAACGCGGGTTATCGTTTATGCCGATATCGCCGGTGATTTTGAGCTGATCGGAGATTACTGTAAAGATATCCTGGAACGCATCCAGATAAAAATAGAAGAGAAGCTTCTTTTCAGCGAAGAAGCGGTTGAGGAATATAAAGACCTTTACAATAAGACTAAGACCGCCCTGGAAGAGGTCGTCTTTGTCTTAGAAAAGGATAATCCCGCTTTAATCAGGGAAGTATTAAGAAAAGAAGAGCATATCGATAGCCTGGTGGATAGATACCGCCATAATCACGACCAGCGGATGCTCGCCGGAGAGTGCACGCCCATGGGCTGCAATATGTTTTTGAATATGCTGGATTTTACCGCCGCGGTCTATTACCATATAAAAAAGATAGCTAAAAGCCTGCTGGGAATAAAATGATGAGTTTGAGTTTATTTTTTCTTTTGACGCTGCCTATCCTCGGAGGGCTGCTTTTATTCTTCTTCCGGCAGCAGGATAACCTCAAAAAAAATATCAGCCTGGCTATCTTCGTCCTTAGCCTGTTTGCGGCTTTATATTTATTTTGCAAGCCGCAATTTTCCTGGAGCAAATATCTATTCGGAGGGTATACCCTTACGCTCGGGCTGGACCGTTTAAGCCGCCTGGTGCTTGTTTTTGCCAATCTTTTCGGCGCACTGGTCTGCCTCTATTCCAAAGATTATATGAATAGTAAACGCGGTTATTTTTCCTGGCTGCTTGGGCTGCTTGCCTTTTCTAACCTGGAAATAATCGCCGCGGATTTTGTTATATTTATCTTTGCCTGGATCGGTTCCATAGGCATGCTTTACGCCCTGCTTAATTTAGGTTCAAAGCTCAGCGCCAGGAAAGCCGCGACCATCCTGGGTTTTTCCTGTATCTGTTTTATTATCGGTACGTATATTTTTTGCCTGTTCAGGGGCTCTCCCAGTATGTCCGGCGGAACGAGCATGATTTTAAACCAGCCGGTCTGCTGGCTGGTTTTTGGCCTTATGCTTACCGGCGGCCTGGCTAAGCTTGGCTCAGCCCCCTTTCATACCTGGATCCCTACGGCCAGCGAAAGCGCTCCGGTTCCGGCAATGGCCATCTTGCCGGCGTCCCTGGATAAACTGCTCGGGGTATATATATTATCGCGGATTTGTTTAGATTTTTTTGTTTTAAACAGTTTTATAATCGCGCTTTTACTTATTATCGGCAGCCTCACGATTATTTTCGCGGTGATGCTGGCGCTTACACAGCATGATTTAAGAAAACTGCTTTCCTACCATGCCATCAGCCAGGCAGGGTATATGGTCTTAGGGTTAGGCACGGCCAACCCGATAGGAATAATCGGCGCGATATTCCATATGTTTAATAATGCCATCTACAAAAACGGCCTCTTCCTGGTCGGAGGGGCGGTAGAGAAACAGAAAGGGACATTTGAACTGGATAAGTTAGGGGGCCTGGCCCGCTATATGCCGCTTACCTTTATCAGCGGCCTGGTCCTGGCTTTATCTATTTCAGGCATCCCTCCTTTGAATGGTTTTGCTTCTAAGTGGATGATTTATCAGGCCACGCTTTTAGGCCTGGCTTCGTCTGCGGGGATTTTATTGCGTTTTGTTTATATGTTTGCATTAATTGCGGCGATGTTCGGCAGCGCCCTTACCTTGGCCAGTTTTATAAAATTTATCCACGCCATCTTCCTTGGCCAGGATAACAATCTCAAGAAGCCCCCAAAGGAGGCTTCCTGGAGGATGCTTACTCCCTTATTGGTCCTCTCCGGGCTCTGCGTTATCCTCGGCATATTCTCTAACGCCTTTATTAAAGAATCCCTGGCTCCTTCTTTTTCATTTGTTTTAGAATACAGCGGTAAATGGAACAGCGGGTTTGTCGCCCTCTTTATAGCGCTTGCCTTATTACTGGGTTTATTCCTGTGGCGGGCTATGTCGGCAAAAAAGGTAAGGCGGGACAGCTTTTTTACCGGCGGAGAAACAGCTTACGCCTATCCTGATTTTCCGGCCACGGAGTTTTATAAGACAATAGAAGAGCTCCCTTTATTGCGCGGGGCCTACCGGTTCTTGAAGTCTGAAAAATGGGATATTTATAATATTTTAACCTGGATATTAAAAAAATGCGCAGGCCGAAATTAAGGGAATTAAAAGAAGTTATCCGGGCGTTATTCAGCCCGGCTTACACCAGCGACTTTCCGCGTAAGGCCCACCAGCCGTATGAGCGTTTCCGCGGCAGGCCCTATTTTCACGAGGAAGATTGCGTAGGCTGCACTGCCTGCGCCCAGGTCTGCCCGGCAAAAGCGATAGAGGTTGACGATGAGATAAAAGGGGGAGTAGCTAAGAGAAAATTAACCGTCCATTGGGATATTTGCATATTCTGCGGGCAGTGCGAAGCGAATTGCCTCACCGCGAAAGGTATCATGCTTTCGCGGGAATTTGACCTGGCGACTACGGAGGAGCGCGGGGATTTAAAGCAGACGATAGAGAAGGAATGCGTAATCTGCGAATGTTGCGGCGAACCGGTGGTGCCTTATGACCAATACGCGTGGGTGGCTAAAAAATTAGGGCCGCTGGTCTTTAGCAATGCCTCGCTCCTGTTGTTTTATTTAAGGAGTATAGGCTTAGCCCTGAAAGAAAAAATTAATCCCGGCAGCAAAACTGCCGTCTTTAACCGTTCTACGCGCCTGAAAGTCCTTTGCCCGGCTTGCCGGCGCCAGGCAGTGCTTAAATCCTAAAAATAGCCCAGCGTGATTTTAGTTGCTTTTTTAAAATAATTTGTTAAAATTAATTAAATCACTTAAGGAGGTGAACAGATGAAGAAATTCGTATTTATTGTTTTAGCTTCACTAGCCGCAATTTCACTTTTTGGATGCGGTAAAAAACAGCAGACTTTAGAAGAGATGCAGCAGCCGATGTCTATGGAGACACTGACGACCATGAGCGCCACCGCGCCAGAGGCAAAAGCTCCCGAAGCTAAAGTTGAAGTAGGCACCCCCACTGTTGTGAAGGCGGCAAAATTGGAGCCCTTACCCCCGGCCGGACCTTATAAACCTACGCCCGTAGAAATCCAGACCGCGCTTAAAAACACGGGTTTTTATACCGGAGCAATAGACGGTAAAATCGGGCCTAAAACCAAGAAGGCAGTCGCCGAATTCCAGAAGGCAAACGGCCTGACAGCAGACGGCAGGGTGGGCCCTAAGACCTGGAGCGTATTAAGTAAATATCTTAATCCGGAAAACGCGCCTAAAGCCCAATAAATTCAGCCAGTTTTAAACCTTAAAGAAAGTCCCGGCATTTTTTTGTCGGGACTTTCTTATTTTTTGATGTTATAATAAAAGGCGCAATGATTGAATTCCCTAAAGAATTCCTCTGGGGCGCGGCTACCTCCGCCTACCAGGTTGAAGGCAACAATATGTTCAGCGACTGGTGGGAGTGGGAGAAGCGCGCTGGCCTAAAAGACCTCTCGGGGCTGGCCTGCCGGCATTACGAGCTTTATGACCAGGATTTTGACCTGGCCAAAGAATTAAACCATAATTGCCACCGCTTATCGATTGAGTGGGCGCGCGTTGAGCCTGAAGAAGGCAACTTTTCCCAAAAGGAGTTAGAGCATTACCGCCGGGTCATCCTGGCCCTCAAAGAGCGCGGCCTTAAGCCAATAGTCACCCTGCTTCATTTCACTAATCCCATCTGGTTTGCCAAAATAGGCGGCTGGCGTAACCGGAAAGCGGATAAATATTTTTTACGCTATGTTGAAAAAGTCGTAAGCCTGCTTGCCGCTGAGGTACCTTTCTGGGTGACGATCAATGAACCGAATGTCTATACTTATCACTCCTACCTGTTAGGATACTGGCCGCCGCAGGATAAATCTTTTTTCAGGGCCAGGCAGGTAACAGCCAGCCTGGCTAATACCCATATCCAGGCCTATCGGTTAATCCGCGCTATCTACAAGCAAAATAATTTAACCTGCCCTAAAATCAGCATTGCCCAGAATATGCAGGCATTTATTCCCCGTGCCCCGTCTTTGGCGAATAAAATCGTTGTTTATTTAAAACATAAGTTTTACAACCTTGAATTCATAGAGAAATTAATCGCGCATCAGGCGCTTGATTTTATCGGGATGAATTATTATAGCCCCAGCTGGGTGGGTAAGGAGAGCCGCAAAAGTGCCCCGCGCGTTTTCAGAAAAAATTCCATGGGCTGGGATATTTATCCGGAAGGCCTTTACGATTTACTGGCAGGCCTTAAAAAATATAATTTACCCGTATTCATCCTTGAGAACGGGATTTGCACGGATAACGATGCCTCAAGGTGGGATTATATAAGAGAGCACCTTGTGAGCCTAAGCCGGGCAATGCATAAGGGAGTAAAGGTGCTGGGCTATGTCTACTGGTCGCTGCTGGATAATTTTGAATGGGATAAAGGCTTTGCCCCGCGCTTTGGCCTGGTCGAAGTAGATTACCATACTTATCAACGCGCAATCAGGGAGAGCGCCCGGAAATTCGCCGAAGTCTGTTTAACCAATAAATTATAGTTATGGAAGCGCTGGATAAAGATTTAATCATTCAGGAATTCCCTCTTTTCAGCGATTTATCCCCGAGAGAACGCGCGATTATCCGGGAAAATTCCGCTGTCCTAAACTTTAAAAAAGGGGATATTATCTATAAGGAAGGCTCTGGCCCCAGCGGTTTCTACTGTCTGGCTTTAGGCAGGGTAGTAATCTATGTCCAGGATAGCCAGGGCAGCCAAAAGACCTTAGAGTACCTGCACCGCGGTAAATATTTCGGGATTATTTCCCTGCTCACGAACGAGCCGCACTCGGTCACTGCCCAGGCGACTAACGACTGCTTAATCCTGGTCATTAATAAAGAGTCATTTAATACGGTGATGAACAGGATTCCGCGCCTGGCCATTGATTTAAGCCGCACCCTCTCGCGCAGGCTCAAGCGCAAGGACATGCATCAGAAAACTATCTTTGAAAGCACGGTTATTTCGGTATTCAGCTCATATTCTCAGGCGGGCAAGACCATTTATGCCCTTAATCTGGCCTTAAGCCTGAGGAAAGAGGCGCGTAAATCCGTAATTATCCTGGATATACTTTCAACCGATAAGAGGCACAGCCTCCCCGGCAGGCTTGATATCGGAGGAGAAAAGATTTTTGACCTCTCCAAAGAAATGGCGGATAACGCCGCCTCAGCCAAAGATTTTATTTTAAGGAGTAAATTTGAGATAGACCTGCTCTGTTTCCATTATCAGCCCGAAGATGACCTTTGCGTAAGAAGGTTATTGGGGATTTTGAGCTGGCTGGTCAATGATTACCACTTCATTATCCTGGACCTGCCTTCTTTAATGGATAAGAATATCTTCAGTATCCTTAACCAGTCGGACCTGATCCATCTTTTAAGCGGCCCTGATGAGCCGGAACTCAAAAAAACCCACGCCTTAACCCGCCGGCTTAAGGACGAATTTAATTTTCAGGAAGACAAAATAAAAATTATCATTAATGAATACAAACTTTCTAAAATCATGCCTGCTGAGCAGGCCCAGATTTTAGGCCGGAACATCTTTGCTACCCTGCCTAATATTGAGCCCGGTATGC
>JAQUAP010000052.1 GCA_028687205.1 Candidatus Omnitrophota bacterium
CGCACGATCATCGGAGTCATCGGCCCGGAAGACGTGTTGCGGGTCACTCCCTTAGAGGTATTTGCCGGCGTAGAAAGGGTAATCCCGGTTTTGGCTCCTTACAGGCTTGTCTCGCGGGAGTTTCAGTCCGCGGATTCGGTTATTGATTTGGGCAAAGGCATAAAAGCCGGCGGTAAAAAAATAACGGTAATGGCCGGGCCCTGTGCGATAGAGGATATAGATACCCTGCGCAAGATTGCTACTGAGATCAAGAAGGCAGGCGCAACGGTTTTACGCGGCGGGGCATTTAAGCCGCGCACTTCGCCTTACAGTTTTCAAGGATTGGGCGAAGAAGGGCTTAAGATGTTAAAGCAGGTAGGCGCGGAACTAAACCTGGTAACCATAAGCGAGGTAATGGATACCCGCGATGTTGACCTGGTCGCCGGCTATGCTGATGTATTACAGATCGGCGCGCGCAATATGCAGAATTTTAACCTCTTAAAAGAAGTAGGCATGACTAAGAAGCCGGTTTTGTTAAAAAGAGGCTTATCGTCTACGGTAAAAGAGATGCTTATGTCTGCCGAATACATATTATCCGGAGGTAATTTTAATGTCATGCTCTGCGAACGCGGCATAAGGACATTTGAAGATTCTACCCGCAATACCCTGGATATAAGCGCGGTGCCGGTAGTCAAGCAGCTTTCGCACCTGCCTATAATAGTAGACCCCTCGCACGCCGCGGGAAAATGGGGGTTAGTCGGGCCATTGGCCAAGGCAGCGGTTGCTGTGGGCTCAGACGGCCTGATCATTGAAGTACATAGCTCACCCGAAGAGGCAATGTCTGACGGCGCGCAGTCTTTGCTCCCTGCGAATTTCACCAGCCTGATGCAGGAGTTAAAAGCTTTAGCTAAGTCTATAGGAAGAGAAATTTGATGCGCTTATTCAATAAGGTCGCGGTTATCGGGACGGGTTTAATCGGTGGTTCGCTGGCTTTAGTCATAAAAAAGAAGAAGCTGGCTAAGGAAGTTGTCGGAGTAACCCGGCATAAAGCAAGCCTTAATTTAGCCCTGAAAAATAAAGTAATAGACCGGGGCGCGCTTTCCCTGGATATCATTAAGGGGGCGGACCTTTTAATCCTGGCTGCGCCGGTAGATACAATCATCGCTTTAAGAAAAAAAATGCTTAAATTCGTAAGCAGGGATTGTGTTGTTACGGATGTCGCCAGCACCAAGGAAAAAATAGTCTCTTTGTTAGAAAAAACTTTCCCGAATTATGTGGGTACGCATCCTTTAGCCGGTTCGGAAAAACGGGGCGTTATTTATGCGCATCCCGCTATTTTTAAGGGTTCTTTATGCGTATTGACTCCCACCGCGAAAACGCGAGGTAAGGCGATGAAAAAAATAAAGGCATTATGGGGGAAGGCAGGGGCAAGAGTTATCTTTTTATCTCCTAAGGCGCATGACCGGGTACTCTCTTTTACCAGCCATCTTCCGCACGCCGTCGCTTTTTCGCTTATCGACAGTATTCCGGCTAAAGGTTTAAAGTTTTTTTCCGGCGGGTTGAAAGATACGACGCGTATCGCTGCTTCCGATGCCCTGCTCTGGCAGGGCATCTTTTTGACCAATAAGAAGAATATGCTTACGGCAATAGCCGCGTTTGAAAAAAGCTTACGGAAGATAAAATCCGCCATCAGCAGGAATGATAAAGAAAAACTTACGGCTATTTTACGCCTCGCGCAAAAGAAGAGAAACGCTTTAGCATGATCATCGCCATAGACGGCCCCGCAGGTGCAGGTAAAAGCACTGTCGCCAAACTGCTCGCCGAAAAACTCAAATTTCTTTATATCGATACAGGCGCTATGTACCGGGCGCTTACCTTGAAGGTCTTGGAGACAAATACGGACATAGCCAATACCGCCAAGATCATTGAGCTTGCCGCAAATAGCAGTATTAGTTTAAGCAATAATCCTGACGGTACATTGAAGGTACTCCTGGATGGCCGCGAGGTAACCAGCGACATCCGCCAGCCGCGCATTACCCAGTTTGTCTCTGAGATAGCCAAGATTAAAGAGGTGCGCGAGGTTATGGTTGAGCTGCAGAGAAAACTGGGAAGTCAGGGCAATGCCGTGCTTGACGGACGCGATATCGGTACGGTGGTTTTTCCTGGAGCGGAAAAAAAATTTTATATTGACGCGCAGTTTAAGGAGCGGGTAAGACGCAGGCATAAAGAATCAAAAGAATTGGGCCAGAGGTTAGCTTTCGAAGATGTCTCCGCGGATTTAGCCAACCGCGACAAGATAGATTCCGAACGCGCGGTCGCACCGCTTAAGCAAGCCGACGACGCTGTCTATGTGGATACGACAAGGCTAAATATTGAAGAGGTAGTAAGTAAGGTTTTAGGTTTTATTAATGGATAAAAAATTAATCCGTAATTTCAGCATCATCGCCCATATAGACCATGGTAAATCCACGCTTTGCGACCGCATCCTGGAATTAACCGGCGCGGTGGACAAGAGGCATAAAGGCACCCAACTCCTTGATGATATGGATTTAGAGCGCGAGCGCGGGATTACGATTAAAGCTTCTATGGTCAGGCTCGCATACCGGGCTGGCGACGCTAAAGATTATGTTTTAAATTTAATCGATACGCCCGGCCACGTGGATTTTACTTACGAGGTTTCTAAATCTCTGGCTGCCTGCGAGGGAGCGGTGCTGGTAGTAGATGCCAGCCAGGGGATAGAGGCACAGACTGTAGCCAATTATTATTTAGCCCTGGAGAATAATCTTGAGATTATTCCCGTTATCAATAAGATAGACCTTGCTTCCATAGACTTACCGAGAGTGAAAAAGCAGATTATCAGCGTCCTGGGTTTTAAAGAAGAAGATATAATCCTGGCTTCGGCAAAAGACGGGACAGGCGTTGAGGATATCCTGGAGAGGATAATCAAGGTTGTCCCCGCGCCAAAAGGCGAGGATAACCACCCCTTAAAGGCCCTGGTTTTTGATTGCCGTTTTGACGCTTATAAAGGAGTAGTAGTTTTTGTCAGGGTGGTAGACGGCAATATTACGCTGCAGACGCAGCTTAAGATGATGCATTCAGGCAAGGTCTATAAGCTTGAAGAACTGGGGGTATTCCAAAACTTGAAATATGCGGCGGTAGATTCTTTGGCTTGCGGCGAAGTAGGGTATTTTACGGCTAATATCCGCGAGGCAAGGGAGATAATTATCGGCGATACGATAACCGATGTTAAAAATCCCTGTTCTGACGTATTTCCGGGATACCGCACGCCTAAGCCGCTGGTTTTTTGCGGCATCTATCCGGTTAATCCGGGCGATTTTCCGGATTTACGCGATGCCATGGACAAATTAAAATTATCCGATGCCTCATTTGTCTTTGAGCCGGAAAATTCGCAGTCTTTTGGCTCGGGCTTTCGCTGCGGCTTCCTGGGGCTTTTGCATATGGAGATCGTCCAGGAACGCCTGGAAAGAGAATACAATTTAAATTTAATCCTCACTGTCCCGAATGTCGTCTACCGCGTAATTAAAAATGACGGAGAGACGCTTGAGGTAGATACGCCGGCGAAATTGCCTCCTGACCAGGAGATACGGGAGGCGCAGGAACCCTATGTCAGCTTGCTGATGATTATTCCCGTAGAGTCAATAGAGGCGGTTTGCGATTTTACTAAATCCAGAAGAGGGATATTCCAATCAAACGAGTATCTAAGCGAAGACCGGGTTAAATTAACCTTCAGCATCCCGCTTTCAGAGATTATCGTGGATTTTTATGACCGTATGAAATCCTTGACTAAGGGTTATGGTTCATTAGATTATGAATTTAAGGATTACCTGCCCACTAAGCTGGTGAGGCTGGATATACTTTTGAACGGCCAGATCTGTGACGCTTTTTCATCGCTGATGTGCAAGGATAAGGCATATTCGCGCGCCCATGCCCTGGTCACCAAGCTCAAAGAACTTATCCCGCGCCAATTATTTGAAGTAGCGGTGCAGGCTGCTGTCGGCAGCCAGATTTTAGCCTCGCAGAAGATCCGTTCCGTCGGCAAACACGTCACTGCCAAGTGTTATGGCGGAGATATTACCCGTAAGCGCAAGCTCTGGGAAGAGCAGAAAAAAGGCAAGAAGCGCCTCAAACAGTTCGGAAAGGTAGAGATTCCCCAGGAGGCATTTTTGGAGGTATTAAAAATATGACGCAGAAGAAGAAATCGGCCTTACGCGAATGGATAGAAGCAGCTGTTTTTGCCGCCTTTTTAGCCTTCTGCGTTATCCGGCCGTTCATTGTCCAGGCTTTTAAAATTCCTACCGGCTCCATGCGTCCCACACTCCTGGAAGGCGACTTAATCCTGGTGAATAAATTTATTTACGGGGCTAAGGTGCCTTTTACGCATTACAGGCTTCCGGCGCTCCGGCAGCCGAAAAGAGGGGATGTAGTTGTTTTTATATACCCCGAGGATAAAAAGAAGGATTTTATCAAGAGGGTAGTGGCGATGGCGGGAGAGACGGTGGAGATCAAGAGCGGGACGATTTATGTTGACGGCAAAGCCTTATTAGAGCCTGTTTTTAACCAGCGCTATTATTACAACCGGGGAGATTTTGCCAGGGAAGACGAGAAACTTGTCGTGCCGCTCGGCAGCTACTTTGTTTTAGGGGATAATTCCGGTTCTTCCAGAGACAGCCGTTACTGGGGGTTTGTGCCGGCGGATAATATTCTGGGCGAGGCCATGATTATTTACTGGCCGCCGCAACGCATAAGGGTGATTAAATGAATATAGCCAATAAAATCTCCACTTTTAGAATTTTAAGCGTACCGTTTTTTATCGCCTCGCTTGCCTACTATTCGCCGCAGCGAGGTTATTTAAGGTTCATCGCTTTGGGGATTTTTATCCTCGCGGCTATCTCGGACGCTGCTGACGGCTATATGGCCAGGAAATCAAAGCAGCAGTCCAAGGCCGGCCTCATCTTAGACCCCTTGGGAGACAAGTTGCTGCTGATGAGCGCGTTTATCTGCCTGTGCGTAAATACCAACCTTGTTTTAAGATTTCCGCTCTGGGTCATTCTTATTGTCATCAGCCGCGATGTAATCATAATTTTAGGCGCCGTCGTGCTCTATATCGTAAAACAGAACATCAATATTATACCTACCCATTGGGGTAAATTGACGACACTTTTCCAGATGCTGGCGGTTATCTCGGTTTTACTGCAATTAAAATTTTCTCCGCTATTCTGGTGGCTGGCAGTTATCCTTACGGTAATTTCAGGCGCAGTTTACATAAACAGGGGGTTTGTCCTGCTCTATGCTTTGGATACTTCTCGGAATAATCATTAGTTATCTTGCCGGCTCTATCCCTACCGCCTATATTTTCGGACGCTTGCTCAAAGGCGTGGATATACGCAAATTCGGTTCAGGCAATGTGGGCGCGACCAACGCGCTCAGGCTTTTAGGCAGGGGTTGGGGGATAACCGTATTGATTTTAGATATCGGCAAAGGTTTTTTACCCGTCATAATCCTGGCGCAGCTCATCGGGCCCAAAACCGGACTGGCTCCGGAAACCTTTTGCACCCTTATCGGAATAAGCTGTATCTGCGGCCACAACTGGACTATTTTCTTAAGGTTTAAGGGAGGCAAGGGCGTGGCTACAACATTAGGGGTCGTGCTTGGGCTTTCGGTTAAGCTAGCGGGTTTAAAAATTATCTTAGGGTTGGCTATTTTGGTCTGGCTGGCGGTATTTGTCGCCAGCAGGATTATTTCCCTGGCTTCAATTTTAGCGGCCTTAAGTTTTCCCGTCCTCGCCATATTATTCAGGCAGCCGCTGGCAATAATACTCGTAAGCATATTCCTATCGCTGTTCATCGTTTTCCGCCACAAATCTAATATCAAAAGGATCCTCAAGGGCCAAGAGCCTAAACTAAGCCTTAAGAAATAACCACGTAGCATTAAGATCCCTCGCAACTAAATGCAGAGAAATTAGTTGCTCGGGATTAATTTGCCATAATTCGATAGACGGCAAATTAAGAAACCGCTTTCTTTTTTACCCCAGATAGCCTTGAAAAGACCCTGTTTGGCGTTTATACTTTCTTAGAAACGCGAAAGGTATTTTTTTTAAGCTGTTCTTAAGGTATTTTTAAAAGTATTTACTCCCCGCCAGCCACAGAAGGGGATAAGCCGGGTTATCTTAATTTTAGATAGCCCGGCGTAGATCAGGGAGAAGAGAGATGCGCGACCTATTATTTAAGAACCTGACTTCTAACGACCGCAGAAGGAAGATTATTGCTAGCTCTGAAATTATAGATAAACATGGCGTCTGCAGCACTATCCGCCGGCATTTTATCTGCATGGTCAAAGAAGTAAAAGACGGGCAGAATATCGAAAAGCCCGCGCCGTATCTCTATGTCCTTAAAAGCCATAACACTAAAGAGCAGAGAGAGAAATTCTTTTGTAAAATAAAGGGAAGCCTCTGCGCGGTACATAAAGGCAGGTTATTTTTAGTTATTTTTATGCATTCCTTAAAGATTGACCTCGTGGCTAAGCCGCAGCAGGTGCACTAACCGTAATTCAAGTGTTTTTAACAGGTTATAACAAATAACTGAAGCTAATTATTTAAAAAAAATTTCGTTGACAAGACGGAGAACTCATATATAATAAAAATATATATGAGTAAAAAATTTTCGGTTTTAGCGCTGCTATTTTCCCTCCTGTTTTTCATTCTTTTCCCTAATGCCTCTTTTGCCTCTTCCGGCGTAGCCGAATATTTATGCGAGCTGGGAGTCACCTTTTACGGGTTGGGCCAATACGACGATGCCTTAAATGAATTTAATAAGGCTTTAATGGTTGACCCTCAAAGCCCGGTTGCCAAGCAGTACATAAACGAGATTTTTAAGCAAAATTTAAAAGCGCTTCCGGATTTAACCCCGGCAGCCAGGCAGGAGGCAGCCGCAGAACCTAAGGCGATAGCGCCTAAGCCAAGGTTATTAAGCAAAGATGAGGTAATGGCGCAAGCGATGGATAAGCTCAAGCTGGAAAAATTTCAAAAAGATTATATCAGTAATTATAATTTTTTTAGTACAAAGCCCGCCAAGCCCTTTAAGAAAGAAGATAAGGGAGGGATCAAGGCCGGGCCTTTCAGGATTAGCGGCGAGGCCCAGGTTAGTTTCGGCGTTACTCCCGATGATTTTATCTGGAAGAGAGCGAATTTTGATTTGAATGAAAAGTTTAAAAGCTGGCGCATGACTTCTACTGCGGCATATAACCATAAATTTAATACCTATGACCCCGCGATTTACGATGCGCTCAGCCTAAACGTGGATACCGACAATGAACAGGGTTTTAACTTCCACACCAATGTTACCGTTGACCCCTGGAGCTTTGTGGGTAAAAGCGATAAGACTACGGTGACCAGCGCTACTAACGGTGACACCGCCGAGATACAGATGTATTACTGGTCAAATACGGGTTATGTAGTTAATAAAACCGCTTATACTTCGCTTAAGGGGGATACCCTCGGTATACCTGAAATAAAAGTTAAAGACGGTGTTACCGATGCCGAGAGTGTTACTTCTAACCGCAACGCCGCCAGCTTTACTATTCCGTCAATGAAGATAAAACGCGAATTCCAGCCGCTGCGCGAACTCTGGCTGGATTACGCCAATGACCAGGTCAAGCTCAGGGTGTTTCCGATGGGTTACCAGGACCAGGCCTATACTTCCGATGACCCGATGATGATAACCAATCACGGGATATGGTGGAAGGATAGCAAGTGGCTGCGCCAGTATACGGCGGGTAATTATAATTCCCTGGATACAACTCCCAGCTATACCAAGGGGCGCTGGGATGATTCGCTTTCTTTCATAAGCAAAGACAGCACGGGCAAGTATTTAACGGCATTAAGAGGTTTTGCTTTCAGTTTCCAATCGGATGAAGGCACGACATTCGATACTACCCTGGCTACCCCCAAGCACCTCTGGCAGGATTATGCCCAGGTAGATAACGCGATCCTGGCCAGCCGCCTGAAGCACTATTTTGCCGACAATTTTATGCTCGGCGCCACCTTCACCAACCGCTCTGGGTTTATCGTTGACAAGAGCCAGAAACTCGACAGCCTGAACTTTGTTACCGGTATTGATTTAGGTTATGAGGTAATGGAAGGCTTGAAATTGCAGGGCGAATTCTTAACCTCGCAGTCAAAATACGATATGGGCAATGCTACTTACGAAACAGATAGCCGCGGGAACGCCTATTATTTTTCTTTCATTACGCGTTATCCTTATAAGAAGATTATGGATTTAAAGTACGGCTATGACGATATAGCCCTGGATAAAGACGAAAAATTCCTGGTGAAGAGTAAGTTTTACCTGAGCCGCATGGATAAGGGTTTTGATTCGGCACTCTCTGATTACCATAATACCCGCCAGGATACCTTTTGGTCAAGGCACATACATTTCCGCCGGCCGCTCGGATATTATACCGGGGGCCTGGCAGGGTCTAAGGAGCATTGGGATGAACTTAACGCTACCCGTATCGGCGACGGCATTGATAGCGACAGGAGCGTCCTGGGCTTTCGTTTTGAGCTCTTTCTGGAGGATAAATTTTCTAACCTTTTTGATGTACGCAATGTCCATACCGCGGGAGGAAAATTCGTGGAGAATGTGGCGCGCGACGAGGCCACCTTGAAAGTCACGGATAAGCTTACCGCTAAAGGTCTGGGGATTTACCATAAGTTGCCCAAGACTATAGGCGGGATAGACCCGTTTGTTTATGACGGCGCAACAGGCGATTTCTTTAAAAATGCTGCTGTCGTAGACGGGATGAACCCGACGATTAAAACCGGTTCCATCGGTTTAAATTATGATTTTTTTGACTGGCTGAGCTTAGACGGTATCTATGAACGCACCAACGACTATACTTTAGCGTATGGGGATTTTCCGCGCAATGTCTTAAGGAACGATACGACTTTATACGGAACGCTTTATCAGGATAGCAACCTCTACCGTTCTATCGAGCCTTTCCTTTACGACCAGGGCGTATTTCCGCAGGCCCCGTATGAGTTCTACAATGTGTTTAAATGCGGCTTAAGGATTATGCCTTTAGAGAATTTAGAGATTTACCTTGACTACACGCGTAACGAATTTGAAGCGGCATCTTAATCTCTGACAGTATGAACCATCTTGGCCTGGAAGTCGGTTACATGCCTACAAAGAAGATGGGCTTTATGTTTAAATATGTTTATTCGCGTTGCCAGGACCT